>NZ_JACAXE010000005.1:0-213184 GCF_013391565.1 Acinetobacter sp. SwsAc6
AAGAGTTTTTAATTGTGCAGAAGTATTTTGATCTAACATTGCTAACGTCTCCAAAGGAGTAAATGTATATTTGATGGGATAAGAATAAGATAAATATAAAAATAGATAAAACAGTTTGTTTTTATAAAAACAATCGGTTTTATAAATAATTGGTTAATTTCATTTGAAATTTCAACTTAATAGATAAGGTTGATTCTCTGGATTTCAAGTGAAAGTTGCATTTACGAATTAAAAATTCGTTATGATGCGATTATTTAGCGCGGAGACGAGAATATGGAATTGCAACGCGGGATTTATCAGCATTATAAAGGACCACTTTATCAAGTATTTTCAGTCGCTACACATAGTGAAACGGCAGAAAAATTGGTGGTATACCAATGCTTGTACGGTGAGTATTCGATGTGGGTTCGTCCATTAAGCATGTTTTTAGAAACAGTTGAATACAACGGGGACGTATTGCCACGCTTTAAGTTTATTCAGGCAGTTTAAGGTAGATGTGGCAGGGCTGAACAATGTAGCCCTGCATCATAAAATAACAATGCCATCAAGATTGATGGCATGAAAGCTAGAGAAATTCACTGAATGCTGAGCCGAGTAAAGTGCAAATCGTATTCTAAATATTTATGCACAAAAGCGGTTTTATCATTACATCGCATTAAATTGTCGTATACAAAAGCGGGGACAGGGTGGTAAAGATCACCTGAGCCATTATTATAAAAAATTGTTAAATAGCGTGATGATGCACTATATTTCCAGGACGTTACAGCAATCGGTGTTCCCATAAGCTACTCCCTTTGTTGATTTAATCTGAATCAATCTTTTTCATTACAGAACTTCTTCTGTCTCTTGAACTTAAGTTAAATTAAGAGATGCTAATAGCATAGATTTGTAACAAAAAATAATCAGTTTTCAAGCCAAGGTCATGAGCAATATGATGTGAATATGCTCACCATAGCGATTTGCGCGGTTAAAATAATAAATATTTGAAATTTATGATAATGAGGAGTGTATGGTCAAAAGTGCATTGTCTGTGATAAGAATTATATATCAGAACAAAGCATAAGCCGTGAAAGTTCCGCATACTGTTTGTAGGTTCACGTGTGGAGATGCAAAGTAGATTTACTCAGCACATTACAATTTAAAAAAAATATTGCGATTAAAAGATTCATCTAGAGGGTAAGCGTATGAAAAAAACGGTATGTAGTATGATGGTCATATCAGGCCTGCTATTAAGTTCTTGGGCAGATGCATGTACTCGTGTGGTATTTCAAGGGGAGCGGTAAAATGTAATGACGGTCCGCTACATGGATTGGAAAAGTGATGTGGGTACTAACCTTTGGATATTACCTTAAGGGGTGAAACGAAGTGGTAATGCAGGCAAGAACTCGACACAATGGACCTCAAAATATGGCAATGTGATTGCTACAGGCTATGATATTGCGACCACAGATG
This sequence comes from Acinetobacter sp. SwsAc6, assembly GCF_013391565.1. Classification (NCBI taxonomy): domain Bacteria; kingdom Pseudomonadati; phylum Pseudomonadota; class Gammaproteobacteria; order Moraxellales; family Moraxellaceae; genus Acinetobacter; species Acinetobacter sp. SwsAc6. The sequence continues at coordinate 1,453 of NZ_JACAXE010000005.1, forward strand.
GTTTAAATGAAAAGGGTTTGAATGCCAATTTACTCTGGTTGGTAGAAGCTGAATACCCACAACTGGAGCAAACTAAAAAGCCAACACTGAGTATTTCACTTTGGGCGCAATACATGTTGGATAATTTTGCCACTGTGGCAGAAGCTGTTCAATTTTTACAAAAAGATCCCTTTGCTGTGATTTCTGATTAAGTCCCCGGCGAACAATGCTTAGCAACTTTGCATTTATCGTTATCGGATGCGACTGGGGATAGCGCGATTATTGAATATCTTGCTGGAAAGCAAGTGATTCATCATGATGCAAGTTATCAAGTGATGACCAACTCCCCAATATTTGATCAGCAATTGGCGTTAAACCAATATTGGAAGCAAATTGGTGGAACGACTTTTTTTACCGGGCACCAATCGCGCCGCTGATCGATTTGCACGTGCTTCGTTTTATATTCATGCCATTCCTAAAAATGCAGAGACTCAGTTTAGCTTAGCCAGTGTATTTAGTGTGATTCGCAATGTGCCTGTGCCTTTTGGTTTAAATACAGAAGAAGAACCAAATATTTCTTCTACGCGCTGGCGTACTGTGGCGGACCATAAAAACTTGAAATATTACTTTGAGTCTGCTGTGTCACCGAATGTATTTTGGGTGGACTAAAACAAATTAACTTCAAGCAGTCTCAAACACGTAAGTTGAATTTAGGCAAAGATCAGGCAATTGCATACGCAGGTGATGCTACGGCTAAATTTGTAGAGACAGCCCCTTTTAGCTTTTTAGGTGTAAATCCCTAAAATGGTTATGAATGTACCAGATTTAATCTTTTAGATTATCTTTCGTAAAATAAAAAAACCGCGCTAAAAGCGCGGTTTTTTAATCAGTTTAATCTAATTAGAAATTAGATTTTACCAACTAGGTCGATTGAAGGAGCAAGAGTTGCGTCGCCTTCTTTCCATTTAGCTGGGCAAACTTCGCCTGGGTGAGCGTGTACGTATTGAGCTGCTTTAACTTTACGAAGAAGTTCAGAAGCATCACGGCCAATACCACCAGCGTTGATTTCAACGATTTGGATTTTGCCTTCAGGATCAATAACGAAAGTACCACGGTCAGCAAGGCCGTCAGCTTCGATTAATACGTCAAAGTTTTTAGCAAGAGTCCAGTTCGCATCACCAACCATTACGTATTGGATTTTTTTGATTTCTTCTGAAGAATCGTGCCAAGCTTTGTGAGTGAAGTGAGTGTCAGTAGAAACTGAGTAGATTTCAACGCCTAATTTTTTGAATTCTTCGTAGTTGTCAGCAAGGTCACCAAGTTCAGTTGGGCAAACGAAAGTGAAGTCAGCTGGGTAGAAGAATACTACAGACCATTTGCCTTTAAGATCAGCTTCAGTTACTTCGATGAACTGACCGTTTTGGAATGCAGTAGTTTTGAATGGTTTAACTTCAGTATTAATTAAGCTCATCATTGTCTCCATGATTGAGGTTTGTATTTGATTTCCAATAGAGTATCGAACTTTAAGTCATTGCTGAAATAGTATTTTTACATTACAAATATCGGAAAAACCGAATTAGAAAAATATCCACAGACTTAAAGTCAGATGATTCTGTTCATTTAGCATGAAAAATATGATGTCTAAATGACAAAATGATCGACCCAAATACTCGCTTAAGAACATGATGCCAGTGAGTTGAAAATTCAAGGGTAGATTTTAAAAAAGTCATCTTTATTTTTTATTGGACTCAAATTTGGGCATGACATTTTGTTAAAGCAGGCACAAGCAAATTTTTAAATCGTATGCACTAAAAAGTAGAGCTGAGCGGTATAGAACGGTTTGAATTGTGATGTTTGACGCTAAAGTCTATTTGAATGTTTGAAACGGGACATCAGGAGATTGGGAATCTATTTGAAAACGAGTAGAATAGGGCGTTTTCAGATAGTTGTAGGGCGTTCACTTGGTTGCAAAAGGTTTAAATGTAGAAAATATGGTGATGGCACGTGATCTTCACCGTTTAAATCGATTGCGCAAAGGCAAAGACGCCAATGAAAAGCAATATCAAGAATTATTTGAGAAATCACATCTCAAAGTACTTGAGCGTGTGGAAAGCATTCCAAACATCAAGTTGAATCAAGATTTGCCTGTAACTCAATATGCAGACAAATTGATTGATGCAATTCAAAGCAATCAAGTGATTATTGTTGCTGGTGAAACAGGTTCGGGTAAAACCACACAGTTACCTCAAATTGCAATGCTTGCAGGCCGTGGTTTGACGGGGATGATTAGCCATACGCAACCACGCCGATTGGCTGCACGTAGTGTCTCACAACGTATTGCAGAAGAAGTTGGGCAAAAACTGGGTGAGGCAATTTCTTTTAAAGTTCGTTTTAATGAACAAGGTTCGCAAGATTCTCTTGTACGCTTAATGACGGATGGTATTTTATTGGCAGAGTTGGCCAATGACCGCTTTCTCACCAAATACGATACGATTATCATTGATGAAGCACATGAGCGTTCGCTCAATATTGACTTCATCATGGGTTATCTCAAGCAATTATTGCCACGTCGTAAAGACTTAAAAGTGATTATTACGTCTGCAACATTAGATGTGAACCGCTTTAGTCAGTATTTTAACAATGCGCCTATTTTTGAAGTCGAAGGCCGTAGTTTTCCTGTAGAACTGCGCTATCGCCCTATTTCAGAACTGAGTATTGTGGGCAGTGATGACGACGAATTTGATGATTTTGAAGAAAATCTGCCCCGTGCTGTGGTGTCAGCAGTAGAAGAATGTTTTCAGGATGCGCAAACGAAAGGCCATCCAGAGCATGCTGATATTTTGATTTTTGCCAGCACTGAACAAGAAATTCGTGAATTACAAGAAACGTTAATAAAACATGGCCCACGTCATACGGAGGTTTTACCACTGTATGCACGTTTGGCTTTAGCCGAGCAACAAAAAATCTTTAACCCTACTGGGGGTGGTCGACGCATTATTATTGCCACCAACGTTGCAGAAACAGCGTTAACTGTTCCGAATATTCGTTATGTGATTGACAGTGGTTTTGCTCGTATTTCACGTTATAACTATCGCTCACGCATTCAACGTCTACCAATTGAAGCGGTATCACAAGCAGCGGCCAATCAGCGTAAAGGTCGCTGTGGTCGTATTGCACCGGGTGTGTGTATTCGTTTGTATTCGGAAGAAGATTTTCAGAGCCGTCCAGAATTTACAGAACCTGAAATTAAACGTACAAATTTGGCTTCTGTAATTTTGCAAATGCAAAGTTTAGGCTTGGGTTCATTAGAAGATTTTGATTTTATTGAGCCGCCAGATCACCGTTTAGTCAATGATGGTCGTAAGCTTTTAATTGAGCTTGGCGCAATGGCAGATAAGTCTAATGCTCAGCAAGGCAATCATGCTCATGCCAAGGGTGACTCATTAACCAAAATTGGTCAGCAAATGGCAAAAATGCCGATAGACCCACGTTTGGCACGTATGATTTTAGGTGGTACTCATTTTGGTGTGTTAAATGAAGTGTTGGTGATTGTGGCTGCTTTAGCTGTGCAAGATCCACGTGAACGTCCTGCCGATAAGCAAATGCAAGCAGACCAAAAACATGCTTTGTTCCGCGAGGCCGATTCCGACTTTTTGTTTTATACCAAATTATGGGACACGCTAAACGATAACCGCGAAAGCATGAGTGAAAATAAACGACGCTCATTTGCCCGTACTCACTTTTTAAGTTGGTTGCGTTTACGTGAATGGAAAAAGACGCATGAGCAGTTGGTTGACTTAGCTAAAGGTTTAAAGCTGTCATTTAACGAAAAGAAAGCCAGCTATGAAAATTTACATCGTGCTTTATTAACGGGTTTGCTGTCGTTTATTGCCAACAAAACAGATGAACGAAATGTATTCATGGCGGTACGTCAGCAAAAAGCGCGTGTATTTCCAGCCTCTACCTTACATAAAACCAATACACCTTGGGTGATGGCTTTTGAAATGGTTGAAACCTCTCAGGTGTATTTGCGTACTTTGGCCAAAATTGAACCCGAGTGGATTTTGTTGGCTGCGCGTGATTTGTTAAAGCATCATTATTTTGAACCACACTGGTCGAAAAAAGCAGGTGTGGTAAATGCTTATGATCAAATTTCGTTATTTGGTTTGATTATTGAGCCGAAGCGACAAATTAATTATGAAAAAGTCGATCAACCTGCGGCACATGAAATCTTCCTGCGTGATGCATTAACCACAGGGAATTTAGGTGTAATCCCACCATTCTTAAAGCACAATTTACTTAAACTTGAAGAAGTAGAGCGTGTAGAAGATAAATTGCGTCGTCGTGATTTGGTGGTGGATGAAGAAACGATTTATCAATTTTATGCATCTAAAGTGTCAGCTGAAGTTGCAAGCCGACGTAGTTTTGAGGATTGGCGTGCTACTGTTGAACAACAGCAACCGCGTTATTTATTTATTGAAGATGATGCACTTTGGCTGAATGACCGCCCAACAACGCAACAATTCCCAGATTATTTGCGTAATGGTGAGCTGAGATTGGCGGCTACCTATCATTTTGACCCAAGTCATGATGAAGATGGTGCAACGGTTAAAATTCCACTACAGGCCTTGCCACAAGTAGACGAAGGAATTTGGTCTTGGGGAATTCCAGGTTGGCGTGAGGACCTGATCGAAGCGTTATTAAAGTCTTTACCTAAAGATAAACGCCGTGGCTTGGTACCCATCCCAGACACCGCGAAAAAGTTGATGGCAAGACTTGATGCTGTACATTTGAATCAGCATATTTTTAGCTTTTTGGCTTATCAACTGCGTGGGGATCAAATCACAGAAAAAGATTTTTCATTTGATCGTATTGAGCAATATTTACAACCACTGATTAAAGTCATTGATGAAAAAGGCCGAATGGTTGAACAAGGTCGTGATTTAAGTGAGTTAAAAGCACGTTGCCGCACAGAAACCCATAGCCCAGTCAAACAATTAAAAGGTGAATTCAAAAGCTTCCCAGAGTCTTTTGTATTTGAAGCTTCACAAAAAGTGACAGGGGTGGTGGTTAAGCAATATCAGGCCTTGGTTTCTGTAAAACCTTTTGCGAGCCTAGAGCAAAAAGATGAATCGGGTGTTGTGATACAAACCTTTAATGACCAAGCAGAAGCCGTGCGAAAGCATCGTGAAGGTGTGATTCGTTTGGTGTATATGCAATTGGGTGATGTAGTTCGTCAGTTAAAAAAACAGATTTCAAAACCTTTAGCTTTGGCATATTCGCCATTGGGTGATAAAGCAAAATTAGAGCAAATGTTAGTTTATGCCACACTACAAGTTGCAATAAATGAGCTTCCTGTCAATGAGCAGGAGTATCAAAACTTGGTTTTAAATGTAAAGAAATCTTTCTTAACTCATGGTCAGCAGGTCTTGGCCACATTAAGTGAAATTTTTATTCAATGGCAGGATATCCGTCGCAAACTGCTGGTTTTAGATGATTCTATCTTTGGAAAAAATATTGATGATATTGAAGATCAGCTAGATTTGATGAATTTATCAGATTTTGTTTATGTGAAACCAACCGATGTTTGGCAAGAATTTCCGCGTTATTTAAAGGCCTTGGTGTTGCGTTTAGATCGCTTAGCAAATAATCTGCAAAGGGACAATTCTGCCATTGATCAAGTTGACCCATGGATGGAAAAATTATTTAAGTTTAAAAACGATGCTCGACTAAAAGAATTGTATTTCATGGTCGAGGAATTACGCATTTCTTTATTTTCACAACCAATGAAAACAAAGATGCCAATTTCTCCAACCCGGTTGCAAAAACTATGGGAAAAACTTGGAATCAGTTAAGATAGTGGCAATTTCAAAAAGGAGTTTTACATGGGCATCCGCATTACAGGTACGGGTTTATATCATCCAGAAGACATTATTACCAATGAAGAGCTGGTAGAAGGTCTCAATGCTTATGTGGAACAGTATAACCAAGACAATGCTGAAAAAATTGCAGCAGGTGAGCTAGAGGCTCGTCGTGGTTCGAGCGCAGAATTTATTGAAAAAGCGTCAGGCGTAAAGCGTCGTTATGTTGCAGAGAAAACAGGTATTTTAGATCCAAAGCGTTTACGTCCATTGTTGCGTGAACGTTCAAATGATGAATTATCTATTCAAGCAGAATGGGGCGTGACTGCTGCTAAACAAGCGATGGAAAATGCAGGTGTTACTGCAGAAGACATCGATGTGGTGATTTTATCTTGCTCTAATTTGCAACGTGCATATCCAGCAGTAGCGATTGAAATTCAAACTGCGCTGGGTATTCAAGGCTATGCATACGACATGAATGTGGCTTGCTCAGCAGCGACTTTCGGTATTAAGCAAGCTTATGATGCGATTAAAGCTGGTGCTCGTCGCGTATTGTTGGTTAACGTTGAAATTACGTCGGGTCATACAGATTTCCGTTCGCGTGATTGTCACTTTATCTTTGGTGATGTTGCAACTGCATCAATTATTGAAGAAACAACAAGCAAAACTGGTTTTGAAGTGCTCGACATTAATTTGTTTACCCAGTTCTCAAACAATATTCGCAATAACTTTGGTTTCTTAAATCCAAGTGAAACGACGGATACTGATGATAAGCGTTTCCGCCAAGACGGACGTAAAGTGTTTAAAGAAGTTTGTCCTTTAGTTGCGAAAATGATTTCAAAGCAATTAGAGAAAAATGAAATTGAACCCGCAAATGTGAAGCGTTTTTGGTTACATCAAGCCAATGCCAGTATGAATGAATTAATTCTGAAATTGGTGGTAGGTAAAGAAAATGCAAAAGCAGATTTAGTACCAATTATTTTGGATGAGTTTGCAAATACGTCATCAGCAGGTGTCATTATTGCTTTACACCGTACTGCAGACCAAGTGGATGACGGTGAATATGGCGTATTGTGTTCGTTTGGTGCGGGTTATTCAGTAGGTTCAATCCTCGTACAAAAACACGTTGCATAAATCCTGATTTTAGGTCTTTATAGACTGAACAGTAAATATGTAAAAGGTACATAGGTGCAGGTACAACATGATGCAAAATGGATTGGGCGAATTAGTTCGATCTCCAAGCAATATTTTCAGCCAACTTTTTTAGGCGCAGAATATATTGATGCATCTATACCTGCAATGTATGTGGGTAATCATACGATGTATGGTGTGCTTGATGCACCGATGATTATCGACTACCTGTACAATGAACATAAAGTGGCTGTGGTTAGTATTGCTGACCATAGCCATTTTTATTTGCCTGTTTGGCGTGAGATTGTCAAAAAGTTTGGTGCGGTGGACGGTGTACAAGAATACGTCCGTAGCGTGATGCAACAAGGCTATTCCATCTTAGTTTTCCCAGGTGGTGGGCGTGAGGTGCTGAAACGTAAAGGCGAAGCTTATCAGCTGATTTGGAAAGAGCGTTACGGCTTTCTAAAACTGGCGCAAGAGTTTAGTTATGATATTGTACCTTTTGCTGCCTTAGGTGGTGATGAAGCTTATGAAATTGGTGTAGATGCTTCAACAGTAGTGAATACTAAATTTTTTCAAACCTTGCTCAAAGTCCCAAGATTAGCGAAATTGTTAAGGCATGGAGAGGTCATTCCATCTTTACCTAAAAGTTTAATTCCAAAGCGATTACCATTTTATTTTCAATTTATGCCCCGTCAAAGTCTGATGCAGATTCAAGATGTGGAGGAGTTGAAAGCATTTCGTGAGCACATACAGCAACAGATTTATCAGGGAATATCTGATTTAAAACAATATCGTGAGCAACAACACGATCTTTTTGCGCATTAAATTATACTGTAAAAACGCTTGAGTTTGACTATGCTGTATAAAGGTAGCGTAGCGCTAAAGTGTATTTCACATAAGCCATAAATTCGCTCAGGCTATAGAAAAGACTGGAGCAAAGAGCGAATATTTCCTATATTGAAGAAATAAATAAAATGTATGAATCAATAAGGAGTGGGGGATGGATCAAAAAGACGTTACCACTTCTTTGGTGGCGATTGCGAAACAGTTACTACGTATTTCACAGGGTTTAAATCGCCTGTATATTGATCAAATTGAATTGGCCGGAAACATTACTTCGCAAAACATGTTCAAAATTGAACCTGCAAAGCAACGTATTGTTTTGGCGAATCAATTGTTTTCCATTCATTTTCATACGCCAGAACGTTATACAAGTTTGAGCTGTCTAAGCTCACCAACTTTATTTGACATGCATTTTGTTGCTGGGCAACCACATGCCGAAGCGTTGGAGGAGTTCTTTTTACATGAAATTTACTTTTTAACGGGTGATCGTAAGCCACAGCATTCGCTTTTGCTCAGAAGCAAGGCGCAAAAACTTAAACAGTTACTACTTGAATATATTTATCAGTGCTGTGGGGTTGAACAGCGGGCAGAAGCTTTTTTACAGCAAATTACGCAAGTACAAGCTGAAATCACTGATCATTTAATGATAAAAGCCAAGTATTACAAAACGCCCATTTTGCAAAATTTTCGCCGTAAAGGTGTCGCTATTCCAAAAGCAGTGATCGAACAATTTAAAACGATGTTTTGCTTTGATCTATTAATGGAGACAGAATTCTTGCCTGTGCAGAATTTGATGGGAAGCTTTTATGAGTTTGGCTATACCGCGACGCAGTTTTTAGATGCACCTTTGTATCGAATTATGTCTTTAAACTTTGTAGAACGCTTTAATTTAAATGATTTACAGGAACATCGAGCGGATATTGAACTGCTATATCGGCATGCGCTTGAGCAACCTAAAATGTTGGTTTTTTTACGCCTGATGCACCGTGAAGTATGGCAACAGCCAGATATTTTATCTAAGCAACATTTTGTACAGGCTAATACATGAATTTGGCAAAAAAAAAAGCGGCGAAGCTACCACTCTTCGATGGTATGCGCACTGTCAATTGGTTGTACCGTCAATCAAGTGAAGTGATCGATTGGGTTAGTGAAAATATCCAGCATAGCAGTGTACGTGTAGCCATGACGGCCATAAGCTTTATTGATTGTAGTCAGCAACATCCTCAAATTATTTTAGCGACGTTGCAGTACTTTCAATATGCTGCCGCTCGCATGTTTATTAGTCGGTGTTATGAGTTTGCAAATCAGGAACAGTGGTTTGAGCATCCAAACAATACCCATGCCGTTTTACAAGGGACGCAACAGGCGATGGATGATCATCGTATTGCAATAAGCCATTCTATTTTGTATTTAGATGAGTGGATGGCTTTGGTTCGTTGTATTGCACGTGAAGACCAAACACTTGAAAAACGAGTTTATGCCTCACTCAGTCGAGTGATGCAGGCGTATTTACAGCATTTGGCCAAGATTACCCAGCCTTTGGCAACCGAGTTGATTGCGTTTATACGCCCAGAAACTCAGCAAAATAGAAATTTTCACAGTACCTTAAGACGTCACCGTATTCAATTGGATGATTTTCGTCAGCGTTTCTATTTAGTTCATGAGCAATCCCGGGAGTCGTTATTTGATGCTTATGTCCGTGATTACCTCACAGCATATTTTGCAGAAAATAAAGTCATTGCCAAGAATGTGACATGGTTTGGCTTATATCAGCAGGCGATTGTTTGGCATGATGAAATTCAAAAAGAAGAAATTATGACCAAGCTCAAAAAAGACTGCTTAAAAGCATCATGGAGTGCGTGGAGTCATTCGCCGCAAATACAGTTTGAACAATGGTTGATTGAAGAGTTGACATCTATAGACCGCATTATTCAAGAGTCTAAAGTATTTCGGCATTGTTTGGCCGCCAGTTATGCACATCGGATTATAGAAGGTGAATATGTGGCTTTTCATGTGATGCCACTCGATTCAACGCTCGCACCGATGACTTTAGGTTGCGTATTACAAAATGAAGTCTTGATTTTTGATCAGTTGGAACATGCTCATAATAAAAAAGCTCAAGTAACAGCAACAATGATTGCCTGTCGTTTTATTGAGTTTCTGAATCTACGAAATCAACAATCCATTTGATTCAAGCAAAGTACGATTCAATACGCGACAGACTCTGGCGGATGAAGCTTAACTTTTGAGGTAAAAGTCGGTAGGCTATAGCGGTTCTTTAATGGTATAGGTCTTATGAATCAGGAAACCGCACTCAAGTTATTAAAAGCTGGTGAAAACGTATTTTTAACAGGCTCGGCAGGTGCGGGTAAAACATATACCTTAAATCAATATATTAATTATCTAAAAGCGCGCAAGGTGACGGTTGCGATTACAGCATCTACAGGTATTGCAGCCACACACATGAATGGCATGACGATTCATACTTGGGCGGGCATAGGCATTAAAGATGCGATTTCTGAAGATGAACTCAAACGCTTAAAAGAACGTAAATATTTAAAAGAGCATTTAGAAAATGCCCAAGTATTGATTATTGATGAAATCTCGATGCTACATGCCAAGCAACTCAACTTGGTGAATAAAGTCCTGAAGTTTTTTAAAGAAAGTGATGAAGCCTTTGGTGGGATTCAAGTCATTGCGGCTGGTGACTTTTTCCAGTTGCCACCTGTAGGCCGTAATGAAGAACGCAATCGCGATAAGTTTTGCTTTATGTCTGAGGCTTGGGTCGAAGCCAAATTTCGCGTGTGTTATTTGACTGAGCAACACCGTCAAGGCAATGACTATTTAAATGATATTTTAAATGCAATTCGTGCGCAAACGATTGGTCCTGCACACTTAGAAGCATTAAAACAAACACGCACACAAGATATTGGCGATACCTTTACACGTTTATATACCCACAATATGGATGTGGACAGTATTAACTTCAAACATTTAAATGAAATTGAGCAGGAAGCAAAGCAGTTTGATGCGCAGTGTGATGGCAATGAAAAGCTCATCGAAACGCTAAAATCATCTGTACGTGCGCCAGAAACACTCAATTTAAAGAAAAATGCCAAAGTCATGTTTGTAAAAAACAATTTTGATGTGGGCTATATCAATGGCAGTTTGGGTGAAGTAATTGGCTTTGAAGAAGACGATGAATACGGTGTATTGCCTAAAGTTAAACTTACAGATGGTACGACTTTAATTGTGGAGCCTGAAACATGGTCAGTTGACAATGACGAAGGCAAAACCATTGCCAGTTTTCAGCAAATTCCGCTGCGTTTGGCATGGGCAATTACCATTCATAAATCACAAGGTATGACTTTAGAAGCTGCTGAGATTAATCTCAGTCATACTTTTGAAAAAGGCCAAGGCTATGTTGCCTTGTCGCGTTTAAAAACCTTACAAGGCTTAAGATTATTAGGTTTTAATGAGCAAGCACTTGAGTTAGATAGTTTGGCTATTAAAGCAGATCGACGTTTTCAAGAGCTTTCTGCAGAAGCAGAAAATCAATTTGCTGATATTGATTTAACCCCGCAACATAAAGCATTTATTCGTCACTGTGGTGGCACATTAAATGAATATGAAATTGAGCGTAATGAAAAGAAAATCGCCAAAAATGGTGCGAAACAAAGTTATGGTTCAGCTACTTTGGATGAAACACGAGCATTGTTTGAAGATGGCTATGACATAGCAGATATTGCACAAGAGCGTGGTTTAACTCCAGCGACAATTATTAATCACTTGGCTCGCTTGCAAAAAGAACAGGCGCTCGATATTTCTGTTGCTCATCCGGGTGAAGAAGCAGTGGAACAAGTCCGTAAAATTTATAAACGCTTAATGAAGCGTAAAGATGCCGAACATTTTAATGATGACGGTAGCATTAAATTACGTCCGATTGTGGAACAGACCAGCCCGCGTATGGGTTATGACCAAGTGCGTTTGGCCTTGTTATTTGTTGAATAGTTAATCTAAATATAGATTGAATTAATATTTTGATTCATAAATAAAGCCATTTATTTCCTCCGCTTTGGGTTGAAATAAGTGGCTTTTAAATTTGAACGTTAAAGTACAGAGACAATGAAATTGGAAATACACAATATGCAAAGTTTATTTGTATACGGCACTTTACGCCTCGGTGAGCCGAATGCACATGTGATGGAGCGAATTGGTGGCACATGGTTTAAAGGCTATATATTGGGGAACTTAGAAAATAGCGGTTGGGGTGCGGCTTTAGGTAGTCCTGGAATTCGTTTGAAAGATGATGGAAATCCTGTTCAGGGCTATGTATTTATATCTGAGCATTTAGAGGATCACTGGGAATATTTGGATGAGTTTGAAGGCGTGGAATATCATCGCCAAGCTGTGACCGTATATTTGGAAGATGGAAAAGTGATGCAAAGTCAGGTGTATGCTTTGATCTAATTGAATAAGTTTGAATGATACAAAATGAGAGTAATTAATAAATTATTTACTAAAATCTAATTTTTTTTGGCTTAAATTATCGTAAATAGATATTAATTTATATTTTTCGACGATATTAATTAAATCTTATATTTGTTATGTTACTGCCTTATTCAAGTAAAAGATTTTATTAAATGTCAGCAAAAGTACAATGGTTTGCAAAGGATTTACTCATCATTGGTGCTGGTTTTGCCGCTGCGATGCATATTGGTAAATTACCCGCTGCTATCCCTATTTTACAGGCTGAGCTAGGCTTAAGTTTGGTGCAGTCGGGTTTACTATTGTCCTGTATACAATGTGCAGGGATGTGCTTTGCGCTGCTGATTGGTAGTTATGTATCAAAGTTAGGTTTAAAGCGTTGTGTGTTGTTGGGGCTCAGTTTACTCACTTTAGCCAGTATCTGTGCCGGACTCACGCAGTCGGTACTGTCTTTATTTAGCATGCGAATTATAGAAGGTTTTGGCTTTTTACTGGTTACCTTGAGTGGGCCAGCGCTTATTCGCGAGTTGGCACCTATACAGAGTTTACCGGCCAAAATGGGCTTATGGGCGGCTTATATGGGCGGAGGAGTAGGCATTGCTTTAATTACTGCACCTATGTTGATTCAAAGTTGGTCATGGTCTGTGGTTTGGTTTAGTTATGCATTCATTACATTGAGCTTTTTAATTGGTATTGCATGGTTTATTCCAAATACAACGCCTTCTTCACAAGCTGTACCGCTAAAATCTTTAATTAAACTTACATTGCAGCATCAGCCAGCATGGTTACTCGCGTTGATATTTGGAACTTATGCAGGGCAATGGTTTGCTTTGGTGGGCTTTTTACCGACGATTTATGAGCAAAATCATATTGCACCTACTTTGGCTGGATTGCTTACGGCAAGTGTATCTATCGCAAATGCCGTAGGTACTTTTATCTGTGGGTTACTGTTACAACGAGGCTTGCAGGCGAAGCTGCTGGTCATTTTGGGATTTGTTGTATTAATTGCTTGTGCACTACTTTTTTATACAGCAAAAGACAGTTTGCCTTTTATGCTGCAATACGTACTGGTTTTTGGCTTTTCATTATTTGGTGGCTTGGTAGCGGGAAGTATCTTTGCACAAGCCCTACATTTTTCCCCAAGTCCTATGGCTATTAGCACTACTGTGGGGATGATTTTACAATGTTCTGCACTGTCTCAATTTTTATTACCGCCAAGTATCGCATTATTGGTGTCTAGCACTGGAACTTGGTTGTGGGTCGGTGTGCTCATGAGTGTTCTGTCTATTCTGGGTATTGTGCTTACACAGCGCTTATTTGCAATTCAGCCCAAAACTTCTGCTTAAGTTTTTGGGGGGAGCTTTGGTTGGGAGGCATTCAAAGCCAACACATTAACTCTGTTGGCTTTTGCTATAACTAAGATGTGTGAAAGTACATACAACTTTTAATTATAGAAGAATAACTTTTTTGCCATTTGATCTTTTTAGGGCGAAGCTGATCAAGCTGTGTTATTGGCCAAGCCCAATAATGAGTGACAAAATACCTGCAGCAATTAATGGTCCTACAGGTACACCTCTTAATAAAGCAACCCCAGCAACTGTACCAATCAGTAATCCAGCAACAATATTAGGTTGATTACTCATCAGTTGTACACCACGACCACCTAACCAAGCCACAAATACACCAATAGCGATGGCAAATAAGGATTTCCAATTGAAAAAGGATTTCAAAATTTCATCGCCAGGTATTTTGCCACTGGCGATTGGTGTGAGTACACCAATGGTCAGGATGATGATGCCAATATTTAAACCATGCTGTTGCAGCAAAGGAAAGTATTCACTTAAAGGCGTAATACGAAACACAATGAGCACAGCTGCTGCAATGGTTACAGCAGTGTTATGACTAAAGACACCACACGCCAATAAAACAATTAGGACAATAAGGTTTAAATCAAGGTTGGAAAGGGTCATCACGGGAGATATAAGATTTGCATTGACAAGTAGAGTATAAAGCATATTTATACTGATCGTGGCTCAGGTCGATTTTCCGCTGCATTGTTTTGAGTTGGGTTTCAGATCATGATCCTTTAGAATATCAGGCGATTTATTTGAGATGTGCTTTTATGTTGTTGGAAAAAATGTTGCAGTCACAGGGCTTTGGTTCACGTAAATATTGCCAACAGTTAATTAAAAGCGGTGCTGTTCAAATTCATGGTGAGTTGATTGATAATCTCAAATATAAAGTAAATTTGGATCAGTTAGCGTTTCAAGTTTATGGTCAAAACTATGTTTATCGAGAAAAAGTTTATATCGCCCTACATAAGCCTAAAGGCTATGAATGTTCACATCAGGCGACCCATCATTTTAGTGTGTTTGAGTTTTTTGATGATGCGCTAATGAATCGAGGTTTACAGTGTGTGGGTCGTTTAGATCAAGACACAACAGGCTTGTTATTGTTAACGGACGACGGTCAGTTTTTGCAGGCTTTAACGCATCCTAAAAAGCATGTGCCAAAAGTTTATGAAATGTATACGGCCGATGATGTAACAGACGCGCAGCTACAACAGCTTGAGCTGGGTGTAGAGCTACGCAATGAAAGCGGTATATTTGCTGCTACAGAAGCTATACGCTTAGCAGAGAAGCAACTACGTTTTACTGTGCATCAAGGTGTGTATCATCAAGTGAAACGCATGGTTGCGGCTGTAGGGAATAAGGTAGAGCAATTACATCGGGCGCAGATTGGACAATTGGGCTTGGAACAGTTAAATCACTTAGCAGAAGGTGAGTGGGTTTATTTAACTGAGGCGCAAATTGAATTAGCAAAGCAACGCGCTGAATAGCTTTTTAAAGTTAAATTGACTGATATGTTGTGCATGCGTGGATTGGAACTACGCATGCGATTGATAGATGCTGTTGTTGCATGATTTTGTTTAAATACAAAGATCGCTGAATTTACAAAGATAACTATTTGGGGCTTATTTTAAAAAACAATGGTAGGTTTGAAATTCTTCATCTTTTACAAAACCCATAGACTCATATAATGCATGCGATTGAAAATTATTCTTTTGTGTTTCTAAGCTAATACGCTGCGCATTTTCAT
Source organism: Acinetobacter sp. SwsAc6 (assembly GCF_013391565.1). Lineage (NCBI taxonomy): Bacteria > Pseudomonadati > Pseudomonadota > Gammaproteobacteria > Moraxellales > Moraxellaceae > Acinetobacter > Acinetobacter sp. SwsAc6. Next base: position 16,857 of record NZ_JACAXE010000005.1, read on the forward strand.
GGCGTGCAAATAAGATTGCAGTATCAATCAGTTGTTTGGCAGAGCCTTGACGCCTAAAGGCAGGTCGGACATAAACATCATCTAAGAGATAATAACGAGAACAAGCAACAGAAGAAAAACCTAAATACAGTAAGACAAAGCCCGTAAATAGATCATCTTTAATATGAATGAAGATCACACTTTCTTGATTAGCAAAGCGTTGTTTTAAAAACTGAAAAGAAAGGTCTAAATTGGAAGAAGCACCATAAAACTGGCGATATTCATCAAATAATATTGCAAGTTGCTTTAAATCTGATTCTACAGCGCGTCTTACAATCATGCTTTACTCCATGCTTAAAATTAGAGGGTTGCATGAAGCATAACGAATAATTAAAAAACTGTGATTTTTAAATTGTTTAAAAATACGACAGTGTTAAGTTTTGTCACCTTCGCCCAAAATGGCATTGAGTTCCTCAAAGATATCTAAATGCTCATCATCTAAATCTATATCGCTTGAAGTCATCATATTGTCTGCATCTGTTGCTGCCACAGATGATTTCACATCTTGTTGCTTCAGTTTGCGTAAACGAATTAATTGTTCAAGATTGATGTTTTGATTTTCAATCGAAAAGGGGATAGATTTTGTAAGTACAACTTGCTTGAAAAACAGACGCACAGCTTGAGCTGGTGTAATCCCCAGTTGTTTAAATACCGCAAATGCTTGCTTCTTTTCTTGGGAATCCAAGCGGATTTGGTAGACTTCAGTTTTTCTCATAATTTTAGAAAGCTTTTAAATACTTAACTTTTCGCATTTATTTTAATCTATTACACGCCAAATTCAATCCTTCAACTCATAAAAATATGAATTATTTGTAATGACATTAAGATGACAGTGTGAGGTCAAATGTGGAGCTTAAAGAGATCTGCTGTTTAGATAAAGGGTCGATAAACTTAATATGCTTGGCAAGTAATTGTAGTGGTGCGCTAAAGTCATGATCAGCTTTGTGCTTGACTTGCGGATAAAATGGGTCATTTTGAATCGGAATACCCAAGTGGCTAAGGTGTAAACGGAGTTGATGTTGTTTACCAGTATGCGGTTTGAGTAGGTATTTTGCCCACTGCTGATTATGCTCTAAGAGTTGAATTTCTGTTTCACTATTGGCTACGCCTTCTATTTGACGCATGGTATAAAATGGCTCACCTTTTTCCATTCTTAAACGAAGCGTAAGTGGCAGTTTTAAAGTGGGTAGATAGGGTGCAATCGCATGATAGGTTTTTTGCACTTTACGATCGGCAAATAACTGCTGATAGATACCGCGACTTTCAATGCACTTTGAAAATAAAACAATCCCTGCAGTTTCACGGTCAAGACGATGAATTGGCGTGAGATGCTCAATGCTAGTTTGTTTCTTTAAGCGAACCAAAAGCGTTTCTTGTACATATTGTCCTGTGGGACTAATAGTGAGAAAGTGGGGTTTGTCTACGGCAATAAAGTGTTCATTTTCAAAAATAATATGGTGTTTAAAAGGCACATGAATTTCATGTGTTAAAAACCGATAGTAAAACACGTGGCTATTTGGCTGAAAGGGACTATTTGCATTGAGTTTTTGCCCTTGCGCATCAAAGATCAGCCCATCTTGAAAACGTTGTAACCATTCTTGCGCCTCAATATGTGGAAATTCAAGGCACAAGTATTGGTAAATGCTCTGTGGTTGTGGCTGTAAAGCTTTTAAAAACACTTTACTGGCACTTACGCCATTAATCATAGGTGGTATGAAATTAGAAAGAAGCATGGGCATATTCAATAGGAGATGATGAGAGCGTTAAGCCGTGAAAAAATACACAAACTGATAGGCGAAAATAGGCTTTTAAAGCCATGCAATGCTATCATAATCAATCTTTATATTGGTGTCGTGAGTATTATGCAGTATTCATTTAATTTGGTTTTAAACAATGAAGAAGATACACAGAACTTAGCACAAGTTTTGGCACAGCATTTTAACTCAGGTGTTATACATTTAATTGGTGACCTCGGTGCAGGAAAAACAACCTTAACACGTTATTTTATGCAAGCTTTGGGACATCAAGGTGCGGTAAAAAGCCCAACTTATACCTTGGTTGAACCCTATAATATCCAAGGGCAAGATATTTTTCATTTTGACTTGTATCGTTTAAATGATCCTTATGAATTAGAACTGATGGGTATTCGCGATTATCTCGAAACCCCAAATGCGTTATTTTTGTTTGAATGGCCATCGAAAGGTGGTGATGAAATTCCTGCGCCAGAATTGTTGATTAATATTGAAAAGTCTGAAGATGAGCTAACGCGCTATGCGACTTTAAGCTTTGCTTCAGACAGTTTAAAAACAGCTTTAGAGAACCGTTTTTCATGAGTGAATTGAGTGTACGCCGTATTCGCACACTTGAGCCTGCATTAGCTAACCAAATTGCAGCAGGTGAAGTGATTGAACGCCCTTCATCTGTGGTCAAAGAATTACTGGAAAATGCCATTGATGCAGGAACCACAGAACTGATTGTTCGGGTTGAGCAGGGTGGCAGTACACTCATTGAAATTATAGACAACGGCCGTGGCATTCACCCTGAAGATTTACCTTTAGCTGTGATGCGTCATGCAACCAGTAAAATTCAGTCAGCTGAAGATTTGCAGGCAATTGTCAGTCTTGGCTTTCGTGGAGAAGCCTTAGCTTCGATTGCAGCTGTATCTCGCTTAACCTTAACCAGTAGTCAGACGGATGAAGGGGTCGGTTATCAGGTAGAGGTAAATGGTACGGCATTTGATCACCAACAAATTCAAGCAGTAGCAGCGCCACGGGGCACACACATTCGGGTACAAGATTTATTTTTTAATGTTCCTGCACGACGTAAATTTTTAAAGAAACCCGGTACTGAATTTGGTCATATTGAAGAAATCGTGCGTCGTCTAGCACTGACCCATTTTGATATTCGTTTTGTACTTGAACATAACAACAGCATTAAGCTGAATTTACCGATAGCTGATAGTGGTGAACTACGGTTTCAGCGAGTTCAACAGCTCTTAGGGCGTCAGTTTACTGAAAATGCATATTGGATGGATGCGGACAGCATCAGTATGCGTTTGAGTGGTTGGTTAGGCCATCCATCTGATGCGCGAGCGCAGGCAGATTTACAATATGTCTATGTGAATGGCCGTATTGTGAAAGATAAGACAATTTCTCATGCTTTGCGTATGGCTTATGAGGGAATTTTGCATGGGCATCAACATGCGGCCTATTTGCTCTTTTTAGAAGTTGACCCTGAAAATATTGATGTCAATGTTCATCCAACCAAACATGAAATTCGTTTTTTAAACCAACGCGAAGTGCATGAGTTTGTGCGACATTCTGCAAAAAAAACCTTGGCTCAATTTCAAACGGCTTCAGCAGAATTATCCTCTGCAATGAAGCAAGATATTGAACAGTCAATTGTACAGCATGCGCCTCAACCACGTTATCAAGAGCAGTTTGACTTGCATAAGCAGGCCACTACGCAAGCTCAGACTTTGACGCCGACAATGCCGCAACATGATGGAAACTTTCAGTTTGATCGGACTGTACCAGAAATGCGCCGTGATGGTACACAAGCGACAGCGACTGCTTATCAGTACAATGCACAATTAGGTGGCTCTGTACGGCTAAATAACGCTTTGCAAAGTTATTTGGCACCACTTCGAGCAACTGAAGATACATCAAGTGCTACAGCGCAAGAGATGAGTTTAGAGGCACATATTGCGTCTAAAGTAGATGAGCATCCATTGGGTATTGCGATTGCACAGCTACATGGTATTTATATTTTGGCGCAAAATACTGAAGGTTTGATTATTGTTGATATGCATGCTGCGCATGAGCGTATTGTGTTGCAACAAATGAAAGCTGCTTGGGATAAGCCTGAATTTTGGATGTCACAGCAGCTATTAATTCCTAAAGTTGTTCATATTAGTCGCATGCAAGCGATGCGAGTTGATGATCTAAGAGATCAATTGGCTCGTTTTGGCTTGGAAATCGACCAATATGGTGATGAGCAAGTGATTGTACGTGGTGTGCCTGCGATTTTACATAAAGCAAATCTGGAAGCCTTAGTACCTGAATTGCTAAATGATTTAGATCCGACTGATCAAGCGCAAGGTTTATTGCAACGTCGCGATGAAATTTTAGCGGGTATGGCTTGTCATGGGGCAGTACGCGCACATCGAATACTCAGCCTTTCTGAAATGAATGCTTTGCTTCGCCAAATGGAGCAAACCGAATTTGCCAGCCAATGTAATCATGGCCGTCCTACATGGCGTGCCTTTCCATTGGCTCAACTTGATAAACTTTTTGCTCGAGGAGAGTAGTTTTACATGTCAAATCAATTGCCGGTCATCAATTTAATGGGACCAACTGCAAGCGGGAAAACTGCTTTGGCATGCGAATTATACGAGCAAGGTGATTTTGAGTTGATTTCCGTCGATTCTGCGCTGGTTTACCAAGATATGGATATTGGTACGGCAAAGCCGACAAAAGATGAATTGGCTCAATTCCCGCATCATTTGATTGATATTATTTCACCACTTGAAGTGTATTCAGCGGCAAGCTTTGTTGAAGATGCATCTGCACTGATTGATGATATGCACACACGTGGAAAAACCCCAATATTAGTGGGTGGAACCATGTTGTATTTCAAAGCATTGCTTGAAGGCTTATCGAGTAATTTACCAAGTGCAGATTATGCAGTTCGTGCAGAAATTGAAGCGATGGGTGAGCGAGATGGCTGGGATGCTGTATATGCGCATTTGTGTCAGGTTGACCCATTGGCAGGTCAGAGATTTAAGGTGAGTGATAAGCAACGCATTATTCGCGCACTCGAAGTATTTAAGCTGACAGGTAAACCAATTACACAGCTTCAAGCTGAACAACCGAAGAACTTACCATATCGATACACTTTTCATAATTACGCTTTGCTACCTGATCGTATAGAGTTGCATAAAAGAATAGAAAAACGTCTCGAGATTATGTGGGATATCGGATTTTTAAATGAGGTTGAAGAACTCATGAAAAAATACGATTTAAACGAGGATTTACCTTCGATGCGCTCAGTCGGGTATCGACAAGCCATGGAATTTTTAAAAAATAGTGATAAAAGTATCGTAAATCGTAAAGAAATGGAGGATAGAGCTCTATTTGCAACACGACAACTTGCAAAACGTCAATACACATGGTTAAGATCTTTGCAAGAAACGCATAAATTTACAACATATTTAACGATTAAGCAGGCTCAAGAAGACTTGCGAAACTGTTACGGATAAAGCAAAATTTGGGTACTACCTTTTTTATAATTTTTAATTGAAAAATCAAAGGTAGTTTTTGCGCTGATTTTTAAATTTTTTGGAGTTATAACATGTCTAAAGGTCAAACTTTACAAGATCCGTTCTTGAATTCTCTCCGTAAGGAACGTATTCCTGTTTCTATTTTCCTTGTGAACGGTATTAAGTTACAAGGTCATATTGAATCTTTTGACCAATATGTAGTTTTATTAAAAAATACTGTAAGCCAAATGGTTTACAAACATGCGATTTCTACAGTAGTTCCTGCACGTAATCCACGTCCTGCTGGTGCTCCTGCTGGTGCTCAAGGCGCGGCTGGCTTTGGCGGTCAACAAGGTGGCTTCGGTGGCGGTCAACAAGGCGGCTTCGGTGGCGGTCAACAAGGTGGCTTCGGTGGTCAAGGTAGCTTCGGTGGTCAAGGTGGCTTCGGTGGTCAAGGTGGCTTCGGCGGTCAAGGTGGCTTCGGCGGTCAAGGTGGCTTCGGTGGTCAAGGTGGCTTCGGTGGTCAAGGTGGCTTCGGTGGTCAATCTGCTGGCTTTGATGGCGAATCAAAATTTGAAGATTCTCAAGAAGACGAAAATAATCGTTAATTGATACTTCATAAAAAAGCCTCTCAATTGAGAGGATTTTTTATGACTTAATTTTAAAAATTAAGAAAAAAACCAGCATCGAGTGCTGGTTTTTTTTGCTCTAATATTAAGAGCGATTATTTTTACGATCTAAAGAAGGATCTTTGATGTCTACAAAAGCATTGTTACGCGTTTCACGTAACCAGCTGTCTAATTCAGCATCAAATTGACGTTCTCCAAGAATCTGGCGGGCCATGCGTTCTTGGTATTCTTTCGTCATGTCTTGTTGGCGAGTGTCTGTCACTTGCAGAATATGCCAACCAAATTGAGTTTGGAAAGGTTCAGTAATTTGGCCTTTTGGCGTAGATTGCATTTTTGCATCAAATTCTGGAACCATCATACCAGGCGTTACCCAGCCCAAGCTACCGCCATCACGTGCAGAACCAGGGTCATTGGAGAAAGTTCCTGCCAAAACTGCAAAGTCTTCCCCATTTTTTAAACGTGTATAAATACTATCAATTTGCTGTTTAGCATCTTCAGGGCTAACCACTTCAGAAGGTTGGATCAGAATGTGGCGAGTTTGAAATTGTGAAACAATCGCTTTTTGGTCTGCGCCTTTGCGTTCAATAAGCTTTAAGACATGAGTACCATCACGTACAGGAATCAGTTCTGTGGTTTGGCCTTCTTGGAGTGTACTCACACGTGCAGCTAATTCAGCAGGGATGTCTGATAAGCTACGGAAACCCATATCTGCGCCTTCAACTTTAACACCATTGGTACTAAATTTTTGATTAATGGCTTTAACATCATTGGAGTTATTGAGTTCGGCTTTCACTAGATTTGCTGTTTTTTCTACAGCGGCTTGGTCTGTTCCAGAAATACGAACATGTAACACATGCGCTTGACTGCCAATGGCAGCTTGGCCTTGCGGTGAGTTTAAGAAGTTTTTTACGTCCGAATCAGAAATGTGAATACGTGAAGTCACAATTTGTTGGCGTAAGCGATTAATCGCTAAATCTTCTGCAATACGATTGCGTAGACCTGCATAAGTATTCGGTGATAGGGCATCTAATTTTTGTTGGAAAGCTTCAAGACTAGTAGAACCTGAATCTTTAGCAACCTTTAATACAGCTTCATTAAGGCTTTTTTCATCTGGTTTAATGTTATAGCGCTTTACCTGTTCTAATTGTGCTTGGCGCGCAATCAGCTGTTCAAGTGCTTGTTGTTGTAAATATTGTTCTGGTGGAACAGTTTTTTTCTGTGCCTGTAATTGGTGTGTGAGTTCTGAAATGCTTTGCTCTAAGTCACTGCGTAAAATCACACCATTATCGACAACAGCAACAACTTCATCTTTAGGTTGGCCAGCAGCAAAAACAGGTACTGCAGCACTCAAACAAAGTGCGAGCGTTGTTGCTTTAAAAATGCGTTTTAATTGTGTTGTCTTCATTAACGTTCAGTCCAATTTTGATTGATATTGTTAAAACCTAAAATACGGTTTTCAAGCAATGATGAAAGTTTGTTATTAAAGCCACCTAAGCCTTTTAAGGTGAACTCAGCCATAATGGCACGTTTTGGGTTAACACCGTCATCTTTCACGTTATCTAAGTCGTTGTAGTATGAACGACCATAGACAGAAACACCCCAACAGCATGATTCATAGTTCACGCCAAGCAGATATTCACGGGCAACACTGTTGTCTAAGTCATATTGTGCATGACCAATAATACGCCAGTTATTGTGTACAGGTTGAATAAATGACGCTACTACTTGATCGTAGTGATCTTGGCGGTTTGGAATAGCACGACGGTTAAAATAGCCTAGGTTGTATAGGCTACCCTTATCACTTGTGTAATAGGCTTGAATATCACGTTCGGCATTATCACCGTTTGCCATCCATGCACTATTGGCATTGATGGTAAAGCGCTCTGATAATTGGCTAGTTAAGCTAACAACAGGGCCAGTGTGTCGTTCACGATCAAAATCATCGCTGGTGTTGTTGAGTGTGACACGACGATCTTCAAAGTAGAAGCTTTGACCAACACTTGCTTTTAAGCGTTCTAAGCCAACATCATCAAACAAGCTATAACTTAAGCCTAATGATGTGAAGTTGTTGTCTTCTAAGCGGTCATGACCATAGAAGCGGTATGGGCTAAATAATTGGTCATAGCTTACAGAGGCTGTAGCAGAGTCAAAGTTTGGGTGTGAGTCCTGATTGCGATATGGTGAATATGCGTAGAACACACGCGGTGTCAAAGTCTGTAAGAACTTACCTTGCTTTTCAAAGATTAAGCCAGCATCTAAAGTAAATTGTGGTACGGTAATAGATTTGGTTTCATTTGAAGAGTTGGTTTGTACAGCGTTGTTACCATTGCTTTGTAAGTAGTCAATCGTGTTCTTATCAAAGAAGGTGTTGACGTTACGTACAGTTGCTTCAGGAATCACAAATGCAAAAGGGGTGCGATAGTTGTAACGAACAGAGAAGTCGTTATAAATACGCGTACCGCTTGGCTCAAACGAATTTAAATTATTGTTATAAATGCTGTAGTCATTAATGTCTTTTTTGAAGTAAGCCGTGTCGTGGTTAAACTCATATTGTAAACCGAGTGGATTACCCGTTTTATAGTTAACCAAGAATTGCGGTAAACGCGCGTAAGGGCGATCTTCGTCTTTTACGGTTTTATCTAATGTTTGGAAGTCTTCGACTTTAAGCTGAGCCTTTAAACCAGGAATACCGTGTTTGTAGTTCAGTTCCCAAGCACGACGTAAGTTTAGGTCGGTTCTAGAGTTTGGGTTGTTATTTAAATCTGCAAAATAGTCTTTATCAGAGGCGTAGTTATAATCGAGGTTCGTACTAAATTGGTCGTTAATTTGCCAATTGTGTTCAGCGTGTAAGAATTTTCGATCTTTATCGTTGTAGCCACTATCTGATGGTAATGCACCCCCAGAAATTAAGCCTTGTCCAAAGTTTTGGGTAAGGTAACGGAATTCAGCTTCAAGCATTGCACCGCGGTCTGCCAAGAAACGAGGTGTAATAGTGGCATCGTAATTGGGTGCTAAATTTAAATAAACAGGTACACCAAGCTCTAAACCACCATCATTGGTAAAACCAAAGCTTGGAGTCAAAATACCCGTGGTACGACGCTCATCAATTGGGAAGTTGAAATATGGAACGGCCATCACTGGCACGTCTTTTACATAAAGTTTAGTGCCTTTGGTTTCACCACGACCCGTTTCTTGATTCAGCTTAATATGGTCTGCTTGAATTTTCCAAGTGGGCTTTTCATCTGGTGGACATGTGGTGTAGGTTGCGTTATCCAATTCCAGTGTAGATGTTGATGTACGTGAAATTTTATCTGCACGACCGTGAGCATGTTGCTGCTCAGCAATATAAAGGCTGTTATTTAAATCGCCTTGTTGGGTTTTGAGGTTGTAATCGACATTGTCACTTTGTGACAGTAGCCCAGATTGGGCCATTTGCACATTGCCTGAAGCATTTGCATAGGTTTTAGTTTTATCAATTTTGATTTGATCAGCACGAATTTGACGGCCTTCTTGATCAATAACGACATTGCCTTCAAGAGTTGAGTCGCCGTTTGGATCAAAATGACCATAATCTGCAGTAATTGTAGACGTTGCAGTTTCAGGAGAAGCTGCTTTTGTGTCTGAAGCAATTGGAGTTACCCAAGCACCTTGGCAATAAGCTGAACTCAGTTGATGGCCTTGGCGTTGCTGCGCTTCAGGCGCAGATTTATCTATATAGTATTGTTCAAAAAACTTTTGGCCAGGGTAGGTTTCAGTAATGCTTTTTTTAAGCTCTGCATTAGTGACAGTCGAAGCAGTCTGGTCAGCGGCATAGCCCGTGATGGAACTACCGCAAAGTAGAGTTAAGATCGCAGTCGCTAAAGGATTAAATTTAAACTGATGCTTCATTTGTCTCATTAACCAAGTATGCTTAATTGCAATTAATTATTGTCGCATCATAGAGAAAAAGTTGATAAGTGGCTACACTTAGCACTTTAAAAACTCAGCCTGTTTTAGAAATAATCGCAAATGAATACACAACGTGAACAATTGATACAATCATGGATGACATCTGTACTCGGTTCAGATCAATTTGAAACTCATTTTTTAGCAGGCGATGCTAGCTTTCGTCGTTATGCACGAATCAAATTGAATAATAAAACATTTATGCTCATGGATGCACCTCCAGAAAAAGAAGATTGTGTGCCTTTTGTGACGATTGATGAATTTTTCGATGCACATGGTGTACGTGTACCACATATTGTGGCGAAAGACTTTGATTTAGGTCTTTTATTGTTGGAAGATTTTGGTGATGTATTGCTGTCTACAAAATTAAATGATGAAACAGTAGATGCGCATTATGCACAAAGTTTCAAACAGTTAATTCAATTACAATCGATTGCGGGTCAAGGTCATTTCCCTGAGTATGCTTACGAAAAACTCATTTCAGAAATGGAATTACTTACAGATTGGCTACTTCCTTCACTTAAGATCCAACCAACTGAAGCTGAAAGTGCTTTAATTAAGCGAACTTTTGCTATTTTAGCCAATGCTGCTTTAGCACAGCCTCAAGTTATTGTGCATCGTGATTTTCATAGTCGTAATCTGATGTTATTGGAAGGTGAGTCAGAGCAAGGTGTCATTGATTTTCAAGATGCCGTAATTGGTGCAGATACTTACGATCTGATTTCGATTACACGAGATGCTTATGTGCAATGGAATCCTGAGCGTGTCTATACGTGGTTTAAAGTATTTTATGATCTACTTCCTGTGTCTGCAAAAGAAGGTCGTGACTTTGAGCAATTTAAAAAAGACGCAGATTTAATGGCAATTCAGCGCCATATTAAAATTTTGGGTATTTTTGTTCGCTTGTTTGAGCGTGATGGTAAGTCTGGTTATTTAAAAGATTTACCGCGTGTGATGTGGTATTTGCTCGAAGAAAGTAAGCCGTATGCAGAATTACAACCATTTATGCAGTTTATTCAGGCTAAAGTGTTGCCAAAATTTGAAGAGAAATATGGCAAATACGAGGTTGAAGCATAATGAAAGCCATGATTTTAGCTGCTGGGTTGGGCAACCGCATGCGACCTTTAACGCTATATAAACCGAAACCATTGTTGGAAGTGGGGGGTAAGCCTTTAATTGTTTGGCATATCGAGAAACTTAAATCTATTGGTGTGACTGAAATTGTAATTAACTCGGCATGGTTGGCGGATGTATTGATAGGCGCTCTCGGCGATGGTTCACAATTTGGTGTCGATATACGTTGGACACGTGAATTGGAAGGTTTAGAAACAGCGGGCGGTATTATTAATGCCTTAGCACTTCTAGGGACAGAGCCATTTATTTTGGTCAATGGCGATGTGTGGACGACATTTGATTTTGCATCACTCTTAGATGTGCAACTAAATGATGATTTAGCACATTTAGTGTTTGTAGAAAATCCTGAGCAACATCCAAAGGGTGATTTTACATTGGATGCTGGCCGTGCTTACACCTTTGAGCAGGCACATGCGGGAGAGGCACTCACTTATAGTGGAGTTGCTGTGATTGATCCTAAGATGTTCGATGGCCTAGAGGCGGGTAAACGTCCATTGGCGCCACTCTTAAAACAGGCCATGCACGACGGAAAAATTGCTGCAGAAAAAATGCAGGCGGTTTGGGTAGATGTAGGCACTCCTGAGCGTTTAAGTGCACTAAATCTCCAGATTCGTGAAGGGATGTACGTTTAAGTGCATATTCGCTAGACACATCCTGCTGTGACAGGCAGGATAAATCGTTATACTTCCATCTAAATTTTCGAGACGTAAATTGGTTATGCATACTTTTTTTCAAGAACTCAAGCAAGGTAGTCAGGCTTTAGGTTTAAGCTTAAGCGATGAAGCTTTAAATTTATTACTCAAATACCAAGATGCTTTGGTGTTATGGAATAAAGCATATAACTTGACTGCGATTCGTGATCCAAAAGAAATGTTGGTTAAGCATTTACTAGATAGCCTTAGTATTTTAAAAGATTTACCTGCAGGTCGTCTTTTAGATATTGGTACAGGTGGGGGTATGCCGGGTATGATTATTGCCTTGTGTCAGCCTGAACGCCAATGTGTATTACTTGACTCAAATGGCAAGAAAATTCGCTTCTTAAAGCAATTTATTGCAGATTTAAAATTGAGTAATGTAGTCGCAGTACAAACACGTGTCGAAAATGAAGACAGCATTCAAGAGCTTGGTAAATTTGATGTCATTACCAGCCGTGCTTTTGCCTCATTAACAGATTTTATTCATGCGTCACTTCCATTTATGCATGACAACAGCATTATTGCTTCTATGAAAGGGCTGATTCCAAGCGAAGAAGTCGAAGCTTTTAAAGATCAATTTAGCTGTAAAATTATTGAGTTAAAAGTTCCACGTTTGGATGAACAGCGTCACTTGTTGCTGTTAAAACGTATTTAATTTTTTCAAAGGATTTGGGGTTACCATGGCACAGATTATTGCGATTGCGAACCAGAAAGGTGGTGTCGGTAAAACTACAACCGCAGTAAATTTGGCTGCATCATTGGCCGTACTTAAAAAACGCGTATTACTTGTGGATATGGATTCACAAGGCAATGCGACGATGGGTTCTGGCATTCAAAAAAATGATCTGCTGTATTCGGTAACTGATGTATTGCTGGGCGAAATGCCGATTGAAACAGCAATTAGTAAAGCTGAAGTTGGTTATAAGGTATTGGGTGCAAACCGTGATTTAGCAGGTGTTGAGCTTGCAATTGCGGAGCAGCCTGGCCGTGAATTTATCTTACGTGAAGCCTTAAAAGAGGTTGAAGATAAATTTGATTATATTATTGTCGATTGCGCGCCAAGTTTAAGCTTGATTACGGTGAATGCTTTGGCTGCAGTGGATGGCGTGATTATTCCAATGCAATGTGAATACTACGCTTTGGAAGGTTTGGCTGATTTAACGCAAACGATTGATCGTATTCAGCAAGCATTAAACCCAGACTTACAAATTGTAGGTGTTTTACGCACCATGTATGATGCGCGAAATGCTTTGACACGTGATGTTTCAGCAGAACTAGAACAATATTTTGGCAAGAAGCTATATGAGACGGTTATTCCACGTAATATTCGTTTAGCAGAAGCACCTGCGCATGGTTTGCCAGTCATTTATTTTGAGAAAAGCTCGAAGGGTGCAGTGGCATATTTAAACCTTGCTGCTGAAATGTTAAAGAAAAGCAAAGTAAAAAAAGGAATTAAAGCATGACAGTAAAAAAACGCGGATTAGCGAAAGGTCGTGGTCTAGACGCGTTGCTTGGTTCCATTCAAAAAGAAAAGTTGCAACTCGAAGCACAATCTTTGGACCATGGTCAGCTCAAACAAATTGATGTTCATTTACTCAAACGTGGCGAATATCAGCCACGTCGTTATATTAATGAGCAAGACTTACAAGAATTAGCGGCATCAATCGAAAAACACGGTGTGATGCAGCCAATTGTGATTCGTCCAATTGAAGATGAAAAGTACCTGTATGAAATTATTGCAGGTGAGCGTCGTTGGCGTGCCGCACAGTTGGCCGGTTTAACGGAAGTGCCTGCAATTGTTCGCGATTTAACGGACCAAGTTGCAATTGCTTTGGCTTTAATTGAAAACATTCAACGTCAAGACTTAAATCCAATTGATCAGGCGATGGCATTACAACGATTCCATGATGAGTTTGGTTTAAGCCATCAAGAAATTGCCGATACAGTGGGTAAAGCACGTACGACAGTAAGTAATTTACTACGCTTATTAACTTTAGCTGAGCCTGTAAAAGACTTTATGCAACAAAGCCTTTTAGACATGGGTCATGCACGTGCAATTTTGACGCTAAAAGCCAAAGATCAGCTTAAAGTGGCTGAACATGTGATTGAAAAGAGCTTGTCTGTGCGTCAAACCGAACAATTGGTGCGAGACATGAATGCGCCAAAACAAGTCAAAGAAAAACAAGCAGCATCTTCAGATATTCAGCAATTAACACAACGTTTATCTGATCGTTTTGGTGCCGATGTTAAAATCGACCATAACAAACAAGGCAAAGGCAAGTTGGTGATTAATTATCATTCACTCGAAGAGTTGGATGGTATTTTAAATATTTGCTTCGCAGATTAATTTTGTATTTCGATTTATTGGGGAAAATCAAATGTGGGAATTAGTCAAAGCAGGTGGGTGGCTGATGCTACCCTTGGTACTTTGTTCGATTTTTACCGTAGCTATTACGATTGAGCGATTTATTCGCTTGAAAAAATCGACAGTATTACCCACTGCATTGTTAATGAAAAAAAATCAAAGTGCAGATCAAGTTGTAAAGGTTATGCGCCAAAGCCAAGCGCTACAAGACAGTACGCTTGGCCGTATTTTTTTAGCTGGCTATGAAAGCAAAGACCAAGCACAGCAATATGCCAGTGCTCAAATGGAAGCTGTGGCTTCTCAAGAAATTGGTTTTTTAGAAAAAAATGTAAATTTCTTGGGTACACTAAGTGCAGTAGCGCCATTACTAGGTTTGTTGGGTACAGTGCTGGGTATTATTGAATCATTTTTAATGATTGATGTAGGTACGAATAGTGATCCAGTACTGATGATGCCGGGTATTTCAAAGGCTTTGATTACGACAGCGGCGGGTATGCTAATTGCAATTCCAGCATTATTCGCACATCGTTATTTTCAGCGTTTGGTGCAAGAATTTACAGCCGAACTTGAACAACAATCGACCTTATTTCATGCTGCATTATTTTATAAAGCAACACCTGTAGCTGAACGACAAGATCAAGACATGCCAAAAGCAAGCTGAGGTCTAAAATGAAGTTCAGACGCCGTCAAGTTGAAGATATTCATATCAACCTAACACCAATGATTGACTGTTTATTGTTTATCTTGGTGTTTTTGCTGTTGTCGACGTCATTTAACCAAATGAGTCGAATGAATTTAACCCTGCCAGATGCGCAGGGTGTGCCACCTAAGCACTATGATCAAAAAATTGAAGTGACGGTAGACGCTACTGGACACTATGCTGTGAATGGGCAGTCCTTAGAGGGGAAGGATACTGTAGATTTAAATACGGCAATTAAACAGATTTCTCATGATCGCCGTGATTTAATGTTTATTATTGCTGCGGATGCCAAAGCTGTACACCAAGATGTCATTCGTGTCATGGATGTCGCTGGTCAGTTAGGTTTCGTGAACGTTAATATTAGTACCAAAGTACCAACTCGAGGTTATTAGTGAAGCAAGATGTTAAGGTCTATCTGCGCCTGTTAAGCTATTTAAAGCAATTTTGGGGCGTAGCATTATTGGTTGTACTTGGTTTTGCGATCAATGCTGCAACAGAAGTTTCTGTGGCAAAATTGCTAGAGAAAATCATTAATGCGATTCAGAATAAAGACCAAAGCTTTACAACACTGTTTCCACTGCTAGTTGTGGTGCTGATGTTCTTCCGCGGTTTGGGTTTATTTATGGGTGGGTATTTCACGGCAGTGATTTCCCGTAATTTAATCTTTAATATCCGCCAAGAAGTATTTGCTAAGCTTATGCGATTGCCATCGCAGTATTATTTAGATAATTCGAGTGGCCATATTACTGCCAAAATTATGTATAACGTCGAGCAATTAACCGCTGCATCGACCGAATCATTAAAAACGTTATTACAACAAGGTTTAATTACACTGGCCTTAATGGGCTATTTAATTTATACCAATTGGCGTTTGACCTTAATTATTTTGGTATTTGGCCCTTTGATTGGCTTGTTGATTCGTAAGGCATCGAAACGGATGCGTAAACTATCGAATCAAGTACAAGATACGATGGGTGATGTAAACCATGTGGTGCAAGAAACTGTAAACGGCAATATGGTGGTCAAAGGTTTTGCTGGGCAAAGTTATGAACAACAACGTTTTCATGAAAGCTCAATGGAAAACTTACGCCGTGGCTTGAAAATGGTAGTGGTACAACAGCTGAATAGTCCAGTCGTACAGTTGATCATGTCTATTTCTTTGGCCATTATTATGTTTATTGCCCTAAGACCTGAGATTTTGCGTGAAACGTCTGCGGGTGAGTTTGTTGCCTACATTACTGCAGCGGGCATGTTGGCGAAGCCAATTCGTTCTTTAACGGATATTAACGAAAAAATTCAACGTGGTATGGCTGCTGCATATTCAGTATTTGAATTATTGGATCTACCAGAAGAAGAAAATAAAGGTACATTAACACCAGCCTTAACAGGTGAAATTGAATTTAATAATGTGAACTTGACCTACTCAGATGGTTATCATGCAATTCATGACTTTAACTTAAAAGTGAATGCGGGTGAAACGGTCGCTTTAGTTGGGCGGTCTGGTGCAGGTAAGACCTCATTGGTTAACTTACTTCTGCGATATCAAGAGATTAGTTCGGGTCAGTTAAAGCTCGATCAAATGGATATTCATGATATTGAGCTGAATGCATTGCGGTCACAAATTTCAATGGTGAATCAGCAAGTGGTGCTTTTCAATCGTACGGTACGTGAAAATATTGCTTATGGTCAGTTGGGATTTGCTAGTGATGAGGAAGTGATTGCAGCTGCTAAAGCGGCGTATGCACACGACTTTATCATGAACTTACCACAAGGTTATGATACGCCATTAGGCGCGCAAGGCTTAAACTTGTCTGGTGGTCAGCGTCAACGTATTGCTATTGCTCGTGCAATATTAAAAAATGCGCCAATATTGATTTTGGATGAAGCAACCAGTGCTTTAGATAATGAATCGGAGTACTTTATTCAGCAAGCCTTTGATACTGCAATGAAAGATCGTACTACAATTGTGATTGCTCACCGATTGTCGACGATTGAAAATGCGGATCGTATTGTGGTGATGGATAAAGGCCTGATTGTAGAGCAAGGCACGCATGCAGAGTTGCTTGCAAAACAAGGTGCATATTTCCAATTACATCAGCGTAATTTTGAGGAGCACTAAGCATGTCGGTCGCACAGTTAATACAAGATGCTTGGCATAAACAAGCAAAGTGGCTAATTGTGTTCCGACCGTTGTCGTGGCTTTATCGTGGCGGATTTTTACTGAATAAGAAAATGTATGCCACGGGTCTTAAAAAAAGTTATACCGCGCCAGTGCCTGTTATGGTGATTGGTAATATTACCGTGGGTGGAAGCGGTAAGACGCCATTGCTAATTCACTTGGTTAATTACTTACAAAGCTTAGGCCTAAGTGTAGGTGTCATTAGTCGTGGTTATGGCGGTAAAGGCCCATTTCCAGCCTATGTCGATCTGAATGCAGAAGCCGAGCAAGTGGGTGATGAACCTGCTTTGATTGTTCAGTCTACGGGTGTGCCGATGGCCGTGGGTGCCAATCGTCAAAAAAGCATTGAGCTATTGCTGAGCAAGCATCCTCTAGATTTAATTATTTGCGATGATGGTTTGCAACATTTGGCACTCAATCGACAGTTAGAATGGATTGTGCTGGATAATAACCGTGGTTTGGGAAATGAAAAAATTTTACCTGAAGGCTATTTGCGCGAACCTAAAAGTCGCTTAAATACGGGTACGGTGATTGAGCATGCATCTCATGCCATTAGTCCACTCAATATGCACTTAGAGGCGTCAGAGCCTTATCTGCTTAATAGCACGACTGAGCAAGTGTTTAATCCACATCAAGCATTTTATGCTGTGGTTGGCATTGGTTTTCCACAACGTTTTTATACAACTTTGGAAAATATGGGCATTCACCAGTTCCAATGCCATGAATTTCCAGATCATTATGAATACGAACTTGCAGATTTACAGTTTGAAGATAATTATCCAATTATCACCACTGAAAAAGATGCAGTTAAAATTTTACCCTTACTCAAACAACACCCAAATATACAACGTGAGATTTGGGTTGTTCCTGTAGATGCTGTACTTTCAGCAGATTGCTATCGCACCTTGCATCAGCAATTGAGTCAATTGGGCATTACTCTTCCTGAAGGCAGTATTTTATGAAACATATCGTCATCCCAGCGCGTTTTTCGAGTTCTCGTTTACCAGGTAAGCCGTTGTTGGAAATTCATGGTCGTCCTATGATTTTACGCGTTGTAGATCAGGCTAAAAAAGTAGAAGGCTTTGATGACTTATGTGTAGCAACAGATGATGAGCGTATTGCAGCAGTATGTCGTGCAGAAGGTATTGATGTTGTGTTGACCTCGGCAGATCATCCTTCAGGTACAGATCGTTTGAGCGAAGTTGCGCGTTTAAAAGGTTGGGATGAAAACGATATTATTGTCAATGTGCAAGGCGATGAACCATTGCTTCCAGCGCTATTGGTTAAACAAGTCGCTCAATTATTAGAGCAACAGCCTGCCTGCTCAATGTCTACACTGTGTGAGCCTATTCATCATTTAGATGAATTTAAGCGTGATAGTATTGTGAAGGTGGTTATGTCAAAACATCACCAAGCATTATATTTTAGCCGTGCAACCATTCCTTATGATCGAGATGGTGCGAAGCTTGCAGAGCAAAAATTACATGATCAAGCTTATCGTCATCTAGGACTATATGCATATCGCGTTAAACTTTTACAAGAGTACGTGAGCTGGGATATGGGCGTGTTAGAAAAGCTGGAAAGCTTAGAACAATTACGTGTTCTTGAAAATGGACATCGTATTGCGATAGCTGTAGCAGAAGCGAATTTGCCACCGGGTGTCGATACTCAAGAAGATTTGGATCGCTTAAACCAAATGGATGTAGCACATTTTGAATAAGGATAATTATCCATGCAAAATGATGTAAAAGCACCTGTATACCCTTGGCAGGAAAATGTCTGGCACACCTTAACCAGTCGTTTTCCACAAATTGGGCACGGTTTACTGTTTTATGGCAAAAATGGCTGTGGAAAAGAAACATTTGCACAGTCATTTGTTGCTTGGGTGCTTTGTCAAAATCGTGATAGCCATCGCTATGCATGTGGTGAGTGTGGTAGTTGTCAGTGGCTAAAGTCTGATACACATCCAAATTATGTGCACATTAGTACAGATGAAGACAATAAAAAGCAAAACGCCAAGATTAAAATTGAAAAAATTCGAGATCTTTTACCTTTTGTGCAACAAACGGTGGACGGTTGGCGTGTCATTGTTATTGAACCAGCAGAAGCATTAAATACTGCTTCTTCTAATGCTTTACTCAAGACCTTAGAAGAGCCTGGTGAGCGTATTGTTATTATTCTGTTGGCAGATCATTACTTAAAATTGCCAGCAACGATTCGTAGTCGTTTACAGCACTTTGCGCTTGATCGAATAAGCCCATCGCAGTCGGAGCAGTTTTTACAAGAAAAGATTGCTACGGATAGATTTAGTCATGAATTATTGATGAATTTGTCTGATCAAATGCCATTGCGCGCTGTGAATTTGGCTGAGGCAGAATGGCTAACATTAAGACAAGACTTCGTTGATGATTGGCAAAAACTGATCAAACAGAAAAATATGCCGATGGCAATTGCGACCAAATGGAACAAAGCACTAAGTTTTAGTGATTTTAGTCAAATGTTTGAATACTTGTTGTCCGATATAATTTGTGTCAAGCTAAATCAATCAATTAAAAATATTGATTTGAATTATAGTGATTTACCAGCGCAGTATTCTTTAGAAGCGTTGTTTGGTATTTATGCTGATTTTCAGCAATCTAAGCGGTTTATTGAGCAAAATGTACAAACCAATCTTGTGCTCGATCAGCTGTGCATCAAATTAATGAATATATAAAAAGGGGAAAAGGATGCAGCCACGTATGGGCGGAATTATTCAGGCGAATATCCCAGATGTAGATACACTTTTTGCATGTTATATGCCTTATGTTTCTGGTGGTGGTTTATTTGTGCCGTCAAATCAGCCAGTTAAAATGGGTGAGGAAGTTTTTATTTTGGCGACATTGCCTGAGCAAACACAAAAAGTACCCTTAACAGGTAAGGTGATCTGGATTTCCCATAAACAAAATGGGGTGAAACCTCAAGGTTTTGGGATTCAATTGAGCGGTGAAAAAGGCGTTTACTTCCGTTCTGAAACAGAACGATTACTTACAGGGCTTAAAACTGAAGGGCGTAGAAGTTACACTATGTAGAATTTGAATTTTAGCGAATAGGTTTCATTGTGTTTGTAGATACTCATTGCCATTTGATTATGTTGGATTTAAGCCCTTATGGTGGGGATTTGGATTTGGCATTGGCGCAAGCCCGCGAAGCGGGTGTTTCAAAATTTATGAGTATATCAGTTGATTTGGACGATCACATTGAGCTGGCTAAAATTGCAGCCCGACATGCAGATGTGGGTTATACCGTAGGTGTGCATCCATGCGAAGATGCTCAAACCATGGCGCGTGCGACGACAGAGTATTTAATTGAACTTGCACAACCCGAAAAAGTTTGGGCTTTGGGTGAAACTGGTCTTGACTATTATCACAGTACGGACTTCGTTACAGAGCAAAAAGAATGTTTTGCTCGCCATATTCATGCTTCGCAAGCAGTGAACAAGCCTGTGGTTGTGCATACTCGTGCAGCTAAACACGATACTGTGGATATCATTCGTGCTGAAAAATCGACACATGGTATTTTGCATTGCTTCACAGAAGACTGGGAAACTGCAAAAGCAGTATTGGATTGCGGTTATTATGTATCGTTTTCAGGCATCGTTTCATTTAAAAATGCGCAAGATCTGCGTGATGTCGCTAAGCAAGTTCCACTCAATCGCGTGTTGATTGAAACAGACAGTCCTTATTTGGCGCCTATGCCCTATAGAGGAAAGTCTAATGAACCAAAGTATGTGCCTTATGTAGCCAAAGCATTAAGTGAAGTATATGATAAACCCGTTGAAGAGATTGCGCGTATAACGATGCAAAATTTTGAGAATCTCCTCAAGCAAAAGTAAAAAATTGAATGATATAGCGTATAAGAGAGTTAATAGGGTGAAGATGGATCGTCAAGCTCAATTCAGAGCAAGAGAAGCGTTAATTTTTCAAGTTGCAGAGCAATTGCTGCTTGAAAATGGTGAAGCAGGGATGACGCTAGATGCATTGGCGGCAGAGCTGGATTTAGCAAAAGGCACTCTATATAAACACTTTCAAAGTAAAGATGAATTATATATGTTGCTCATTATTCGTAATGAGCGCATGTTGCTTGAAATGATCAAGGATGCAGATAAACAATTCCCTGAGCATTTAGCTTTCTTTATGCTACATCATTTACATCATCCTGAAAGAACTGTGCTGTTTCATCAAATTGAAGAGCGTTTATCTACAACTGGTGTGGGTATCCAGCATTTGTTTAATGAGCTTTATCAAGTTCGTAAGCAACGTCTACGCTTAATTATTCGAATGACAGAAAGCTATTTAGCATTAATTGAAAGTAAAATGGTTGTACGTGATTATTTGGCTTCAATTTGGTCGCTTACGCATGGTGCTGCTGCAATTTTGAACTCAAGTTTCTATCAGCGTTATCTAGGTTCAAGAGATACGTTAAGGGTTGCTTACATTGATCAAGCTTTAGCACTGCCTAAGCTGACGCATGCTGTTCCACAATTTGCGTAAAGGCATGCTATGAACTCACCAAGACGATCATCCATCAAGGGTTTTACTTTAGTTGAGGTGATGGTCGTCATTGTGGTGATGGGTATCTTAGCCTCCATTATTTTAATGAATATTGGTGGTACAGATCAGCGTAAAGCCATGCAAGCTAGAGAAGTCTTTCTCATGGATATGCAGAAGATGTTAAGAGTTGCCAATGATCAATCGCGGATATTGGCTTTAAACCCGCAATCTGCAACAGATGTGGCTAATTTTCAGTATAATGTTGTCGAATATTTACCTACTCAGCAAACGAGTGGGTCTTACAATCAAAATAATCAATGGAAAACCTATTCGGAGTTTGAGCCGCGCATTTTGCCGGATCATGTGTCATTAAGTATTCAAGCTTTAGATCATGCCTATCGTAATGCAAATAATTCTGAATTATTAAAGCATAGCGCACCTAAGTTAATTTGGTTGGGTAATGGCGAGGCTAAACCAGTAAGAGTGCAATTTTATTTAAATGACCAACCGATTGGTTCAGAAATAGAAATAGACCATTTAGGTAAAATAGTTGATGAAAGCTAAAGGGTTTACTTTGTTGGAAGTAATGGTGGCGCTGGCAATATTTTCAGTCGCTGCGATTGCTTTGACTAATGTTGCACGACAATACACGCAAGCCACATCAAATGCTGTTTTAAGAACCAAAGCACAATTCACTGCGCTGAATGAAATTGCCATGATGGAAATCAATCAAGAGTGGATGAGTGGTACATCGTCTAAACAAGTGACGCAGCAGGGTGAAACGTGGCAAATTGATAAAAGCGCTCAATCCACCATTAGCCCAAATGTACAACGTGTTGATGTGCATGTGAGCTTAGTAAATGCAGAAACTGAGCAAGTAGAATCAGGTGTGACCAACTTACTTTTCTTTAATCATCGGATTAAAAGCTCATGAAACTAAAAAAAGCATGGGGTTTTACCTTGGTGGAGTTGTTGGTTGCAATCGCAATTTTTGCGGTATTGTCTGCGCTGGGTTGGAAAGTGTTTGATTATATTGCAAAAGTCAAAACTCAAAATGCAATGCATGAAAGCAAATTGGGACAATTACAAGAAAGTTACAAACAAATATTAAGAGATACAATGCAAGCTGTGCCATTGACTGCAAATATTGCTGGACAGGTGCAGGCAGCGTTAACTTTGCAAAATAACAAATTGGCGTTTAGTAAAACAGGGGTAACCGACCCACTTAATCAAGGTGTGGCTGCGGATGAGCGGGTAGAATATGTTTATCGTCAAGATGAGCAGAAATTATACCGTTTAAAATATCCAAATATTAATCAATCTGGGCGTGATCAGCCAGACAGTAGTGTTTTGCTCAATGGCGTAGAGCAATATCAAATTACAGTATTAAACCCCAATGAGCTCACCACTTGGCCAGATTCAGTGGGCAACTTAAGTAGTGATGCGGAAAAGCAACGCTTACCGCGCGGGCTTAAGTTGAACTTAACAGTAAATGGTGTAAGTTATGAGTGGATTTTTAGTTTACTCAATACGGACTTTTTAGAAGAGAAAAAAACTGTTAGCACGCCAGATGGTAACCAAGGAGTGTCATCTTAATGCACATTAAGGTTGGAACTCAAAAAGGTGTTGCCTTGTTGACCATTTTGGTGATGGTGGCCTTGGCGACAATTTTAGCAGCAGGAATTGCCAAGCAACAGGCCAATACAGCAGAAAGCACGTCTTATTTGATGCGTCAAAATCAGTCTTTATTGTATGCAAAAAGTGCAGAAGCATTTTTTGCCGAACTTTTAAAAGACGATGCTGAAAATGCAGGACAAGTCGATCACTTACAAGAAAACTGGGCTAAACCTATGCCTGCTTTTCCAGTTGAAGATGGTTCAGTGGCTGGTGTTTTAGAAGATGAATCAGGTAAGTTTAATCTCAATAGCTTGGTGAATAACGAAGGTCAGGTCAATGAAAATGCCAAAGCTTGGTTTGAACGGATTTTGGTGCAAGTGGGTCTCCCTGCTCAATTGAGTGAAGCGGTTATTGACTGGCAAGATTCGGATGATCAACCTCTAGGTTCAATGGGTGCAGAAGCGAGTTATTATCAAGGCATGGCAAATGCGTCATTGCCACCCAATGCTAAATTTCATGACGTGGCAGAATTAAAACAAATTCGGGGTTTTGAGGCAGGCAAAGATCAATTAATTGCACCTTATGTAACAGCCATTCCAAGTCACGATAGTAAAGTGAATATAAATACTGCGTCGGCATTTTTATTGGCAAGTTTGGATGAAAAGCTTGATGTGAATGCGGTAAAGCAGGCTGTCGAGCAACAGCAAGCCAATTTAAAACATTTTGAAAGTGTTTCGGATTTATGGGCTTTAGCACCATTTTCAGAGGTATCAGAAGAAAAACAATCTGCAGTGAATACCTTGCTTGGTGTTCAGTCTGAATGTTTTAAAGCCAAAATTCAGGTTGAACTAGGTGGGAGAAAACGCCAGTTTAGCTCGCAAATGATCAGAAAAGATAAAGATGTCTATGTGGCTTATCGGAGCATGGCGCCATTTTAGTCAAAAAATCTTTGTGTGGCTGATGCATTTTGTCAATCATAGTGAACAGTAAAATTAATGCTCAAACATTTACTTTTGCTTTATAATTATAGGTCATCTAGAGATTTTTAATTGCATTACGGCACATGATAATTCGTAAGTTATTTAAGTTTGAAAATGCGCATATTGTGCGTAATTGCACATCAGATCGTTGTAAACGTTCCATTCATGGGCATAGTTATAAAGTAGAGTTGCTTTTGAAAGCATCGAAACTTGATCATGGGCAAATGGTCTACGATTTTGGTTTGCTCAAAGGTGTGATCAAAGACTTGTATGATAGTTTTGATCATGCGATTTGCTATTGGAATCAAGACAGTCAAGAATATATTCAAGCATGTGAAACATTTAGTGCGCGTTGGGTATCATTACCAGTATCACCGTCAGCTGAACAGTTTTCGCGTATTTTCTTTTATTTGGCACAACAAGTTTTAGCATCGACAGAAACACAAAATGGTGAAGGTGATGTTGAAGTTTACTCTGTCATTGTGCATGAAACAGATACTGGCTATGCACAAAGCTTTTTAGAAGATATTCAAAATGAACAAATGGGTGTTTTGGATTTAGAGCAAATTGTATTTTCTGAGCAAATTCAAGCAGAATGGTCAAATCCACAGATGTTCGAACAACTGAAAAAAGGTCTGAAATTTCAAAACCCTCAGGTAGAGTTACAAGTTAAACTCTAATGCAGCACAGTAATGATATAAAGTAAAAAGGATTGGGTAGCAAGTATGTCTTTTACAGAAGAGCAACAAGCGAAACTAAACAAAGTTCAGCTTGATGCGGGCTGGAAATATGGACTGAGTGAGTTTTTGCTTAGCCCAAAAATGGATGAGCTAAAAGACTTTCTTGTGCAAGAAATTAAAGCAGATAAAGTGGTTTATCCGCCAAATGCATTGATCTTTAATGCGCTAAATACGACACCTTTGGCAAATGTCAAAGTGGTTATTTTAGGGCAAGATCCATATCACGGTCCAAATCAAGCACATGGTTTAAGTTTTTCTGTGCAAAAAGGCGTACCTTTACCGCCGTCTTTGCGCAATATTTACCATGAGTTGCAAAGTGACTTAGGAATTACAGTACCTAAGCACGGGGACCTGACACGTTGGGCAGAACAAGGTGTGTTATTGCTGAATAGTGTGTTAACTGTAGAAGCTGGTCAACCAACATCACATCAAAAACGTGGCTGGGAGGATTTCACAGATCATGTAATTGATGTATTGAATGAACAGCGTGAACATGTTGTCTTTATTCTTTGGGGAGCGTATGCACAACGAAAAGGACAACGTATCGATCAAAATAAACATTTGGTGTTAAAAGCCGCGCATCCATCACCATTGGCTGCAAACCGCGGTGGTTTTTTTGGTTGTAAAGTGTTCTCAAAATCTAATAATTATCTTAAACAACATGGCATTGAGCCTATTGATTGGCAGCTGGACGCATGACATATTCTCCCGTTTCAAAAAACTACCATCCGGATTTAATTGTAGAAGAAGCGAAAAACGGTTGGCGCATTGTTCGCCTGAACCGTCCGAAATCTTTACATGCATTAGATGAATCCATTGTGACTGCTTTGCTTGAAGTTTTTGAAGACTTCCATGGTGATAGTAGTGTGAAAGCGATTTGGTTTGATTCAACCACACCAAAAGCGTTTTGTGCAGGTGGCGATGTACGCAAACTACGTCAATTGGTCATTAATGATGAAGTAGCAACTGCGAATAAGTTTTTTGAACAAGAATATGCTTTAGATTTGTTATTGCATAACTATGCTAAACCCGTTTTGGTATGGGGTGAAGGTTATGTCATGGGTGGGGGCTTGGGCTTGTTCATGGCGGCACCTTTCCGCTTGGTGACACCATATTCTCGTTTGGCGATGCCTGAAATCAATATCGGTTTATATCCAGATGTGGGGGCAACTCGCTTCTTAGCAGACCGTGGTGCTATAGGCCTATTTACAGGTTTAACTGGTTCAATTATGACTGCTGCAGGTGCGTATGGTATTGGTTGGGCAACACATATCTGTGATGCACAACGTGATAATGTACTTGATAAAGTCATTAATATTGATTGGGGCCATTATCCAGCTGGCGATTTCCGTGCAATTGATGACACTTTGAATAGCATGCACCGTCCAGTCGGCCCAGGTCCACTTCAAAACTCGCTTGATGTGATTCAGAGTGTATGTCGTGGTGTGAATTTTGAGCATGACTATGAAGCTATTGTTGGTTTGAGTGATGCGCGAAGTGACTGGTTGCGTCAAGCCAGCGAAAACTTGCAAAAAGGTTCACCAACAACAGCAGCATTGAGCTGGTTGCTATGGCAATGGGGTAAGCAAATTCATTCGTGGAATGAAGTGTTTGAACTTGAAACTGAAATTTCAAACTGGAAGATTAATCACCCAGACTTTGTTGAGGGTGTGCGTGCACGCTTGGTAGATAAAGACCTTTCTCCTGAGTGGAAGCAAGGTGCAGATATGTCATTAAAGGGGATTTTGGCAGATCAACCTCCAGTGACATCAAATGAAAGCTGGAATGCTTTATTAAAACACTATGGTGTTATTTAATTTCGCATGACTGAGTTTGAACTTTATAGTGATGAATATTGGATGCAGTTGGCGATTGATCAGGCTGCATCTGCT
This sequence comes from Acinetobacter sp. SwsAc6, assembly GCF_013391565.1. Classification (NCBI taxonomy): domain Bacteria; kingdom Pseudomonadati; phylum Pseudomonadota; class Gammaproteobacteria; order Moraxellales; family Moraxellaceae; genus Acinetobacter; species Acinetobacter sp. SwsAc6. The sequence continues at coordinate 43,561 of NZ_JACAXE010000005.1, forward strand.
GCAAAACAAGGTGAGATTCCAGTCGGTGCGATTATTGTGAGCCAAAACCAAGTGATTGGTTTTGGCTTTAATGCACCTATTGGTTTAAACGATCCGACAGCACATGCTGAAATACAAGCAATTCGCCAAGCGTGTGAACAGATTAAAAATTACCGTTTACCAGATGACGCGACGCTATACGTCACACTTGAGCCTTGTACGATGTGTGTGGGTGCTTTAGTTCATGCCCGTGTGCAACGTGTGGTGTATGGTGCGACAGAGCCGAAAGCAGGTTCATTGGTTAGTGCGCGTAAACTCTTTGAAACGGGTTACTACAATCATGTCTTTGCATTTGAGCAGAGTGTTTTGCATAGCGAATGTTCAGAGCAACTCAGCCTGTTTTTTAAAATGCGTCGTGAGCAGAAAAGACAGCAAAAATTACAAGAAAAGGCCTTAAATGATCAAGGCTAAAGCGTATGATATTTGCTATTTCTATTTCATAAAACAGCACAATAACTTTTAGGATCTACTATGAACTCTATTACCATACAAAAAGAATTTAATGCGCCAGTAGAACAGGTATTTGAACTATTGTCTAAACATGCAACTTATAACGTGGCTTTTGCGCCAGTGCAGGTTGTGCGTGTGAAAGATTCAGCAGATCCTGAGCGTCCGGATGGAGTTGGGTCTGTGCGTCGTATGGGGTTTGGCCCAGTTAAGCCACTCCAAGAGCAAATTACACTGCTTGAGCCGAATTCACGTATTGAATATAAAATTATTAAAAACCCATTGGTGAAGCATCATTTGGGCGTGATTCAATTTCAGCGCGTTGATGGTGAGAAAACTTTAGTGACTTATACGATTGAATTACAAGCACGTGCACCTTTTGTCAGTAAATTAATCCTTGCACAGCTTAAATCAGCGATTAAACTTGGTTTTTCTAAACTCGCAAAAACTGTATAGGGAATGGCGGAAAAGGCAATGACAGTAAATATTATTACGATTGATGGGCCAAGTGGTTCGGGTAAAGGCACATTAGCGGCAAAACTGGCGTCGCATTACCAATATCATTTATTGGATTCAGGTGCGCTGTATCGATTGCTGGGGCTGTCATTGTTTAATAAAGGCTTGCTTGAAAAGTTAGATACAGAACTTGAAGCCTGTACCCAAATTGCAACAAATTTAGACATACAGTTTGTTACAACTCAAACTGGCATGACGGTATTACTAGAATCAGTTGATGTAACACAACAGATTCGTACTGAACGCGTGGGAGAGTATGCTTCAAAAGTTGCAGCAATTCCTGCACTTAGAGCTGCTTTATTGGCACGTCAACATGCATTTGCTCAAGCGCCTGGTTTGGTTGCTGATGGTCGTGATATGGCCACTTCAATTTTTCCAGAGGCGCAAGCCAAGATATATTTGACGGCATCGGCTGAATCTCGTGCACAGCGTCGTGTAAAGCAGTTGCAGGGGATGGGGCTGGATGCTAAAATAAACGACATTTTAGTTAATATCGAAGCTCGCGATAAACGAGATATGGAGCGCACAGTCGCGCCACTCAAGCCTGCTTCGGATGCGTATATTATCGATAGCTCTAATTTAAGCATTGATGATGTATTCAAGTTGATGACAAATTATGTCGATCAACAATTAACAAATTAAAGAATTTTTCAGCAGAAGCATAGCTTGATCAGTTCAATATGGACTATGTAGACGCTTAATTAAACCGGCCTTGTCTGATCCAAGACCGCTGACTTATCGGAAATATCATGACCGAATCTTTTGCAGCCCTCTTTGAAGAAAGCGAATTAAACCTCAACGTTGAAAAGGGTGCTGTCATCCAAGGCGTTGTAGTAAGCATCGACTCTGACTGGGTAACAGTTGACACTGGCCTTAAATCTGAAGGCGTTGTTGACCGTGCTGAGTTCTTAAATGAACAACGCGAACTTGAAGTTCAAGTTGGCGACACTGTTGATGTTGTTGTTGAAGCGCTTGACAACGGTATGGGTCAAACAGTTCTTTCACGCGAAAAAGCTAAACGCGCTGAAACTTGGACTAAACTTGAAAAAATCTTTGAAGACGGCGAAATCGTTACTGGTGTTATTTCTGGTAAGGTTAAAGGCGGTTTCACTGTTGACATCGGTCCAGTTCGTGCGTTCCTTCCTGGTTCTTTAGTTGACACTCGTCCTATCCGTGATACTACTCACTTGGAAGGCAAAGAGTTAGAATTCAAAGTAATCAAACTTGACGCTAAACGTAACAACGTTGTTGTTTCTCGTCGTGCTGTTATGGAAGCTGAATCTTCAGCTGACCGTGAAGCTCTTCTTGCTCAGCTTGAAGAAGGTCAAACAGTTACTGGTACTATCAAGAACCTTACTGACTACGGCGCATTCGTTGACCTTGGCGGTATCGACGGTCTTCTTCACATCACTGATATGGCTTGGAAACGCATCAAGCACCCTTCAGAAGTTGTTGAAGTTGGTCAAGAAGTTACTGTTAAAGTACTTAAATTCGACCGCGAACGTAACCGCGTATCTTTAGGCCTTAAACAATTAGGCGAAGATCCATGGTTAGCGATCATGAGCCGTTACCCTAAAGGTTCAATCGTTAAAGCACGCGTAACTAACCTTACTGACTACGGCTGTTTCGCAGAAATCGCTGAAGGCGTTGAAGGTCTAGTACACGTTTCTGAAATGGACCACACTAACAAAAACATCCACCCATCTAAAGTTGTTCAGATTGGTGACGAAGTTGACGTTATGGTTCTTGAAGTTGACGAAGAACGTCGTCGTATTTCTCTTGGTATCAAACAAACTCGTGCTAACCCATGGGAAGAGTTTGCTAAAAACCACGACAAAGGCGAAAAAGTATCTGGTACTATCAAGTCAATCACTGACTTCGGTATCTTCATCGGTTTACCAGGCGGTATCGATGGTCTAGTTCACTTGTCTGACATTTCTTGGAACGAACAAGGCGAAGAAGCTATCCGTCGTTACAAGAAAGGTGACACAGTTGAAGCGGTTATCCTTTCAGTAGACGCTGAAGGCAACCGTATCAGCCTTGGCATCAAACAAATGAACAGCGATCCATTCAACGATTTCTTAGCTGCTAACGAACGCGGTGCGCTTGTTAAAGGTACTGTAACTGCTGTTGACGCTCGTGGCGCAACTGTTAAGTTAGCTGACGAAGTTGAAGCGACTCTTAAAGCATCTGAAATCAACCGTGACCGCGTTGAAGATGCAACTAAGTTCCTTGAAGTTGGTCAAGAAGTTGAAGCTAAAATCATCAACGTAGATCGTAAATCTCGTTCTATCAACTTGTCTATCAAAGCGAAAGACGAAGCTGAAGAAAAAGAAGCAGTTGCTAACTTGAAAACAGCTGCTAACGGTCAAGACAATGGTCCTAAGACTATTGGTGATTTGATCAAAGCTCAAATGGGCAACTAAGTAAGTGCTTGAATTGTATAGTTGATGTAAATTAACTCATACTTTTTATACAATTACTGTAAACGGTAGCGTAGTAATCAATTATTGCGCTACCGTTTTGTATTTAAACAGGTTATTATCAGCCTATAGATTCCCAAGTAGCTTGATAATTAAAGAGGTCGCAGATGACTACGGAAGCACTTAATAAGTCTGACTTAATAGAGCGTATTTCTCTTAAAAACCCGCACTTAGCAGAACCGCTGGTTGAAGAGGCCGTTAAAATTATGATTGATCAGATGATTGAAGCTTTATCAACTGACAATCGTATTGAAATTCGTGGCTTTGGCAGTTTTGCATTGCATCATCGTGAACCACGTGTAGGTCGTAACCCAAAAACGGGTAGATCGGTTGAGGTTGCAGCAAAAGCTGTTCCGCACTTCAAACCTGGTAAGGCTTTACGTGATGCGGTAAACGAATCCGCAAACAAATAATTCTATCCGGGGGTGTTTATGCGTTATGTCTTGGCTATTTTATTAATTCTGCTGTTCGGATATTCTTTATTCCTGGTACTACAGAATAGTACAGAACTAAGTGTAGATCTTCTGTTTACACAAGTTCCAGCAATGCGTTTAGGTCTACTCTTATTGTTGACTTTAGCATTGGGTATTGTTCTTGGATTATTACTTGGAGTTCAAATCTTCCGGGTATTCCAAAACAGTTGGGAAATTAAACGCCTACGTAAAGACATAGATCGCCTACGTAAAGAACAGATTCAAACGGCACAATTGGCTGCGGCGGAAGCTGCATCAGTGACACGGCATGAAAAAACTGTGATGGATATTCATCCAGATGATCGACCGTCAAGCCCGTTATAATCTCGCTGGTTGAGTTAAAACAGTTGTTTAGCCAATCGGATTAAAGAAACAGACTTAATAAAATTTTTAGAGCGCTCTAAGTATCCATTAGGGCGCTTTTTTTATGTTGATAAATGCAGTGCTTGATAAAAATATCAAGCCAGCACGAGATAAAGTTGGATAATCTAAGTTTTAAGCTTGGTTGCAGAATTAGATTGCCTCTATAATGTGCTTTCTTTTGTCTTAATCAAAAAAAGGGTAGTCTCTTGAGTATCATTGTTGCCTTAGATGCTAAAAGCCAATATGACGCATTAACAATTGCTGAACAATTAGATCCAGCGCTGTGTCGAGTAAAAGTTGGTAAAGAGTTATTTACCCACGAGGGTCCAAGTGTTGTTAAAGCTTTGCATGATAAAGGCTTTGAAGTATTTCTAGATTTAAAATTTCACGATATTCCAAATACCACTGCGCAGGCTGTTTGTGCGGCAGCAGATATGGGTGTATGGATGGTAAACGTTCATGCATCTGGTGGCCGTAAGATGATGGAGACCTGCGTAGAGCGCTTAAAAGCGGGTAATTACAATACACAATTAATTGCTGTGACTGTATTAACCTCTATGGGGCGTGAGGACCTTGCCGATTTAGGGTTGGATGTTGAACCATTTGAGCATGTTAAACGCTTGGCTAAATTGACCAAAGACAGTGGTTTAGATGGTGTTGTATGTTCGGCTCAAGAAGCGAAAATGCTACGTGAAAGTCTAGGGAAAGATTTTGCTTTAGTAACCCCAGGTATCCGTCCTGAAGGCTCAAATGCAGATGATCAAAAGCGTATTGTGACACCAAAGCAAGCAATGCTAGATGGTTCTACGCATTTGGTGATTGGTCGCCCGATTACAAAATCTGAAAATCCACGTCAAACATTAAAAGATATTTTAGCAACACTATAATTTTTGCATTCGATAATTACCTCACTTGGTAATTATGTTATTTGATCTAGAATGCTAAAAGGCCTTTCATAAGAAGGGCTTTTTTTATACATTGGTCTTTTCATTCTTAAAATAGTGAATTGGCGATATGACAATCCCTAAAAATAAGCCCGCATTAGACGGGTTGCAAAATATTGAAGTTCAGGACAATGAGCAATTAGAGCAAGAACAGAAGCAATCTGATTCTGCTGATTGGACTTCAAGTATTGATGTTATTGAAATCGCAAAGGGAGCAGTGGATATTGTTGGTGATTTGATTAGTGGTATTGATTTGAACATCTAATTGATTTGTTCATTAGCTCGTTTACTGTAATGTTTGGATAAGCCCTATTGGAAAATAAGGGCTTATCATTTAAATTGCTAAGTCAATTAAAGCGCAGCCAGTACGCTAACAGCAATGGGTGCTAAAACAGAAAGTACAAAACCACTGACCATTGCATGTGGAATAAAATCATTACCGCAAGCTTGTTTCACCATGGGTAAGGTCACATCCATGGCGGTTGCCCCAGCAGATGAAATAGCAGAGCGTGGATAGCGCCATCCAATCAAATACATAAAGAGAATCGCAAATATTTCTCTAAATAAATCATTGATCAGTGCAATGCTTCCAAGTTGCGCATTTCTTAATTCAGTAATCACAATGCCAGACATTGAATAAAAACCATAACCTTGTGAAAGCATAATGAGGTCTTTAAGATGTAGCTCGGTCAGGAAGTATGAAATAGCCACCGCACCAATAACTGAGCCAATAATGCAGGCTAATGGCACAAGCAGTATTTTCCAATTAAGCCAAGAGCGATCGAGTGGTGAATAGGCTAAATCTAAGCCAATTAAAAACATAAAGACGAGCAGTAAATGCCACGTACTTATGTGCAGAGGAATATTTATATAATTAAACAGTTCTGCAACTGCATAACCTAGTGCAAGTGCAAAAAAAGCATAGCTAATATTGAGTAATGAACTTAATAAAAGTTCAGTAGATACTTTACCTTGGGTAGGTTGATAGCCAATTAGTTTAAATAGTATATAGCAACAAACAAATGCACCAAGCGATGTTGCAAAGGCAATACTCACGGCACTGCTAATAATAAGCTGTGGATTATTAATCTGATGTAAGGTTTGTGAAAATTCTATCGCAATAGCAATGAGTAAAATATAGGTAAAATAGGGAAGAATTTTAAAGCCAATTTTTTCAATATTTTGTGGTAAGCGACGTGCCAGAACAAAGCCAAGAAATAGGCAGAACAGCAGTTGGAAAATCAACCAAAGAGATTGCATAACAAAAACAGCAGGTGATGGGACACCTGCTTAGTATGACAGCTTAAGATTTAAGCTGCTTGATTTTGTTGTTGTAATAATAGGTAGTCCGCAGGATTGAGAGTTTTGGTTTGAAGCCAATACTTCCATGTATAGGTTGGCCACAACGCAAAATTTTTGCCGCCATCTTGTTGATACCAGCTCACGCAGCCAGATTGCCAAACGGTACCTTTAAGTTGCTCTTGAACATCATCATTAAATTTGTCTTGAATATGATCTTTAATCACAATGGCTTGGTTTTGGGTTTTAGACACTAAATTGATCATTTGTAAAATATAATTGACCTGAGCTTCAATCATAAAAATAACCGAATTATGACCCAGTACCGTGTTCGGGCCGAGTAACTGAAATAAATTTGGAAAGCCTTTGGTGCACACACCTAAGTAACTTTCAGCACCATCTTTCCAAGCTTCACTGAGAGCTAAGCCATTTTGGCCAATGCACTGAAATGATTTCATATAAACGCGTGGGTCGGTAATAAAGCCTGTTCCATAAATTAAACAGTCAATAGGGCGTTTTTGGCCATCTTTGGTAATAATGCTGTCTTCGGTAATTTCCTGAATAGCGGTTGTTATGAGTTCTACATTTTGTCGATTAAATGTAGGGAAATATTTATTAGAAATTAAAATACGCTTACAGCCCATCACAAAATTCGGCGTTAATTGCCTAGCAGTTGTTTTGTCTTTAACTTGATAACGAATAAAAGCTTCAGCAAGTTTTTGGCCATATTTCATTATTTTAGGTTTAACAATTGGCATCACGCGGGACTCATTACTCCAATATAAGCGTGCGCGATGTAGTTTTCTAAACCACTCGTATTTGTTAAATAGAGTTTGATCAAGTTGGTTGTATTCGCGTTCGTCACGTGGAATGACCCAAGCAGCGGTACGTTGGAATACATAGAGTTGTTTGGTTTGTGGGGCAATTTCAGGAATATATTGTATTGCGCTACCACCTGTACCAATAGAGGCAACATTTTTTCCATGTAAGTCGTATTGGTGATCCCATTGAGAAGAATGGAAGACTTTACCCTTAAATTTTTCTATGCCTGAGATATGTGGGATTTGTGGTACATGTAAAGGGCCTGAGGCAAAAATCAAATATTGCGCCGTCAATTGGCGTTCTTTGTTTAAAGTTAATTGCCACTCACAGCGTTCTTCATTGTACTGTGCACCGAGTACCTCGCAGTCTAGTTCAGTGTACTTCTTGAGTTGAAACTCTTGAATTAAACTTTGAATGTAGGCAAAAATCTCTGGGGCTTCGGCGTAGCGCTTAGACCAATCCTTTTTAGGAGCAAATGAAAGCGAGTACATGTGTGATTGCACATCACAAGCAGCACCAGGATATTGGTTTTCACGCCAAGTCCCACCAAAATCTGTGGCTTTTTCTAAAATTACAAAGTCGTTGATATTGTTTTGTAAAAGTCGAATAGCCATAGCTATACCACCAAAGCCTCCGCCAATGATAGCGACTTTCGTGCGGTTATTTTGCGTATTTTGGATATCGCTCGATTGCATATTGTTTTGCTCTTTTTTTGCTTATGGTATTAGAGTACCGCATTCGTTCCAATAGAAGAAATGATTGTCATGACAGGAAAATTGATCAAAACGGCAATTTGCAAAGCTTAAAAATTATAGTAAAACAAACATGAATTAAATCTTTCTCTGTTTATTATTGGGTGTCTATGAAGCGATCTGTTCTCAGCCTTATGTACTTAATTCAAGGCATGCGTAAGGCAGGCATAGATGTGGATCAGAAACTTCAAACCATTGGCTTGCGTATTGATGCACTCGATGCAACTTCGGTGATTCACCCAAGCCTTGAGTGGGATGTGTTAAAGGTGATTGGGCATGATGTGCCGCCAGAGCAAGGAATGTTCATTGGTCAGCATTATGCTTTAGCAGGTTATGGCCCCTTGTTAATGCTATTGGTGACTAGTCCGAATATTCGAACTGTACTTGAGCAGGGCATGCGCTTTCAGCAATTAACACATTTAACGGGTCAATTGGGCTTAGATTTTCGTGAGCACCAAGCAGCTTTATGTTATCGGCCACAAAATATCAATAGTCCTTTAGGTTTGTTGTTGGCACAATCTGAAATATCAGGAACTTACAAATTTATTCGTGATTTGTACAAAATGATGGGTCTGGCTTCGCCACAAATTCAAATTGAATTACCCTTTGACTTGCCTAGTGAGGCACAGCAATTACAGGTTTATCATGATTATTATGGTCAGCAGGTTAGCTTTGGTGCGCCATTTGCGTCTTTTTGGTTTGAGCAGTCAGTGTTGGATGTCAAAATTCCTTCTGCTGATGCAATGACCTTTAATTTATATGAAGCCAAGTGCATTGCTGAACTCAACCGACTCAATGCGGATGAAACAGTACCTTCACTGATACAACGAGTGCAGGATTATTTAGAGCTTCAAACAGGTGTAATGCCAAGCATGGCTGAAACAGCACAAGCACTAAATTTACCAGAGCGAACGTTAAGACATCAGTTGCAACAACTCGGGAGTAGTTATAAACAAATCCGTGAAGATATTATTAAAGATAAAGCCTTACGCTTAATTGAATACAATGAATATTCAATAGAAATGATTGCGGAACTTTTGGGATACTCAGAACCAGCGGCGTTTAATCATGCATTTAAACGGTGGTTTGGTCAAAGCCCAAGGCAATATTTAAAATAGCCTAAGCATGTATATCCCAAAGTGTTATATATTCAAGTTTAATCTTCGCTATAATTTAAAATAGCCCAAAATAGTATTTAGAGTTATGTCAGACATTCAAGCACAGCACAGTACAGCATTTACCCCAATTTCACCGGCAGAGCGATATGCTGAAGTTTTGGCATCAGGCCAATTCCTACCGGATGAAGCACAGGCGCAAGCTGTGCATGAATTAGATCGCGTATGGCAAGAACTGATTCAACGCTTTAAAGCATCTAAAAAGGCATTTCGTCGTTTCCGTCGCCAAACTGCACCACAAGGTGTATATATGTGGGGTGGTGTCGGACGTGGTAAAACATGGCTCATGGACCAATTTTATGAGTCGATTCCATTTCGCCGTAAAACACGAATGCATTTTCACCACTTTATGCAGCACGTACATCGTGAACTCAATAAGCTTTCAGGGCAACGTAACCCGCTCGACTTAGTGGCAGACCAAATTTATAAAGAGGCCGTTGTCATTTGTTTTGACGAGTTTTTTGTTTCAAACGTGACAGATGCCATGATCTTAAGCGATTTGTTCCAAAAACTCTTTGCACGTGGTATTACACTGGTTGCAACATCAAATATTGCGCCAGATGGTTTATATAAAAATGGTATTCACCGTGACCGTTTTATTCCAACCATTGAACTGGTTAAAAAGAATTGTGTGATTTTAAATGTGGATGCAGGTGTGGATTATCGCCTGCGCGTATTAAAGCAAGCACAATTGTTTAAAACCCCACTTACGCATGAAAATAAACTTTGGATGGCAAAGCGTTTTAGTGCTTTGACGCAAGGTCAGACTCAGTCACAAGAGCCGATTATTATTAATAAGCGAATTGTGGAAACTATTGGTCATACAGAAGATGTGCTTTGGTGTGAATATTCAGAACTGTGCTTAAAACCTCGTAGTCCAGCTGACTTTATTGAAATCGCCAATGTCTATAACACCGTATTGGTCAGTAATGTGCCACACATGACGGACTATTTATCGGAAGGTACACGTCGTTTTATTTACTTGGTCGACGAGTTTTACGACCGTGGTGTTAAATTATTATTAACCTCTGAAGACTCGATTATTGATATCTATCAAGGTGAGAAACTGGCATTTGAAATCGAGCGTACACGTTCGCGTTTATTAGAAATGCAGTCAGATGATTATCTAAACGCAGCACATCGCCAAATTAGTGCACCAGCAGGTATGGAATTATAGTGAGCAGTTTAGTGAAAAGTCAGTACTTAAAATGGTGAACTTGAAATAGATATAGGGTGTATTTTTACAGCAAAATAGCTGGAATATGTTCATTATTTGTGTAAAAGCCACGGATCGAACAAAGATGAAGAAGCGCCATTTATGGCGCTTTTTTTATTCAAAAGTGACTGTGTGTTTTATCGACATTTCGGCTTTTTCATGGCTTAATCAGCATTGAATATGACTAAATTAGTGCTATTTGTATATTTTTAAATCAAAAGTCTGCACTTAAGTCTAATTTCGGCATAACAAAAACTTTATACACTGTAAAAGAGCATTCAAGCTGATGATGTTGCATTGCCGATCAGATGTTTAAGCAAGAAAATGAGGGTATTTACTTGCTAAAAAATGATCACTATTTAGTAATGTGATAGTGCTATTCAGCTAAGTATAAATGGGTATACTGGAATCTCTTGTTATAAAAAGTAGCAATATCAGGAAAGACAATGACTGCACGTATTCAAAAAGGCAAGTTAGCGATTGCTAAAGAACTTTACGATTTCATCGAAAATGAAGCGCTTCCAGGTTCTGGTTTAGACAGCGATACATATTGGAAAAACTTCGAACAAGTCGTTGTCGATCTTAGCCCAAAGAACAAAGCACTACTGGCTAAGCGTGACGACCTTCAAGCTAAAATTGATGAATGGCACCGCAACAACAAATTTGAACTTGGAGCTTACAAAGCTTTCTTAACTGAAATTGGCTACTTATTACCAGAAGTAGAAGATTTCAACATCAGCACAGAAAATGTAGACGAAGAAATCGCATTATTGGCTGGTGCGCAATTGGTTGTACCTGTACGTAATGCTCGTTACTGCTTGAACGCAGCGAACGCTCGCTGGGGTTCTTTATACGACGCACTTTACGGCTTCGACGTGATCTCTGAAGATGGCGGCGCAGAAAAAGGCAAGGGCTATAACCCTGTACGTGGCGAAAAAGTAATTGCATTTGCTAAGAATTTCTTAAATGAAACTTTCCCACTTGCAACTGGCTCACATGCAGATGTAACAAAATACGCAGTTGAAGCTAAAAAATTAGTTGTAACCTTAAAAGATGGTTCTACAACGACTTTAGCAAAAGAAGCACAATTCGTTGGTTTTAATGGTGACGAAGCGGCGCCAACTGAAATCGTTTTGCTTAACAATGGTCTACATGTGATCGTTGAAGTTGATGCGACAAGCCCAATTGGTCAAGCAGACCCTGCTGGCGTAAAAGACCTTGTTCTTGAAGCTGCTGTAACAACGATTCAAGACTTGGAAGACTCTATCGCAGCAGTAGATGCTGAAGAGAAAGTTGAAGGCTACCGTAACTGGTTAGGCTTAATGAAAGGCACACTTTCAGAGTCTATTGAGAAGAACGGTAAAACGATTACACGTACACTTAATAAAGACCGTACGCATAAAAACTTAATTGGCGGTGAAACTAAACTTCATGGCCGTTCATTAATGCTTCTTCGTAACGTTGGTCATTTAATGACAAACCCTGCGATCCTTGTAGATGGCGCTGAAATCTACGAAGGCATTATGGATGCGTTAATTACACCGTTATTGACGTTTGCAGATATTAAAGGCGAAAACGAAAACAAGAACTCTCGTAAAGGTTCTATGTACATCGTGAAGCCAAAAATGCATGGTCCAGAAGAAGTTGCATTTGCAGTTGAACTATTTGAACGTTCAGAGCAAGCGCTAGGCCTTCCAGCGAAGACTTTAAAAATCGGTATTATGGATGAAGAACGTCGTACATCTGTAAACTTGAAGAACTGTATCGCGCAAGCAAAAGATCGTACGATCTTCATTAACACAGGCTTCATGGACCGTACTGGCGATGAAATCCATACATTTATGGAAGCAGGCCCATTCGTTCGTAAAGGCGAAGTGAAGTCGCAAATTTGGTTCCCAGCTTACGAAAACCGTAACGTAATGATCGGTCTTCAAGCAGGTCTACGCGGTAAAGCGCAAATTGGTAAAGGCATGTGGCCAAAACCAGATATGCTGCTTGATATGTACAAAACTAAGATTGAGCATCCAGAAGCTGGCGCAAGCTGTGCATGGGTTCCGTCACCATCTGGCGCTGTAATTCACGCGATCCATTACCACCAATGCAATGTTTCAAACCGTCAGCAAGAGCTTCTCAAAACTGAAGCGCTTTCTTTAGATGACTTGTTAACGCCGCCTTTAGCGACAGATACAAACTGGTCTGAAGAAGACAAGATCAAAGAACTTGAAAACAATCTTCAAGGTATCTTGGGTTATGTAGTGCGTTGGGTAGACCTCGGTGTAGGTTGTTCTAAAGTTCCAGACATCAACAACGTTGGTTTAATGGAAGACCGTGCAACTTTACGTATTTCTTCTCAACACGTAGCGAACTGGTTACGTCACGGTATCGTAACGAAAGCGCAAGTTGAAGAAGTTATGCAACGTATGGCGAAAATCGTAGACGAACAGAATGCGAATGATCCTGCATACACTGCAATGGCACCAGGTTTTGACGGTTTTGCTTACCAAGCTGCTTATGACTTGGTATTCAAAGGCGCAGAGCAACCATCAGGTTATACAGAACCACTACTTCATGCTTACCGCTTGAAGTTAAAAGGTTATACAGGTGACTAATCGTCAGACTGTTTGACTAAAAAAGCCTCTTCGGAGGCTTTTTTCATGTATAAATAGAAATAAATAGAGGAACTTATTTTATATGTATTTTTGGAATGTAAAACAGCTCATACACGATTTAAAAACTCATCAGGTTAAGCAAAGTCAATTTAAAAACTATTATATCGCGAGCAGTATTTTAATATTAGTTTCATTCTTTTTTGTGGCCATTACGCCTGAGCAACCTGTACGATTAAATTTAGCAACCTTTGTGGTGAATCTGGGGCTATTGATTAGTTGGACCAATGCGATATTTAAGGCCAATGGTGGGGAACAAGGGCAACAATTTTTAAATCGCTTTTTTGCATTATATTTGCCGATTGTGCTCAAAACTTTAGTCATTTTTGTAGTTGCTGTGATTTTGATTGAATTGATTTGGACAAATTATTCTGAAGAATGGAGTGAGTCAGAATTAGAAAAAATTAATGAATACAAAGATGTGGCAATTGATCCTATTTTTTCGTGCGTCGTGTATTGGCGGATCTATCGTGCTATGTTGAAAATTCAAGAACCTTTAGAAAATTAATAAAAAATGATGCATACACATCGCAATGTAAAGAAATAGTAGCTTGATGGATTTTAGTCAGAATGCACAAGCTTATGTGAATCTATTATTATATTAATAAGTTTTTTTAGTCTAGAAACTATGTGTGCTAATTTTAAACCGCTGACGTTGGAGCAATTACACAGATTGCACTTACCTGAAATTCCATTTGAGTATGTGGCGGAAGTATATCCAAATTACGATTTACCACTCTTATTTAATGCTCAACAAGGTTTAGAGTGGCGTAAAGTGGGTTTTGGTATGGTACCTAAATGGGCAGAAGATAAATCAATTGCATTAAAAACCTATAATGCACGTAATGAAACTTTGCTACAAAAAGCCAGTTTTATCAATGCAATTTCTAAATGCAAGTTTGGTGTTATACCCGTTGCAGAGTTTTATGAATCAAAATATATCGATAATAAACCCCAGCGTTGGGGTGTGCGTCGTAAAGACGGGCAGGCATTTTATATTGCTGCGCTCTATGATATTTGTCAGCAAGGTTCTGAAGTTATACGGTCAAGTACAATGATCACAATGAATGCCATAGACCATCCTATGATGAAGGACTTTCATGAGCCTGGTGATGTAAAGCGTTCAGTTATAGTTATACCGCATGCACGTTTAGAAGAGTGGTTAAACTGGAAATCGCCGAATATCCAGAGTTTTGTGGAAGGCTTTCCAGTAGAAGAATTTGAATGTTCACACGTACCCAAAATAAAAGTCGAAAAAATTAGTCCCCAACTAAATTTTTTCGACTGATATTTGAGAATGTAGTGAGATATATTTAACGAGACAAGTTCTTAAATATATGACGTAGGCTTTCCATGGTTTTTTCAATTTGAAGGGGAGTAAGGCCTTCGAATGATTGCTCCAATACAATATTGGTTAAATCATTAATCTTTTGCGTCATTAGATTGCCTTTTTCAGTGAGTACAACGCGCGTAATACGTGCATCATCTTCACATGAATAAGTGTCTACTAATCCTTCATCTTTTAAGCGATAGACAATCTTGGTTGTGGTGGACATTTTAGACACCACCATTTCAGATAAATCCGATACGCTTGCATGTGGCTTAGACTTCAATGCAAGGAGAATACGTCGACGTGAGTTATCAACACCATACTTCTTAAGTGCATGATCTACATTAAGAACATATTGTGCATGAACCTGAGTTACCCAATAATATGGGAAATTTTCTAAGTTGAAGTCGTCAGTCGTTGGTAAAAATTTAGAATACTTTTTCGTCATGAAATGCCCCAAGTCAAATTTTTTGTAATTTTATTTAATCTGTCGTTATTCTAAGTAAAAAGTGTGTTCAATATCAATAGATATTTTTAGAATTCACAACAAGTAAAAGAAATTTAATCATTTGATTATAGTTAAATGATTTTTCAAATGATAGATGCACCAGAATATTCGGATAAATGGCTTTAAGTTTAACTGTTAAATCAGTTTTTTACTGTCCGTCATCTATAACAAATATTGATTTTATAATATATAGGTCATGAATAGTGTCAGAGTGATAGTTGGTTTCTAAGTAACTGTATATTTTAAATATTAGTATTAATCTTTGTTTTATTGGTTGAATACAAAGTTTTGTAGTATGTGTATATATGTGTTTGGATGATTTAATTTAAGTATTTATTTGAAAAATATTTTACATATATAAAATTGGATTTTTATAACGATTGATATAAATAAATATGAATAAATTAAATGTTTTATTGAGCTTGTAATAAATTATTAAGGTATTAAATTTTTCAATTTAAAGTCCAGTTTAGCCCAGCATACTTAATTTAGTTGTTTACACTACAGTAACTGAACACATATAAAGTAAGTTTTTACTCTGCGTGAAATTTGAGCTTTAACTCAAAAAAATTACAAAAAAATCATTACAAAATCTTAAGTTTGTGCATAATAAATTTATCTATAGTAACAAAGGCTTCAAATATGGATCCGTCGCCGTGCGCAGATCTGCTTAGTACCTACCAAACTCAATACTGCGGAGTAAATAACTAATGGAATTTTTTATGGATCCTGGGTTATGGGTTGGTTTAATTACATTAATCATTTTAGAAATTGTATTAGGTATTGATAACCTAGTCTTTATTGCCATTTTGGCAGAAAAACTTCCTCCTTCACAACGTGATAAAGCACGTGTACTTGGTTTAACGCTCGCATTGTTCATGCGTTTAGGCTTGTTGTTTGCTATTTCTTGGTTAGTCACCCTGACTGAACCTCTCATTAATATATTTGATCATCCTTTTTCTGGGCGAGACCTTATCCTGTTGGGTGGTGGTTTATTCCTTGTGTATAAAGCGGTTTCTGAATTACACGAAAAAATTGAAGGTAAGCCAGAAGTCAAAGTGTCGAATAATGTAGTCTATGCGAGCTTTGCTGCAGTTGTCGCGCAAATTGTCGTGTTAGATGCAGTGTTCTCTTTAGACTCTGTAATTACTGCTATTGGTATGGTGGATGATATCCGCATTATGATGGCAGCAATGATTGTCGCTATGGCAGTCATGTTATTGGCATCTAAACCTTTAACTGCATTTGTGAACCGTCATCAAACGGTGGTGATTTTGTGTTTGAGCTTCTTACTATTAATTGGTATCAGCTTAATTGCAGAAGGATTTGGTTTCCATATTCCTAAAGGTTATATCTATTCGGGTATTGGCGTAGCCATTGCGATTGAAGCTTTTAACCAATTTGGTCAACGTAATGTTGCCAAACATGCATCTAAAATTCCTTTGCGTCATCGGACTGCAGACTCCATTTTAAAATTAATGGGTGGTCGTGTTGAAACTACGGATGATCGTGTTGTCTTACAAGCACAAGAAGCATTTGCTGATGAAGAGCGTTATATGATTGGTGGGGTTTTAACCCTAGCAGAACGTTCAGTTGCATCAATTATGACACCGCGTAGCCAAATTTCGTGGGTCGATCTTGATGACACAGCAGAGCAAATTCGTGAAAAGGTTTTATCGGTACCACATAGTTTATTCCCTGTGTGTCGAGGTAGTTTAGATAAAGTCATTAGTGTGGTGCGCGCCAAGGATTTATTGGATGTACTTGATGACGAAACGGAACTCAAAGCTTTAATTAAACGCCACCGCCCAATTTATATTTTCGAAAAAATGAAAGTGATTGATGCGATTAATACTTTGAGAACTTCAAAAGGTTCTTTGGTGATGGTGAGTGATGAGTTTGGTAATGTGCAAGGCTTAGTTTCTCCACTGGACGTCTTTGAAGCAATCGCAGGGGAATTCCCTGATGCAGACGAGCAACTTGATTTAGTTAAATTAGATGAACACACATGGCGTGCTTCGGGCTTGCTAGATGTTTATCAGTTAGAACTTGAATTGGGCATGTTGGACTTGGTTGAAGAAGATGCAGGCTACATTAGTGTGTCTGGTTTAATTCTAGACAAGATGCAGGGTGTGGTCGATATTGGCACACAGCTTGAATATCAGGGCGTTGTATTTGAAGTCACTGAGATGGATGAAAATCGCATTAAAACGGTTCTAATACGTCATTAAACACGCTTCACATACTTATTTAAAAAGCTGGTAGTTATCTACCAGCTTTTTTTATAGGGCTTGAATGAAGATTTTTGTTATACGCTTAGGTATGATTTAGTTTTTTGTTCAATATGTACAGGGTAGATTGTCTATTGTATAAATAGCCCAAAAGTTCTGGATATTGGGTCATAGTTTTATGCGTGAAAGTTATTATGCTTAAGACAAATAGACTCATTAGAGTCATATATATTTTAAATTAAAAAAATATTTTTTATTATAAAGTTAAATGCAGTGAGTGCATCTTATGAAAATCACAGAACGAGTGACTGATTTTGTGCAGCTCTCTGTAGAGCAAAAGCATTTGTTTTTTCAACAAATTTGGGCATTTGATCAGCAAATTTTTCCACACACTGAAATTGAAAACTTATATCAATTTGTATATGACTTAGATGCCGTTTCAGTTCAAGTGGTTCAGTATTTTCACAAAAACATTTTGGTTGGGCAAAATATTATTGCCATTTTAAAATTAAAATTAGATCACCAGCCTATTTTTGTGGTGATGTCACGTGCTGGATTTTTAGCTCAGTATCGTCGTCGCAATTTATCTTTACGTTCTGCAATTCGAGTTGCATTTCATCATCGCTTACGTCATCCCAGTGTTCCATTATGGTTTGTCACTACGCTTATGCAACCTAAAGTCTATTCTCTATTTGCTTCGCGCTCGGTAAACTTTTATCCGCGTAATGGACGAAAAATGAGTTCAGATCATTTGAGAGTACTAAAAATGGTGATGTCGCGTAAATCACAAGTTGAGAAACGTGATGATGAGGTATTTACACATTATTGTGATATTCCAAAAATTACGCCTGAGCAATTGATTCGACTGCGTAATAAACAGGACACGCATCATCAATTTTTTATGCAACATGTGCCTGATTATTTTGATGGGATGGGCATGATGTGTGTATGTCAGTTAGATTTAAAAACCATTGTGGAAACGACGTTTAACCTAGCGATTGGGCGTAAGGTGCGTTAAGCATACTGGCTGGGTATGCTTATGCACGATTAAAAACCAAGTCGTTGATACATATTGCTTGGGTATTAAGCCTCACTTATAAGGCTGTTATGTATAGGTCTTGATATTGATGCAGGCTATCTGCATCTAAGCAATGTAGTTCATCTAAAAATGCAACATTAAAACTTCCAACCGTATTGGCACGTTCATAGGCTTTTTTACCTGCAATTGCAAAATGTATATGTGCGGCCACAGTGCCTACCGTAGCGTTACTGACTGCACAATAGGCAGCTGTTAATGCACCTAATGCGCAGCCTGATGCTGTAATTTTCGGTTGTAGGAAAGAACCGCCTTTAACTTGAATAACTGCATTCAGTTCTTTAGATAAAATATAATCTGACTCACCTGAAATGGCGATGCAACTTGCATATTCGAGTAATGATGTCGCTTGTAAATAAGCTTCAGCGCTGTCTAAGGTACTGTCTACACCTTTGGATTCGACTTGATTACCTGCAAGTGCACTAATTTCAGAAGCATTGCCTCGAATCACAGTTGGTGCATATTGAATCAGCTGATTGGTCATTTCTGAGCGCCAAGGCAGAGCAGGTCCATAACCAACTGGGTCAAGTACCCAAGGCTTTGCCATGTGTTGTGCCGTTTGTGCCGCAATTTGCATGGCTTGCATCTGCTCAGAAGTGGGCATGCCTAAATTTATATTTAAAGCACCCGCAATTCGTACAAAACTTTCTGCCTCGAAAGGGTTATCAATCATAGCTGGCGATGCGCCTGCAGCCAAAAGCACATTTGCAACATAATTATTGGCAACCCCATTGGTAATAATATGTACCAAAGGCTGTTGGGTTTGTAATTGTGTCCATGCTTCACAGACTTGCTCCATTAAGGGAGCGCTGAGGTCGCTTAAATGTTCAGTCGTGTTTAAGGGAAGCAAGGTTTCGAGTTGGTTCATGGGCTGATTGTCCCTAACGCGTGAAATAGTGATCTTGATGTTTACAATTGCGACAGAAAAGCGTGACATAATCAGAGGCATCGTAATCGACAGAGAGTTCTTCAGAGCCACAGTGGATGCAACGTTTGTTGGAATGGAAACTCAAGCGCGCTTCAATTTTTTTCCAAGAACGCCATACTGGCTGGAAAAAAATCCGTTCGTCATAGCCCAGAAAGCGGTAAAACAAAATTTGGCTCATTTTGCTCAATGGCATTTGGGGTGGGCGTGGCAGGGTGCTGGTTTCCCATTTTTCTGTCAGGCTACGCTCTCGATATTGCTGTAAGGTTTTTTTTAATAAGTTGGTATTAATAAAGTTTTCGTTACGCGCTTGCAGTGCATTTTTTTGATACAAGTATTCTAAGGCCGTTTGGATTAGGTAATAAATTTGTCCAATTGCTAGCCCATCCATTAATTGATAACAAAATGCACGGAAGGTTTTATTGCCCGCAATTTGGATTCCCCACGAGCGACAATAAAACTGCATAAATTGAATAATTTCTTGATACAAAACCGTGTAAAGAGCATCTTTCACTTCTTCGGCATTTTTAAATGGCACACCCATAGAGAGGTTTTCATAAAACCATAACCGTAATTGGTGCGTAATGCTAAATAGGCTTGGTTCTGAGTAGCCATCTAAGCGAATATTCAGGTAATACTGCTGTGCTTGGGCAGCAAAGTCTTTGCAGATTAATACTTGCTCTTTCACTAGATATTTAATAATTGAGTTCTGAAAGAGATAATTTGGCGTTATTGGGTAGTATTTGATTTGATCCCAATCAATAAACTCGTGATGTGTTGTATGTTCTTGCACTAGGTGATCTAAAAGCGCTAATAAAAACAGCTTTTGCATAAAGCTCAATTGACTGAGTTCATATTCATGCTGATCTTTTTGGCGTAGCTTACGTTGCTCCTGTAATCGGGATTCCGCCATCAGCTTTTTACGCTGTGCTAAGCATTTTTCACAGTGGCATGTGCGTTGTTGCTCTGGAAATATTTGGTGCTGACAGTGACTACATTCAAAATAATTGATTTCTTGATCGTATTGTTCGGCTTCCGTCCAAAACATTGCAGCATGGCAGAGTGGGCACGTTGTGCTCGCATCCAGCTGTTTTTGTAGAACGTTTAAAGTCATAACCTAAGTCATCAAATCAAAGAGAAAGTGAATTGATTATACACCGTTGTCATTCGGTGCTAAGGGTTAAATTTAAGCGCCTATAAAGGATGAATCCTGTATAAAGCGACGTATAAAAATCAGCTTTACACAGGGTATGCGTGGTTTAAGCGTACTAAGGTCATAGCATTAGATGTCCTTTAGCACTTTTCATATCTTGGCAATCCTTTATCTCCTGATCAGTTAGTAGAGACTGCTGTAACTGTTTTTAGTAAGCTGCAGGGCATGGTAATGATTCATCTTCCTCACCGAGTTGTTTTGCATCAATCAATGCTTGGACTTTCTTTGTGGGGATTTTTTTGCCTCCTAAATGCTCATAGCTATTTAATATTGCGCTAACTTCATAGGTTTGTAGGGGAATACCTTCGCAGCTCATAAACATAGCAATCACTTTGTGATCAATATTTGCTGCATCCAGTGCTTGTAGTGCTTTCACGTTTTCTACGCGTACAATGTGATCTTTTAAATACATGGTGCACCTCTTTTTTGTTTTCAGTAAATTTTATTGTGAACTTTGTTCAGCTAGATAAAAGCAATAACTGTGCACAAAATGTACGAATTAAGAAATTTAGCGTGAATTAATTTTAATTATGTTGCTAAGTTGTTTAAAAATAAAAACTATTTATTGGGTGATACTTTAAAATTCAACATTTTAAAGCTTTGGAATTTATAGGATTGAGTTTAAATGCTGGCTGAACTCCAGCAGCTTTGTCATCTAGATGCACCATGAAAAGAATAAAATGATATGGCTTGGTGCATGTACGGTGTTGCTATGAGCTTGCTTCAATCAGAGTAAATTTTGCCTAGAATTAGATACTAGATTTGCATGAAATTTGACCTGGATAACGTGTGTATTTTCCTAAAGTTTTAGTGAATTTGTTATTTAGGTGTATGTTCGCTGATAAAACTTAATTAGCGTGCTTAAGAGCTGTTGCGCTTACAATTGTATTGTGAGCTTGGTTTTTAATCTGCGCAAATATACAGCGGGCATCATAAATATTCAGCGAAAGCAATTGAAATGAGTGCGCTTTATTCCCATATACATTACAAATGAAATGCACAGACAGCTAGAAAAACTTATCGTATGATCTAATGCATTGCCCATTTTAAGAATCGTCAGCTGTCTAGACGTTTAAATAAAGGATTAGGACTCTATATGAATATTGCAGCACATCCAGTAGTTGAAGCAGACCAAACTGTTTATTTAAAAGATTATCAAAAGCCGTCTTTCCTTGTAGATTCTATTCAGCTAGATATTCAAGTCTTTGATGACAAAACGCATGTTTACGCCAAACTCGATATGCAACGCCAAACGGCAGGCGATCTTGTTCTTTTAGGCCGAGACTTGCAACTACAATCCATCAAAGTGAATGGTCAAGTTTTAGCAGAAAATGAATATCAACTCGACACAGAACAACTGTCAATTGCGAATGCACCTGAACATGCTGTAATTGAAACGCATGTCATTATTCATCCAGAATCGAATACACAACTTGAAGGTTTATATTTGGCGGGTGGTGATTTATTCGTTACCCAAAATGAGCCTGAAGGTTTCCGTAAAATTACCTTTTACCCAGACCGTCCAGATGTGTTGTCGGTATTTACCACACGCGTAGAGGCAGATAAAAAATTCCCTGTGCTTTTGGCTAATGGTAACTTGATTGAAGCTGGTGAGGCGGGTGAAGGTCGTCACTATACGGTATGGCAAGATCCAACCAAAAAACCTGCTTATTTATTTGCCTGCGTTATTGGTGATTTAGCTGTATTAAAAGACTCATACGTCACTTCTGAAGGGCGTAATGTTGCCTTAGAAATTTATGCAGAAGAAAAAGATATCGCGAAATGTCATATTGCGATGGAAGCCTTAAAGCACTCTATGCGTTGGGATGAAGAACACTACGGTCGTCCTTATGACTTAGATAACTATATGATTGTCGCGACTAGCGCTTTCAATATGGGCGCAATGGAAAATAAAGGCCTGAATATTTTTAATACTTCATGTGTATTGGCAGATGAAGAATATACAACGGATGCCGCCATTATGCGTGTGCAGTCTGTGATTGCGCATGAATACTTCCACAACTGGACAGGTAACCGTATTACTTGCCGTGACTGGTTCCAATTGTGCTTAAAAGAGGGTTTGACCGTTTTTCGTGACCAGTCTTTCTCTGAAGACCTACAATCAGCTGCGGTACAGCGTATTGATGATGTTGCTGTACTTAAAGCACATCAATTCCCAGAAGATTCAGGCCCGCTGTCACATCCGCCACGTCCTGACCATTTTGTTGAAATTAATAACTTTTATACGGCAACAGTCTATGAAAAAGGCGCTGAAATTAACCGCATGATGGCGACTTTGCTCGGCAAAGAAAAATTCCGTGCGGGTACAGATGAATACTTCAAGCGCCATGATGGCCAAGCAGTAACTGTCGAAGATTGGGTAGCTGCTTTAACTGCAGGTTCGGGTGTAGATTTATCAAGCTTCCTGATCTGGTATAACCAACCAGGTACACCAAAATTAGAAGCGCAGGGTGAATACGATGCAACTGCACAAACTTACCGTTTAAGCTTAAAGCAAAGCCTAAAAGCACATCCTAAATATCCAAATTTAAAAGCAGTGCCGATTCCTGTGGCGCTTGCACTCTTTAATAAAGCGTCTGGCGAGCAATTGGTGTTAAATTCTGATGCATTGTTTGAAAACGCCGTAAAAGATGGTGTGTATTTATTTGATCAAGATGAAGCTGTGATCGAATTTACAGGCGTAAAAGCACAACCTGTTGTTTCATTGCTACGTAGTTTCTCCGCGCCGGTAAATCTGGAATTCAACTATTCAGATGAAGAGCTTGCATTCCTTCTGCAGTATGAAACCAATGGCTTTAACCAATGGCAGGCGGCGCAGAGCCTGGTCGAAAACATTCTACTGAAAGATCATGATGCGCAAATTTATTTAGATGCGATCAGTTCGCCTAAGCTGCTGCCTCAATTGGTCTGCAAAGATCCGTTATTGGCTTCACGCTTGTTGGATGTTCCGGCTGAGGGCTATTTGGGCAGCCGTATTGATGAGAACTACAATCCAGCCATGATCCAAGAAAAGCGCAATGCTTTACTTACCGCTGTTGCGCTGTCATTTACCGGTTTTTGGAAAAATATTTATCAAACATTAGAAGCGCCTGCAGAGTTCAGTCAGGCAATGGGTGTGCGCGCGCTGAAAAATATCGCTTTGAATATGATGGCGCGTCAGGGGGATGAGTCAGTATTTGATTTAGCCTTTGAACAGTTTAAAACCACGCAAAATATGTCTGAACGTTTAGGCGCTTTAAAAGTGCTGGTTTGGAATGATGCGCCGCAAGCCAAAGAAGCATTGGCGGATTTCTATGCACGCTTTAAAGGTGAAGCGCTGTCGATGGATCAATGGTTCATGGTGCAGGCAGCGCATCCGAAAGCGACAGCTGAATCTATTCAGGCATTAACGCAGCATCCGGATTATGATTTGAAAGTGCCGAACCGTATCCGCGCAGTATCCGGCGGCTTGAATGCCAATCCTGTAAATACATGGAGCTTTGGCGTGCAGCATTTTATTGGGCTTGCGAAGTACCTTGATGAGAAAAACCCAATTGTCGGTTCACGTTTATTGCAAGCGTTGTCACGTTGGTACACTTTGGCAGAACCACAGCGCTCGGTGGTAAAAGCGGAATTGGAGGCTTTAAAACCTCAAGTAAAATCTAAAAACGTATCAGAAACTCTGAACAGTATGTTAAGCGTATAGTGTGAAAGGGTTAGCTTAAAGCCGGATGTTCGCATCCGGTTTTTTTATGTCTATTGTGTATATAAAGTTAATTTAAAGAATAAATTTAAACTTATGAAATAAAAAACATCTTGTAAAAATGATATTTTTTTAAATGAGGTATATTGAATAATTCATTGTTTTAATAATGCTAAATTATTAAACTTACGTGAAAAGTGTTATGTATTTCACATTTTAGGAGTACAATTATTTAAATACATTACATTTTATAGTGTCTGACTGTAATAAATGTATCAAGTGAAAGAGTTGATGAGACTCAGTTAGTGTGAGCGAAATTTTGAGGCTGTTATGTTAGTTAAAGTTGAAGATGGCTTTTATTTAAATACCCAACATATTATTGCAGTGCGAATTTCTAAGAGTCAAAGTGGCGGTTTTACCGTTGCAACAGAGTACACCCCAAACAGCGTGCAAAAAAATGCAGTATTCGAAAAGCATTTTGATACTGGCTTAGAAGCAGAAGTATTTTTGCAACATTTGCATAAAGCTATGAGTTAATTCAAATTTCAAGTGATATTAAAAATCCTTCAATAGAAGGATTTTTTTATACAAAATTACAATTTAGTCTGTAAATAGACTGCTTTATAGTAAGTGAATAAAACAAAAAACAAGGATAATTCACATGCTTCAGGAACCTTCTCAATATGCAGGATTTTGGATCCGTACAGGCGCGTGTATTATCGATTCCTGTATTTTATTGATTATCATGTTGTTTCTTCTTTTTTGGTTTTACCAAGGGGATTGGGATTTAATTTTAGATACGGGACGTTCTGAGCAATTATCCGTATTATGGTTTGATGTCACGATTAATTATATTTTACCTTTTATTTTAACTTTATTGGTCTGGCACATTTGGTCGGCATCGCCTGGGAAAATCCTTTTGGGGCTTAAAATTGTAGATGCCACCACAGGTGACAAAATAAAACCCTTACAATCGTTGATACGTTATTTGGGCTATTTCCCTTCATCCTTGGTATTTGGGTTGCATTTGATCAAAAGAAACAAGGTTGGCATGACAAAATGGCCAATACCGTTGTTATTAAAAGCAATGAATAAATTGTAGTTTGGTCAAAAAATGAATAAAACTTTGATTGAAATGAATCGCAATAAATTAATCTGCGGGATAGGATTATTGTAAGTCACTAGATTCTAAAAAAGCATTTTCTACATTGGCACGAGTAAAGCTTTAAATTTTATGCTGTTATTTAGATGTAAAAAGCCCAATCGAAAAGGATTGGGCTTTTTTTAATTATATTTTTTGCTTGAATTTAGACTTTGACAATTAGTACAGGAATTGGTGATTGGGTCAGAACATTTTGAGCCACACTGCCGAGCATAACTTTTTGAATACCTCTGCGACCATGAGACCCCATAATAATTAAGTCTGCATTGACTTCATCAGCCACTTGAATAATACCTTGTGAAGGAGATACCCCATGAATAAGTTTGATATTCACACTGAGGCCATCACGAACAAAAGATTGTTTTACATCTTCTAGGCGCTCTTTGGCATTCTTTTCTGCTTGCATAAAGTAGTCCGTAATTGCTGGGGCAACTTTATAAAAATCGACACCAACAAAGGGATCAATTGCAATCACGCTCATGATAGTGACTTGACTTTTTAGGTCTTGTGCCAAGCTTAAGGCTTGTTCTACAGCAGCATAAGCCATAGGGGATTCATCTAAAGCAACAAGAATGTGTGAATATGCGCTCATGTTAGACTCCTTAAGTCATCACATTATTATGGTTTTGAATTCATGAAAAATCGTGTGATTTCTGCATTATTATAAATCATGTAAAAACCGTGATTCATTTGTAGCTCATAGCAAATTTTAAGATTTTACAATCAGTACAGGTAATTCAGTATTACTTAATACATCTTGTGCAAAACTACCGAGCAAGATTTTTTGGAAACCTTTACGACCGTGTGAACCCATTACAATCAGATCGGCTTTGTATTGTTCGGCAGTTGCCACTACGCCTTCGGCAGAAACAAGACCTTTTACCACTTCTGTTGATGCATCTACGCCAAGATCTTTTGCAATTTGAGATGCTTCAAGCAATGCTTTTTCGGCATTTTCATAGGCTTGCACAAAGTAATCACGCATGATGGCAGTTGAGTAGTAGAAGTCAGCATCAGTAAATGGATCTTCTGCAACCAAGCTAATCAGCGTTAATTTACTATTGAAAGCAATAGCAAGTTGAGCTGCTTTTTTAACAGCAGAAAGAGAGATTTTTGAACCATCTACAGGGACTAAAATTTGTTGATAAGCCATGAGAAAAACTCCAATATTTATCTTTGCCAGTGTATTCTTTATACATAGCATATTGTGTGTGAAGGTTCAATTTTAAATAGAAAATAATATTTGAATTCATATAATTAAGTTTTTTTAAATGCCAATTGATTGGCAAATAATTCACAGTAAAAAGCTCAGCTTTTGACTAGATTGTTTTGGTTAGTCATTCAAATTAATTATTCTCTATTTAAAGGTATAATTTGTGTTTGGTATTATTTGTTGTGAGTGGAAGCATGCATAGAACTGGGATGGCAATTTTAAGTATTTTGTTGATGTTACAGTTGTCTGCATGTCAATCTACAAAGTCCAATGGCCGTGTAATTGCAGGTGTATTTAATGCATCGACTCAAATTCAAAAAAAATTCATTGATCGACACGCACCTCAACATATCAAGGTATATAACAATATTCCTTATATGCAAACACCAGAGCTTGGGCTTGATTTATATCATTCTGCTCATGTAGCGCAATTAGCACCACGCCCCGTCATTGTTTGGATACATGGCGGCGGTTGGATTTCTGGCGATAAAGAACATGCACGTGGCTATTTTAAACGTCTTGCAGATGCTGGTTATAACGTGGTGTCTGTACAATATCAATTTGCACCTGAAGCAATTTATCCCACACAGTTACATCAAATAAACCAAGCGATTGCTTATATTCAAAAGCATGCGACTCAATACCATTTAAATGCACAACAGATCTTTTTAGCTGGAGATTCGGCTGGGGCAAACATGGCTAGCCACTACGCCAGTTTTGTGAGTAATCCTGGATATGCACAATCTCAAAACTTTCAACCCGTTTTAGAACAAACAGATTTAAAAGGTCTGATTTTGCATTGTGGCATTTATGATTTAAGTGATTTTGTACACATGGCCCCAGAAGAAATTAAATTATTAGAATGGGGGATTGTCAATTTAGTACAAGCTTATACAGGGGATCGAATGCAGGATGTTGATTTCTTAGCCAGTATTTCACCACGTCAGCATTTGAGCGCAGCGTATCCGCCTGTCTTTATCAGCGGGGGAAATAAGGACTTTTTAACCCAAAGCCAATCCATGCCATTTGTGCAAAGTTTAAAACAGGTTAATGTTCCCGTAACTGAAGTTTTTTACCCAGAGAGCAAAGAATTATTGGTTCATGAATATCAATTTATGATGGGTAAAAAAGCAAGCCAACAAACTTTGCAAAAAACCTTTGAATTTTTAGCGCAATATGCGCCTGAAGATCATTTAGAAACCACATTAAAGTAGCCATCTTTACACGAAGTCGTGATTCACAGTTACACGTGTGGACTTGCATTATTTTTATAAAAATATAACATACCGACCATGCGGTATGTTTTGGTGAGTGTATATACAATGAATCCGATTTATATGGCTTATGCCATGCTGGCCTTAGCCATTATTACTGAGGTCACAGGTTCTACTTTTTTGGTAAAATCTGAAGGCTTTACAAAATTTTGGCCATCGATAGCTGTTGTTGTGCTGTTTTGTATTGCATTTTATTTACTGTCACAAGTAATTAAGGTTATTCCATTGGGCATTGCTTATGCCATTTGGGCGGGTGTGGGTATTATTTTAACTGCAGCAGTGGGCTATTTTATTTTTAAACAAAATTTGGACTTGCCTGCAATGCTGGGTATCGCACTGATTGTTTCAGGCGTATTGGTGATTAACTTATTTTCAAATTCAACGGGGCATTAATGGATAATCCTTACAAGCGGAAAAAAGAACCTGAGCGAGTCCGACAACGTATTTTAGATGTGGCTATTCAGCTGACAGCAGATAAAGGTTTATCTGGTGTTTCTTTGCAAGCTGTGGCTGATTTATCGGGTGTGACGAAAGGTGGGTTGCTACATCATTTTCCGAATAAACCCGCTTTAATACGTGCAGTCGTCAGTACTGTGCTACAAAGACTTGATCAGGCTTTTGATGAGTATATGGCACGCGATCCTGAGCCTTATGGACGGTTTACCCGTGCTTTTATTCATTTTACCTTACAGCGTGATGTGCAGGAAATTGGCAGTTTATGGACGGCTATTTCTATGGTCATGCTGACGGATCAGGCTTTTAATGCACAATGGATTGAATGGTTAAATGGACGTTTGGTTTTACATGCAGAGACAGACAGTGGCATTGAGTTGCAACTTTTACGCTGTGCGGCTGACGGTCTTTGGCTGACTATGTTTACAGGGGTAGATGATCCAGATGAAACACAGCGTTTAGAGTTGGAGATGATGCGCCGTACTTACCGCAATGCGCCATAATTTCAGTTAGGGACAAATGATTGTTGTTGTTAAAAGATCCCTAATTTATCTTCACTATGGCTTCAGTGTTTAGAGTGATGAAAATGCCAATTTCAGCCCAAAACCGCAAAATAAAATTCCCACACTTGCAACACAGCTGGCAGTTAAGCGTTTACGTGCAGTAAAGTAAGACGCCAATTTTGCGCCTGAAAAAATTAAAATAGTTAAATAGCTCATGCTAATGATTTGCAGAACGATAGCTAACATAATGAATGTTAAAGCAGGGTACGGGTAATTGGGATCTGCAAACTGTACGAAAAAAGACAGATAAAACAAAATTGCTTTGGGATTTAAAACGCTGATGGTGAGCGCAGTTCGGAAGGGCTTTAATGACGAAAGATCTTCTTTTTGCTGTACAGCTTGAGGTGCATCGGAAGTGCGCCAAGTGTCATAGGCAGCCTTTAAAAGCTTAATACCTAAGTAGCTTAGATATGTAGCGCCCACAATTTTTAATAAAATAAACAGCCAAGGAAATGCATGCAGTAAAGATGCTGCACCTAAAGCCGTTAAAATAATCAGAATTAAATCGCCACTATAAACACCAAAAGCACCTTTATAGCCAGCGCGAATACCGTAGCGTGAAGCGATGGTCATTACATAGATGGAATTTGGACCCGGAAGTAACACAATCAATGTTGTGCCAATAATAAAGGTCGTTAAGTCTGTAATGCCAAACACGTGATTTTGCCAATAAAAAACTGATGCCGTCAGTATAACAACATCAGTTTTAGAGTGGACAAGATATGTAGATAAATTGGAAAACTCACCTGATTTATAAAAGCTTCTATGCGAAAAGCAGAGAATTAAGCTTTAATTTCTTGTGATTCACCAAAAGCTTGGCGTAACAACTGGCTCAGCTGTTCGCGTGCTTTAATAAATCCGTCAATACCACCTTGCAGTAATTGGAATGACATTAAGTCTTTTTCCAGCTGTGCTTTAAATCCAGTTTCTGTGAGCGGACTGATTGGGTGTTCAGTGTGCGGATGTGTATGATCTGCAGAAAGTTGCGCTTCTACTGTACGTTGATCTTGCGCTAATGCATCTAATAGGTTCGGAGAGACGGTCAGTAAATCACATCCAGCTAAGCCTAGCACTTGATCGACGCTACGGAAGCTTGCCCCCATAATTTCAGTGCGGATGCCATGCTGTTTATAGTAGTGGTAGATTTGTTTTACAGACAATACGCCAGGATCTTTTTCAATCGGATAGCTGTCCACATTTTCTGCTTTTTTGTACCAGTCTAAAATACGACCTACAAAAGGCGAAATGAGCGTAACCTTTGCATCTGCACAGGCTTGAGCTTGGTGTAAGCCGAATAACAGCGTCAGGTTGCAGTGAATACCTTCAGCCTCTAATACTTTGGCTGCTTGTATGCCTTCCCATGTAGATGCAATTTTAATCAAAATACGGTTTTGGTCTACACCGTACTGTGCATAAAGTGCCAACAACTCTTTAGCTTTTGAAATTGTAGCTTCAGTGTCATAAGACAGCGCTGCATCAACTTCTGTTGATACGCGACCTTCGACCAGCTTTAAAATTTCCGCGCCAAATTTTACCGTTAAAATATCAATAGTACGCTCAATCAAAGCATCATGCTGTAAACCTTCTTGCTGTGCCTGCAGATAAGCGGCCTCAATTAAAGCCATATTTTCAGGTTGGTTTGCGGCCGCAGTAATTAAAGAAGGATTAGTTGTTGCATCCAGTGGACGGAATTTTTCAATCGCAGTTAAGTCACTGCTGTCTGCAACGATCGTTGTTAAATTTTTTAATTGAGTTAAAGCTGAATGTGTCATTTAAATCTAGTTCTTAAAGTTATTGCCCTTGATTTAGTTATATCATAAAGACTGTACAGCAAAAGTGCCTGTGGCTATTTTTAAGACATTTAAACGGTATTTTTACGCAGTTTTTTTACATAATCTATTAAAAAACGTGCAGCCGTGCCCTGAAGGCTTTCTCTATTCCATACTAAATCTACAAAATACTCAAACTTTGGGGTGAAATCTGAAAAGTTTAAAACTTTAAGTTGTTTTTTCAGAAATGGATTTTCATCCAGCATTTCGACAGGTAAAACTCCCCAGCCAAGGTTTTGTAAAATCATGGCACAGGCTGAGTGATGGTTGTCTGTACGCCAGTAATTTTTTGAAAATAAGAGTTCAGGCCGAATATTGCGGTCACGACTGGCAACGACAATTTGTCTACTTTGTAAAATTTGTTCAAAACTTTGCTGTGTAAATTGTGCAAGGGCGTAGTTCTTCGCTGCCACAGGAATTAAAGCTTGTTGTTTAAGTTCAATGAACTGCTCATTGCTTTCCAATTGTTCACGTTCAAACATCAATGCAAATTGAGCTGTACCATTAATCAGCATTTTTTGTGCATCTTCTTGGGGTGCTGTAAAGATATTAATTTGCAGTGTGGGAAATTGGGCTTCCAGTGCAGCAATATAATCCGTCCAGCGGGTGTGCAGTAACTCAGATACGACAACAATATTCAATTCAGATTCAAGTCCCGTGCTGAGCGACCGTGCAAGCTGTTTCCATTGATTCATTTCGATGAGTAGCTGTTCAGCTTTTTCATATAATATTTTTGCATGTGAAGTAGGGACTGGCTCACGGCCAATACGTTCAAACAGCTGCAGATTTAAATCAATTTCTAAGTTGGCAATGGACATGCTGACAGCAGAAGGTACTTTTCCTAAAGCACGCGCAGCGGCAGAAAAAGAACCTGTTTCCATGACTTTTTTAAAAATAATCAATTGTTCTTGGTTCAGATTCATAGGAATCTCTTGTGAAGCTAAATTAAAGTTAATCTATCAAAAAAAATGAAAGAATCTAACTCGATCAATCAAAATTATACAAATAAAATGGCTGAACCTTAAACAAACAAGCTGAGTAATTAAAAATGTTGATTTCCAAGAGAAGGATTGTTCATGCGCTAAGCTATGAAATCATCCTGTTGGTGATCATTGCAATTGCGCTGAGTTTTATTTTTAAAATGCCGATGGAAGTTACAGGCACTTTGGGTATTGCCATGGCTGTAACGTCGGTGATTTGGAATATGATTTTTAACCATTTTTTTGAAAAATTTGAAGCAAAACGTAAACTGAAAAGAACAGTAGGTGTCCGTGTTTTACACGCAATTGGGTTTGAAGGTGGCTTAATGCTTGCGACTATCCCTATGGTGGCGTATGCGTTGAATATGTCTTTAGCCCAAGCCTTTATCACTGATTTAGTACTTACAATGTGTATTTTGGTTTATACCTTTATTTTCCAATGGTGTTATGACTACATTGAAGCTCAATTAGGCTATCAGCCTGCGCATAGATCTTCATAATGGACAGCGCAAAATAGTGAGTACATCAAGAAATATTGTAAAAATAAAAAAGCACCTCAATTGAGGTGCTTTTTAAAATCTATTATGCAAATTATTTTTCTACAATTGCTGTTACGCCTTGGCCACCAGCAGCACAGATCGAGATTAATACGCGACCTGAACCTTTTTCATTTAGCAGTTTTGCAGCCGTTGCTAAAATACGTCCGCCAGTTGCAGCAAATGGATGACCTGCAGCAAGTGAAGAACCTTTAACGTTTAATTTAGTGCGGTCAATTGAACCTAATGGCGCATCTAGGCCTAAACGTTCTTTACAGAATTTAGGATCTTCCCAAGCTTTAAGTGTAGACAATACTTGAGATGCAAAAGCTTCATGAATTTCATAGTAGTCGAAATCTTGAAGGCTAATGCCAGCACGCTCAAGCATACGCGGTACTGCATAAGCAGGCGCCATCAATAGGCCTTCTTTCGTGCCAACAAAATCTACAGCAGCAGTTTCTTGGAAAGTTAAGTAAGCTAATACTTCGTGACCATTTGCTTTAGCCCATTCTTCAGAAGCTAAAAGAACACAAGATGCGCCGTCTGTTAATGGTGTAGAGTTACCCGCAGTCATTGTACGGCCGTCACCTTTACCGAATACTGGCTTAAGTTTCGCAAGTTTTTCTACAGATGAATCTGGGCGCAAGTTGTTGTCACGGTCTAAGCCTAGGAAAGGCGTGATCAAGTCATCGAAGAAACCTTCTTCGTATGCTTTCGCCATTTTTTGATGAGAAGTCGCAGCAAGTTCATCTTGAGCTTCGCGTGGAATACCCCATTCAAGCGCTGTAATCGCTTGGTGGTCACCCATAGAAAGGCCAGTACGCGGCTCACCATTCTTAGGTGCATCCATCAAATCTTTGACATTAATTTTAGTTAATGCTTTCAGGCGGTCTTTACCCGTTTTTGCAATGTTTAATTCAAGCAATGCTTTACGTAAGCCATCACCAAATGCGATTGGCGCATCAGATGTTGTATCTACACCGCCAGCAACGCCAACGTCAATTTGACCTAAAGCAATTTTGTTTGCTACAAGGAATGCAGCTTGCAAGCCAGTACCGCATGCTTGCTGAATATCGTAAGCAGGTGTTTCTGGAGCAAGTTCAGTATTTAACACGCATTCACGTGTCATGTTAAAGTCACGGCTGTGTTTTAACACTGCGCCTGCAACAACTTCGCCTAAGCGTTGACCTTGCAGGTTGAAACGTTCAACCAAGCCATTTAAAGCAGCTGTAAACATGTCAGTGTTAGAAGCTGTGAAAAAAGCGCCATTTGAACGTGCAAATGGAATGCGGTTACCGCCAATGATTGCTACGCGGCGAACTGTATTTTGGCTCATGTGTTTTTCCTGTTGAACAGAAGTTTGAGTTGTTTGTTTTGAAGCTGTAGTTTTAGACGCTGTACTTTTACTGCTGCTACGCGGCGCTGCTGAGCGTGTGCTGGCAGGTTTAGCGCTTGCTGCTGATTTGGCCGTTGTACTGGTTTTTCGAGCGGTGCGGCTAGATGCGGTTTTTGATGGTTTTGACACATCTTGTTCAGCAGAAGTTTCGACTGCTGGATTTTCTTGAGTAGTCTTGCTCATAAGGCTTTTCCAAGCATGTAAAAGTGTTTCTGAAGGCTACATTATCATAAACTCAGCAGTGCTGAATTGACTAGAATGACAGTGCCGAATACATTCAGGTCAAGTCATATCAGCATTAACTCAAGTATGATTCAATGGAAACTGGTGGATCTATTGAAATATAAGGCCAATAACATCATATTGAAGTTTAAAGGATATCTTCAAAGCCATCAAAAAATTAATTTATTCGAGAGATACAAACATGACTGACCAATACCAAGCATTTTCAAAATCTCCAATTGGTAAATTTGTCATTAAAAATTTAGGATTGCCAGCACCGACTTTCCTAGAGCGTTTTGAATCTGCTTCTCCTGTGGTGAAAGGCGCAATTTTAGTTGGCGCTGCGCCAAACAGCACCTTGGCTGGTTCTATTGCTCAAGTTTTGGCAAATGTGCATGCAAATGGCTATGCAGGCAACAATACTGAATTGCAGCAAGCTGCAGCAAAAGCAGGTTTGAACTTAAGCGCATTTAATGAAGGCGACAAAGAATCTAAATTTAAAGTTGTTGTTTTTGATGCATCAGGCATTGAAAACTCAGAGCAGCTTCATGAGCTATATGCATTCTTTAACCCTATTGCACGTCAGGTTCAAGCATCTGGCCGTGTTGTAGTTGTTGGTACAACACCAGAAACTGCAAAAACTGCAAAACAGGCTATTGCTCAGCGTGCGCTCGAAGGTTTTGTGAAATCTGTAGGTAAAGAATTTAAAAAAGGCATTGCGGCTAATCTTGTCTATGTAGATGCAGGCGCTGAAGCGAACCTTGAGTCTGCGCTTCGTTTCGCAATTTCACCGCGTTCAGCTTATGTTTCAGGTCAAGTGATCCGCGTGTCGAAAGCAGACACAGTAGATATTGACTGGACTAAGCCGCTTGCAGGTAAGACTGCTGTAGTGACAGGTGCAAGCCGCGGTATTGGTGAAGCGATTGCGCATGTGCTTTCTCGTGATGGCGCGCATGTGATTTGTTTAGACGTTCCGCAGCAGCAAGCTGACCTTGACCGTGTAGCTGGTGCAATTGGCGGTTCAACGCTTGCGATTGACATTACAGCAGGCGATGCTGGTGAAAAAATTAAAGCTGCGGCAGCTGCGCAAGGCGGTTTAGATATTATTGTGCATAACGCAGGTATTACACGTGACAAAACTTTGGCAAATATGAAGCCTGAGCTTTGGGACTTGGTAATTAACATCAACTTGTCTGCCATTGAACGTGTGAATGACTATTTGTTAGCGAATGACGGTTTTAATGCGAATGGCCGTATTGTTTGTGTATCGTCTATTTCAGGCATCGCAGGTAATTTGGGTCAAACTAACTATGCTGCTTCTAAAGCAGGTGTAATTGGTGTGGTTAAATTTACAGCACCTACACTAACTAATGGTGTGACCATTAATGCCGTTGCGCCAGGTTTCATTGAAACGCAAATGACCGCTGCTATTCCATTTGCAATCCGTGAAGCGGGTCGCCGTATGAACTCGATGAGTCAAGGCGGTTTGCCAGTCGATGTTGCAGAGACGATTGCATTGTTTGCTTCAACTGCATCTACAGGTCTAAATGGCAACGTAGTACGTGTTTGCGGTCAAAGCCTGTTAGGGGCTTAATGCATCCCTCTTAAAATTCCCTCTCCTTTAAGGAGAGGGCTAGGGAGAGGTAAAATTTACTATAAAGGGACATGAGGCTACCCTCATCCCAGCCTTCTCCCAGAGGGAGAAGGGGCTTTTAAGACATTGAAATAAAAACTTCTCAAAGGTTCAGTATGAATACTCGCCATTTTAGTCAACTTCCAAAACCTTATTTGGCTTATCCAAAAGTCATCCAAGGCTTGATTTTTAAAAAGCCGAAAGGTGAAAAAGTGCTGCCGCAAGTTGAATATGTGGTGGATTCATTTCAAGTCGATGCAAAACACTTAAAAGCGTATAACGAAGTTTGCGGTTTTAAAAACAACGGCTATATTCCTGCAATTTACTTGGCGGTGCTGTCGCAAAGCCTGCAAATGCACATGATGACTACCGAAGCATTTCCATTTGCAATTTTAGGCTTGGTGCACATTCGTAACCAAGTGAAGCAAACCCGTAAAGTCGGTGTAAATGAACAGCTAAGCCTGTCTTGCAAGTTTGGCGAATTAAAGCCGCATGATAAAGGCGTACAGTTTGACTTTATTACCACTGCAAAAGTAGGTAATGATGTTGTTGTAGAGTCGCTGACCACTTATTTAGCGCGTCAAAAAACCGATGTAAAAGCTGCAGCAAAAACGGCTGAGAGCAAAACACCAAACTATCAGCTGGTTGCGGAGTGGGGGGTTTCTGAAAATACAGGACGTCGTTATGCAATTACCTCTGGTGATTTTAACCTGATTCATATTCATGCTGTTACAGCAAAAGCATTTGGCTTTAAACAAGCCATTGCACATGGTATGTGGAGCAAAGCGAAAGCATTGGCGAATTTAAGCCTGCCAGATGCGTATGATGCAGATGTTTGGTTTAAACTGCCGATGTACCTGCCGTCAAAAGTAGAATTTTTAACTGCGGTGAATTCATCTGAAACAGACTTTATGATTCGTAGTGCAAAAAATAAAAAACCGCATGTGACGGGTACAGTCACAGCGCTATAAGCCAAAAAAGCCTGATGTCTTCATTGCATCAGGCTTTTTTTCTGTCCGAAAATATGTCATATCATTTATGCCTTATAGCATTGGAGTTCAAAGGATATGAACCAGCTCAAAGAAGTTTTATTTGCAAGTACTGATCATTATTCAGGTGAAGCTGATGCATCTTTTCAAGATGCAGCAAAGCTGTTTAGTCGCTTACAGGATGCGCGTAGCACGCAAGGTGGCGCTGCGCTATGTGTCTATTTTAAGGGGCGTAAAGTACTGGATATTTTTACAGGTCAAAAATCGGCAGATGAAAAATGGCAGTCAGATACACTTTCAATCTGCTATTCCACAGGTAAGGGTGTGCTCTCAACCTTGGCGCATATTTTAGTCAGTGAAGGCTTTATTGACTATGACGTACCAATTGCTAATTATTGGCCTGAATTTGCAAAAAATGGTAAATCTCATATAACGCTTAGACATATCTTGAGCCATCAAAGCGGTTTATATGACATCCGTAATAATATTGATCAGGCCGTTGAAATGGCAGATTGGCAACACATGCTCCAAGTAATGGAAAATATGACGCCACGTTTTGGTTTGGGTGAAGACATGGCATATCAGCCTCTAACCTTTGGCTGGCTGGTGGGTGGTGTACTGGAAAAAGCGACCAAGCGAAGTTTATCTGAGTTAATGCAACAGTATTTGGTCGGACCTTTGGCTTTGGACGGCGCGTATTTTGGTGTACCGCAGGATCAGTTTGAGCGCGTAGCTCGTCCATTGCCCAAAGCGCCACGTTCAAATGTAGCGCAGCCACAAAAATCTTCAGATCACTCGAAACAGCGTAAGACATCACCGATGGATAAGTTGATTGAGCTGAGTGGCCAGAATCCGCAAGATTTTCAGGATGCGATGATTCCTAAAGGCATGAAGCATTTTAGTTTCTTTAGTGATGAAGGCATGCAGGCCGTCATACCGGCAGCCAATGGCACTTTTACAGCAGGAAGTTTAGCTAAAATGTACGCCATGCTGGCAAATAATGGTGTGTGGAATGGTCAAAAGTTGATTAAACCAGAAGTGTATCGAGTCCTGAGTACAATCCAGAGTAAAAAGCGTGACCGAATTATGCCATTGCCGATGCATTGGAGACTGGGCTATCACCGAGTACTGAGTTTAGGAAAATCATCCAATGGTTTTGGTCATATTGGTTTTAATGGCTCAGGTGCATGGTGTGACCCAGAGCGTGATTTAAGCTTTGCATATACACATAACTTTCCAACAGGCTCACTGACGGGGGATTACCGTTTATGGGCGTTGACGCAGGAAACACTCCGCTGTGCAGACCGTGTGCTAAAAGGGCGGAAAGGCTGGCTTTAATTGCACATGCTGTACATTAATGGACGACGTATCGGTTTGTTTGTGCTATTTTTCCCGCCGAATGTATGACAGGCAGGCAACACATGAATAAGTCGATCTTAATTCCCTTAGTTTCTCTTTCTAGTTTGACTGTGACTGGTTTGGTGGGTTGCGAGCGTGCCTCCGAGACTGTAAAGCAAACAGAAGCTGTGCAGGTGAAACACATCGTCCCAGCTTGGGTTGGTAGTTATAGCGGGCATACGCCATGCATGAGTTGTAGCGCATTGTGTGAAGATTGTGAGGGAATGGCGGTTAAACTGACTTTAAATGCTGATATGACCTATACTTTAGACCGTCAAAGCATGAGTGGAAATGATGTATCTGAAATATTGACTGGTCGGATGCTCTTTAAAGATGAAGACAAAACTGAGCTGGAACTTGTTGGCGTAGCTAAGCGTAATCTTTTATTGGTGAATTCAGCAAAGCATGAAGTGGAGATTAGAATGGATCAAACAGCAAATCCTTATGCAATATCAGATGAATTTCTGTTAAGTCAAACCTAAAAACTAATTGTTATAAGTAACATGGATGAATTGTAAAGAATGCATTTTAATTTTTATAAGAAATTCATTAATTAATTGTTTAGTAAAGGGTGGTTTGTGAACTTTAAGAATCGTAAGTTGGGCTCGCAATTTTCTGGTTTTATTATTGCAGCTGTAATTGTCGGAAGTTTGTATTTTTTTTTCGCTGACAAAAATGTTAACCATTCTGTTGCATTAGAAAAATCATATTCATCTGTTGAAAATAAAGATCATCCAAATGCTTTAGAAAGTATAGAAAAAGATGATGAAAGACATAAGGCAGAGTTGAACAAAAATGCTCAACCTTTCGTCGCAAAAGTAATGATCCGTTATTCAGATAATGGTTCTGTTTTAGGGCCAGTGCAATTGAAAGCATCTAACAATAAAGATGCTGTTTTTATTGTTAGAAATAAATTGAGCAACGCAATTATGGCGATTGTACAGGTTCCAAGACAAAGCATTGAAAAAATTATGTTGCCAATTGGTGATTATTCAATTGAATTTGCACAAGGTGATAGCTTTTGGCAGGGGCTTGGTGAGTTTTGGGGGCCAAGTACAAAATTTCATAAAAGTACATTGGATCATTATGTAACCCAAGAATTTACTCAAACTGGTTCTAAGATAAGAGGTATTGGAATACAAGTAGGTACGGATGAGGGAACGATGTCGGAAAGAATTTCAAAAAAGCAATTCGTTAGTGAATAAATGATTTTTTAATAAACTTATCTTGCTGCTTGTAAAATAGCCAAATCAGAATGTTGAAAAACAAATCCAATATTAAAGTCGTTAAATTTGAAGAAATCGATCGAATTACTTCCACAGATTGAGATCTTCATTCACTCTTCGTCAAAAAAACAGTATCCTTATGCATGTGAAAAGGAGCATACATGTATCAAGTACTTGCGCGAAAATACCGTCCACGCAATTTTAATGAGTTGGTTGGCCAAAACCATGTCTCACGCGCATTAACCAGCGCTTTAGACCGTGGTCGCCTGCATCATGCCTATTTGTTTACAGGGACTCGCGGTGTAGGTAAAACCACAATTGCGCGTATTTTGGCGAAGTGCTTGAACTGTGAAACAGGGATTACTTCTACGCCATGTGAAGTTTGCGCGACCTGTAAGTCTGTCAATGAAGGGCGTTTTATCGACCTGATTGAAATTGATGCAGCATCGCGTACAAAAGTAGAAGATACACGCGAACTTTTAGATAATGTTCCTTATGCGCCTACGCAAGGACGCTTTAAGGTTTATCTGATTGACGAAGTGCACATGCTGTCTACGCATTCATTTAACGCACTTTTGAAAACGCTGGAAGAACCGCCTGAGCATGTAAAATTCCTGTTTGCGACGACAGATCCACAAAAATTGCCAATTACCGTCATTTCGCGTTGCTTGCAATTTACCTTACGTCCGCTGGCTGTAGATGAAATTACAACGCATTTAACTGATGTGTTACACAAAGAAAGCATCGAAGCAGAGCAGGATGCGATTTGGCAAATTGCAGAGTCTGCGCAAGGCTCACTTCGTGATGCGATGTCATTGACAGACCAAGCAATTGCTTATGGGCAGGGTGCTATTCATCACCAAGATGTCAAAGACATGTTGGGTCTGATTGATCGTACGATTATTTATGATTTGATTTTAGCGATACATCAAAATCAGCAAGCGCGGATTAGCCAGTTGTTAATGCAATTCCGCCAGCAAGCACTTGATGTTTCTATGGTGCTGGATCAATTGATTTCGACACTGCATGAATTGGCATTACTACAGTATTTGCCAGATTTAGCTTTAAAATACAGTGCTGAAATTAACCAAAAAATTATGCGTTTATCAGCGCAAGTCACAGCACAAGATTTGCAATTATATTATCAAATTGCTTGTAAAGGTCGAGCTGATCTACAGCTAGCAGTGACACAAGAGCAGGGTTTTGAGATGACCGTGCTACGTTTGCTTGCTTTCCGTCCAATTCAACCGAATGAAATATCTGCATCAGCACCAGTACAAACAGCTCAACCAGTTGCACATGTTGAACCAGCACCTGTAAGCGAAGCGCTAACACCACATAACAGTCAGGTGGAAGTAAATGCATCACCATTAGCAACAGATGCCCCTTTAACGCAGGATGAAAAAAACGAAGCGCTAAATTCTGATGGTTTCTTCTCTGATGAATATGATGATGAGCAAGGTGACTTTAGATCGCAAGCAACTGTGAATGAGCCTTCATCAGATGATTTTTTGGATGAAGCTGAATTTGAGCTGTCTCCAGAGCCTGAAGGTACGAAACTTCAGCTAGAGTCTGAGGTTCTAGTCGATGTTCAAATAAGCACTGAAGCACATACGCAAAATGCGGATTCATCTCAAATAGATCAAATACAGTCACCTGATCAAAATCAAATTATTTTTGACCCATCGAATGGTGAAACATTATTTGGTTTAGATGCTTTGGCAGGGGCAGATCAAGTTGTAGATCTAACAC
The DNA here is from genome assembly GCF_013391565.1 of Acinetobacter sp. SwsAc6. Lineage (NCBI taxonomy): Bacteria > Pseudomonadati > Pseudomonadota > Gammaproteobacteria > Moraxellales > Moraxellaceae > Acinetobacter > Acinetobacter sp. SwsAc6. Next base: position 84,388 of record NZ_JACAXE010000005.1, read on the forward strand.
CTGATTATGCCTTTGAATCTATTGCTCCCTTAGAAACGGTTATTAAAAATAGCCCTGTAACTGAAGCGCAAGCTGAGCCAGATCAAGACGGTGCAGAGGCTGGTTTATTTGCACAAGACATGACAGTTGCAGCTGTAGTAGAAAGTTTTGTACAGGAAGAAATAGTACAGCAACCTCAAAACTCAGTCACGGTATCATCTGCATCTGTTAGCCATCTTATGCCACAGGATATTTTGAAACTGCCTGTACAAGACCTACAAGGTGAATGGACAGTCGATAAGTGGGAATACTGGTTCCGTCATAGTGATTTGTCACCTGCTGTACAGGAGTTAGCACAACATGGGGTGATGATTGGCACAATTGATGGTGAGAGCAACTTCCATATTCCTAAAAAATATGAACAGTTGCTGACTCAAATGCAACACCTGTTGGAGCAAGCATTACACAGTGCTTGGCCAGCAACACGCTTTAATGTGGTGTATGGCGATGTGAGTGAGCGTACGCCTTATGTGTTGTTAAATGCACGTAAAGAGCAAGCGTATGTTCGCGCCTCAGAGTTATTGCATAGTGAGCCTACCGTGAAATCTTTAATCCAAGCATTTAATGGTGAACTACATAATATTCAACTGAAATAATCAGGTGGAATACATTATTCTTCATTAATTAAATCAATTAGATAATGTTTTAAGGCATCTCGCATTTCTGGTGGAATCGGGGTGCTTTTTTTATATTCACGTTCAACAAAAACATGTACAAAATTACCTTGTGCAGCGGCGTGATTTTGTCCTTGTTTAAAAATTGCCAAGTCATAGCTTAAAGAGGAATTTCCAATTTTTTGAATGGCAACACCGACTTCAATAATCTCAGGGTAACTGAGTTCTTGCATAAAGTTGCAAGAAGAGCTCACCACTAGACCTATGATGGGAGAGTGGTGAATATTAAAGCCTGCTTTTTGAATTAATAAGGCATTGGCTGCTGTGTCAAAGTAACTATAATAGGTAACGTTATTGACATGCCCGTACAAGTCGTTATCTGCCCAGCGGGTTTGAATAGGAAATATAAAGCGATATTGATTGCGTTGTCTGATCGTTGGTTTCATTTGGGTCGGTATTGTTATCAAGCATCATGTGTTTTTACTTTGCTATGCCAGTTTATTCAAGTAAAAAAAAGCCATTCAAGCAATTTGAATGGCTATGGCAAAATGAAAGCTTAAAAATTAAAACAATAATTTTTTCTGTATTTTTGAGTTAGAAACGATAGCCAAGGCCTAAGTAGGTGACAACTGGATTGATTTCAATTTTACTTGATCCAAGTAACACCGTGTCACGGTCACCTGTGTTGCTATTACCAATGACATTAAGTTTTGCATCTGTCGAGAGATGAGCATAGCTGACAGACGCCGTACCAAACCAATTTTTAGTCAAATTCACATCAACACCTACCGTAGCAACGGGTGCAAAAGCATCATCGACTTTAATTTTGCCTAATTCAGGTTTAAGTAAACCACCTACAAGCGGATTATGCGTCTGTAGTTCTGTATTGATGGCAGGATCTGCTTTTACATTGCTGAAATGTGCGTACATTACACCTGCGCCCACATAAGGCCGAATACGGTTATTAATTGAGCCAAAGTGATAGCGTGCAGTGAAGGTTGGGGTATATGCATCTGTTGTTGCAATTTTATTAAATTGCTCTAAGTTTGCGACTGATCCAACAACTGGGAGGCTAATTTCACCTTTACCAGATAAATCCATTTTTGGCGGTGCACCTAAAACTAGTTCGAGAGAAACATTGTCATTAACAAAGTAATCAAGCATTAAGCCAGCAGTATCCGCATTTTGTACTTCAAAGCCAGCATTTGGAGAGGAGGCCTGTTGAGCGCCTAAAATAGGTGTTTTATCTGTTGTACTTCCTGAAACACCTTGCGCGCTACTTTGAGGCATGATGTGCAACCAACCTGCTGAAACAGCCCATGTTTTTCCATCAGATGTAGAGGCATGAACCAAAGGCATTGCACCACATAGTGCGACCAATAATGCTGATTTTTTAATATGATTCATTTGCTTTTCCTTAGTCTGTATTGCGTCATACCAATTCAAATCCTGAAGTGGTTTTAGATATAAGTGTATGCAGTTAATACATGAAAAAGCTTAATAAATAAGAAAAATTACAATGTAAATGAAGCTATTTTAAAATATAAAAGTAATAAAAAGTGTTTAAAAACAATATGGTTTTTGGTGATTGATTTTTAATCAACATCTAATGTGTTGAATTCGAATGTATAAATAAATCACCATTTCACTGATTTAATAAACAGTAAAAGTGTAGGAATGTCGAATTCATCACAGCTAGACAGTCATAAATTATTATTTAAGCGTAAATTGCGTTGTAAATCTGTAGAGCATCCTGTTGTTGTAAGGGGCGTGGGTTGTTTTGCAGGAGGCGAGTTTGCAACATAGCATCTGTAGCCAACTCAGTTAATTTGGTATGTGGAATATCGAGCTGTTGCAATTTAAGCGTTAGACCACTCTGATCTAGATGGTTTTGCATGTGATCAATAAATAAATCACATAAGCCTGCTGTACATCCAGTGCTATAAGGGTCAAGCCATTGCATAAGCTCTGCGTAATGGCCTTTGGCTTCTGGTGCGTTAAATTTTAGAACTTCAGTCAGTACTAAAGCATTGCTATGTCCATGTGAAATGTGAAAATGCCCACCAAGCGGATAGGCTAAGGCATGTACTGCACCTACGGGTGCATTCGCAAATGCTTGTCCAGCGAGCATTGAGCCAACCAGCATGTTTTGTCGTGCTTCAAGATTATTTCCATCGTTGAGTACCAACGGAAGATTTTTATTTAATAAGCGAAGCGCTTGCTTGGCCAACATATCTGCATAAGGATTTTTCTTTATTTTAGAAGTGTAAGCTTCGATGGCATGCACCATAGCATCTATACCTGTGGCAGCTGTAATTGAAGCAGGTAAATTTTGCGTAAAGTGAGCATCCAAAATAGCGACATCTGCATATAACACAGGCGAAACAATGCCAGTTTTGGTGGTTTCACCTGTGGTGACGATAGAAATAGGAGTAACTTCTGAACCGGTTCCTGCCGTGGTTGGAACTAAGATCAGAGGCAGGCGTGGTCGCTTGGCATTGCCTACACCGTATAGGTCTTGAATAGTTTGATGCTGTTGAGGGTGCGCTAAGATCGCAATCACTTTAGCCACATCTAAAGAACTACCGCCGCCAAAGCCAAGTACGAGATCAATTTTTTCATTTTGCGCAAATTGTACTGCATCGAGAACCAAATGCTCAGGAGGATCTGCTTGTACATTGGCATAAATTACATAGTCTTGTTTAAGCGTTTCCAATATTTCGACAATGGGTAAATGCAACTGATGAAGCAACATACCTGGATCAGTCACAATTAATACGCGCTTCGGTTTAAAGTCATTGAGCAGATTTTTAAGCTCAAGAATTGAACCCAACCCCGAAATAATATTACTCACCGTTTGAAACTGAAATTGGCTCATGACTTTATCCTTAATTTTTATATCTAAATGCGCATTATTGTTGAGGGTTGATATAGGATTCATCCTTTAAATAACTTAACATAAGATGCTTGAAATAAAAGTAACATTGAGGTTCTTATGTCATCCCAAACGCCCTATCAGGTGTTATGTGTTTGTCTAGGTAATATTTGCCGCTCTCCTACGGCTGAAGCTGTGTTCAGGCACTTATGTGATGAAGCGAACTTGAATGTTGCAATTGATTCTGCAGGTACCAGCAATTACCATCCTGGTAAGGCACCAGATTCTAGAAGCCAGCAACATGCTAAAAAGCGTGGCTATGATTTGTCTGCCTTACGTGCACGTCAGCTTAAAACTCAAGATTTTGTAGAATTCGATTTGATTCTTGCCATGGATTATGAAAACTTAGCGAATATTCAAGCTTTAAAGATCCAAGCACAGCAAGAATTTGGTGCAAATGCCTTACGTGCTGATATTGCACTCATGAGTCAGCATGATCCTGACTTTTTTGAACAAGCTGTTCCAGATCCGTATTATGGTGGTGCAAATGGTTTTGAGTTGGTACTTGACCAGTGTGAATCCAGCAGTCGTGCCTGGATTCAGGTTCTTCAGAAAAAATTAAAATATTAAGGTTTAAGATTCGATATGCATATCCAGACTCAAGTACAACTTAAGCCTTTTAATACGCTCAATTTAAATTCGATTGCTTCTCATTATGTTCAAGTGTCTTCAAAACAAGACCTGTTAGAAGCATTGGCTTTTGCAGAGGCAGAGCAACTGAATGTATTTATACTTTCAGGGGGCAGTAATATGCTCCTGCCAGAGCACATCAATGCTTTGGTATTGCACATGCACATAATGGGGATTGAAACTCTCGCAGAAGATGAGCATACCCGCACGTTGTGTGTGGGTGCTGGTCAGGTATGGCATGACTTTGTGTTATGGACGACGACACAGCAGTTGTATGGCTTACAAAATTTGGCTTTGATCCCTGGGCTTGTAGGCGCGGCACCTGTACAAAATATTGGTGCTTATGGTGTTGAAGCAGGTGAATTTATTGATACGGTTGAAGTCTATGATCGTAATCAGAAAAAATTTACATGTATTGCATCGGCAGACTGTGATTTTGCATACCGTCATAGTGTATTTAAAGACGATCCAAACCGTTACATTATCTGTGCGGTTCAATTTAAGCTGTTGAAAACACCAGAACTGAAATTACAGTATGGTGATTTAAAAGCAGCAGTAGGTGATGAGCTCACCGCTGAAAATTTACAACGTCAGGTGATTCATATTCGACAGGCTAAATTACCAGATCCTAAAGAATTTCCAAATGTGGGTAGTTTTTTTAAAAACCCAGTCATTTCTCAGCAGGATTATGAAGCAATTGCAATAAAACATCCTAACTTACCGCATTATCCTCAAGCGAATGGGCAGGTCAAAATTGCAGCAGGCTGGCTAATTGATCAAGCGGGTTGGAAAGGCAAAAAGTTAGGTGTTGTAGGAATGTTTCATAAGCAAGCTTTGGTGCTGGTAAATTATGCTGATGCAACTTTGCACGATGTACGCCGTACCTATCAAGCTGTGCAAAATGATGTATATCATCAGTTTGGAATTGACTTAGAACCCGAACCTGTGTTGTTTAGTCAGCAAGGTTTAATCCGTTCACATCAGGACTAAAAAATGAAAAAAACGCCATGGATAGTCCGTTTGGTGCAAATAGTCGCTTTACTATTTGCGCTTTTCGGCTGTCTGATCGTTTTTATTTATACGCCTTTTTATTCTAGCTTGATCGTACGTGCGCTGAATTATTTTGTACCTGTAGAAGTGAATGAGGTGGCTGCCAAAAGTCAAAAAATGGCTTCTTTAAGTGACCACGAAAGCTATGAGCCAGGCTCAGATATGTGGATTGCACGTCAAGCGTATTTAAAAGTGATGGAAGAAGCGATCCAAACTAAAAATGCACAAGATTTGATGTTGGTACAGGCACGTTATAAAGCACTGCAAAAAAATATCGAAGAAGACATTCAAAAAGAAGTTGAAGAGAAAAATCGCCCTCAGGTCCCATTATTGGCGCCTGTGGTTGATCAAGCAGAGGCAAGTAGTGCATCTGAAGCGACAGTGGCAAATGTTTTTGACTTCAATGCAAAACTTGATGATGAACAGATGCAATATTATATTAAGTTTTTAAAAACACATCCTGTTGAAATGGCTGCTTCAGAGCCTGTGGATGATGAAATATTTAAAGATATTGCCCTGATTCAGAACCAAAATGAAAATGAGAAAAAAGCCACACAAGCAAAGCCAACGCACTTGTCTGAACCTTATGCAATTGTGGTGTTAGGTGGTGGTTTAACACTCGATAAAAATGGTAAAGATATTGTTGTAAATGACTATACACGCTTACGTTTAGAAAAAACGCTCACAGTAGAACAGCGGTATAAATTGCCAATTGTACTGAGTGGTGTAGAAGCACCTTATATGCAACGTTGGTTGGCTGAGCGTGGTGTAGAAGCCAAATTGCTTGAAGACCGTAGTATGAATACCTGTGAAAACACACGTTTTAGCTCTTTGCTCTTGCAGAAAAAAGGTGGTGCACCTACAGTAATGCTCATTACAGATCGTTATCACATGCCAAGAACTCGACGTTTATTTGCACTCAATGGCATTGAAACAATCGCTATAGAAGCGCCAATGCCAACGCATTTAACCCGATGGCGCCCAAGTGAAAAAAATTATGACCATAGTCGCCGTGCCAATTATGAAATGTTGGCGACAATGCGCGACATGTGGGTAGGTACAGAATGCAGGGAGGTACCTTAATGTCTGATATACCTTTTTTAAATCCTGCAATTTTAAAGCAATTAGAGTTGCCTATACCGAGCCGTGAAACTACGCCTCTGTTATTAGAACAATTAAATTTAAATCGGCCTTATACGCCGACTTTGGAAATTCAAGCTTATCGTCGTTTGTATGGTTTAGATGCTTTGAATTGTGAGCATTGGCAAGGTGCAATTGAAATGCCTTTGTTTAAGCTACATGTACAGGTCTTTCAACCCAAATTAGAACAAGGTCAACAGAGTAAGGGGACGGTATTTTTATTGCATGGCTATTTAGAGCATAGCGGTATTTATCAACCGATAATTCGAGAAATACTTGAGCAAGGCTACAGTATTTTGACCTATGACTTACCTGGGCATGGTTTAAGCAATGGCTCACCTGCGAGTATTCAAAATTTTGATCATTACCAAGCCGTATTAGACGCCGTATACCGTTATGTAAAACATGCTTCGCAATTGCCTCAGCCATGGTTAGGCATTGGTCAAAGCACGGGTGGCGCAATTTGGTTGCATCACTTGCTTGCCTTTGCTGAGCGTCGTGAAAACCCGTATGTAGATCGCGTATTGTTGTTATCGCCACTAATTCGTCCAGCCAAAACTGCTTGGTGGCACAATTCGGTTGGTTTGGGCATTATTCGCCGTATTAAGCGTGAAGTGCCTCGTCATTTTCGCCGCAATAACCATAATCCTGAGTTTTTACGCTTTGTACGCCTAAAAGATCCACTACAGCCACGTATGATGGGTATGGATTGGATTTTAGCAATGTCGAAGTGGATGCAGGAAATGGAAGATCGTCCAGCATGTCGCATTCCAGTGTGGTTAGCACAAGGTGCGCAGGATCAGACGGTTGACTGGCGTTACAATATTGAGTTTATTCGCCGAAAGTTCCGTTTACAAACGCTACTCATGTTAGAAGAAGGCTCTCATCAGTTAATTAACGAGCGTGCAGATATTCGCGCTGCGCTAACAGGTTTAATTCCTGCTTTTTTAAATGCAAATAGCAGTAAAAGTTATTACTAAGTTGCAGGTTTAGCCTTGAGTTTTTGTTGATCAAAAACATAAAAAAAGTAGCAATATGCTACTTTTTTTATGTTCATTCAGTTGTTTAAAAACGCTCGGCGCTTGCCATATTCCACATGCGATAATAAAAATTTTCTTGATCTTTATTCTCACAGTGTAGAAGTTCACCCTCTTTTAGCCAAAAATGGAGCTGGGCATAGTTTTTAATTTCACGATCGTTAATGCGCTGCGCTAAATGATGTGCCTTTAAATCCGCAGGGTGGCTTAAGCCGGCTGAGGCTAACATTTCAGACAAGCCATGCAGGGTGTTTTTATGAAAGTTATAGACCCGTTCTGCTTTGGTGGGTACATGAATCGCTTTTTGGCGGTCTGGGTCTTGCGTGGCAACGCCTACAGGGCATTGGTTGGTGTGGCAACTTTGCGCTTGTATACAACCAACGGCAAACATAAAGCCACGAGCAGAATTGACCCAATCAGCGCCAATCGCCATTGTGCTGGAAATATCAAAAGCGCTAATGATTTTACCGCTGGCGCCAATTTTAATTTTATCGCGTAAACCAGCACCCACTAAGCTGTTGTGTACAAAGAGTAGACCTTCTCGTAGCGGTGTACCCATATAGTTAATTAGCTCGACAGGGGCTGCGCCAGTGCCACCTTCAGAGCCATCGACCACAATAAAATCTGGCAAAATTTGGGTTTGAAGCATGGCTTTAACAATACCCATGAATTGCCAAGGTTGGCCGAGGCAAAGTTTAAAGCCTACAGGTTTACCATTGGAAAGCTCTCGTAATTGTTGAATAAAATGCATCAATTCGAGGGGGGTACTAAAAGCAGGATGGCTTGACGGCGATACGCAATCATGATCGCGACTAACACCACGGATTTGAGCAATTTCAGCAGAAATTTTATCTTTAGGCAAAATGCCACCGTGACCAGGTTTAGCGCCCTGAGACAGCTTAATTTCAATCATTTTGACTTGAGGAAGTTTGGCTTGTTCTGCAAAACGAACAGGGTCAAATTGACCATCTAGTGTGCGACAACCAAAATAGCCACTTCCTAGTTCCCAAACAATATCGCCTCCATGTTCTAAATGATATGGGCTAATGCTACCTTCACCAGTGTCATGGTAAAACTGTCCCATCTGTGCACCTTTGTTGAGTGCACGAATGGCATTAGCACTTAAACTTCCGAAGCTCATGGCTGAAATGTTTAAAATTGATGCACTATAAGGTTGAGTACATTGTGGCCCACCAATGCTGATTCTAAAGTCTGCAGGATTTGCAGGTTTACATGGGCTGAGTGAATGGGTAATGAAGCGATAATTATCCTGATAAACATCTAAAATAGAACCAAAGGGTTTATCTGCATTTTCATTTTTTGCACGTTGGTAAACCAAGCTACGTTGCATGCGAGAGAAAGGAAGGGCATCTTGATCAGCTTCAATAAAATATTGGCGAATTTCAGGACGGAACTCTTCAAATAAAAAACGAAAATGCCCCATGATTGGGTAATTTTTTAAGATGGAGTGTTTATTTTGAAGCACGTCATACAAACCAATCAAACTTAAGATTGCCGTGATAACCCAAACACTATTGAGCAAGGTTTTGGGAACAAAATAATAAATATAGCGAGGCTCATAGCCAATATGGAATGACGTGACCAGCAAACAAATAAAAATACACAAGAACCAAATAGAATGGCGTGAAAAAAATGTATTGAGCAGTTTATGTCGTATAGATTGTGTTGGGCTTGGCATATAAAAATTTATCCATAGACTGCATTAAGCTTTTAATGTGCCGATTTTGTTAGCAATTCTCAAGTTTTAGTTTGTTGATTGAATGTAGTTCTGTGCAAATTAATATGCGAAATTCATGAGCTATACGCATGGTTATTTGCAAAGAGTGGACTAAGTTTTTCTGAAAAATTGTTTAGGTTTTGATCTGCTATACAAAGCAATTCTTATGATTTCACCCACTAAGATTTTTTAGATAAATTGATTTTACCCCAGCAAAAGGAGCAATAAAGATGACTAAAAAATCGATCCGTTTTAACAATGCAGATCTAGCATGCTTATGCTAATCAAGATCTCTAAACTGACTTTAACTTACCAATACCGTATGCAGTGGGGAAAGCAACTGAATACGGTATTTCAATCAGCCAATCAACGCTAAGAATGACAATAACATTTTAAGAAATTATCAGTCCCAGTTTTGGGACTTTTTTCTATGCAGCCTTATGCTTGTAAAATGGCTAGATAAGCTTGGCCATACCGCCTCATTCAAAGCTTAGCTTGAATACAGTATTTGGATTTTTTTAGCGTTTTAAGGTTCATTGATTTGTTGTACTGCATGTAAAACATATTCGGGTTCAATATTTTGAATACGTTTTCCAAAGCTACGTAACCACCAAACCAATTGCGAGGTATAGGGTACAGTTGCAGTAATTAAAATCTGTCCATTATCTAGTTTTTGTATGGTTTGGTCTCTACTGAGCTGAGATTCTTCAAAGTAGCCTGCATCTTGTTCTGTAACAGTGAGGCGAAGCTCGATATTCTCAGTAGGTTGATTAAAATCAACCCTAAAGCCCAATGCACCAGATTCTATATAAGCATCTATATCAAAATTGACTGGATGCAATGCACGTGAATTAAGCACTTGCGCAGATTTAAAGCGGTGCAAAGCGAATGTTTGGATGTCGGTTTTGTCATGTCGGGTGCACACTAAATAAATGATTGCACCTTTTTGAACCAATGCCAGTGGATTTAAGATGTAGGTCTTTTCCTCACTTTGTAAACCACGGCCTTGATATACACATTCTAATTGCTTGTCTTGGAGTAAGCCTTCATAAATCGTTTGTTGTGATGTTTTATCTACAGTTGGCGGTATAAGAGGCTGATTGGCCGGCACAATACGAACACGGTTGATCCATTGGCGCACACTGTTTTGGGTGGAAAGACTTCGGCGAGCCAAATCAAACCAAGGATTCATTTCCTCTATGAGGCTAGGCGGCAGTAAATGTTTAAGATGTTCCTCAACCATCATAAAAGTTACAGCCTGAGAACTGGTCATGTGTGGCAAGCTTTGAATAGGTGCATCAGCCCGCCAACGCCAGCCCTGAGGCGATGTTTTGCTACTTTCAATTGGAAAGCGCTGGGCAATTTGGTTTAAATCACGCTGAATGGTGCGCAAACTAATATCGATACCTTCGCGTACCAAGCTTTCTTGCAATTCACGTGTCCCAATCCACTTTCCTGTGGGTAATCGCGACAAAATTTGCCATTGGCGATAGAGACTGTTGGATGTTTCTTTTTCTTGTGAGGACATAATGTAGACAATAACTAATCTAGTAGTGAGATGGGCAACGCCAAAATACACAATAAAAAAACTGGATTTATTTCGCAAGTCTTTGACTTAAAAAAAACAGCACAATTTGAAACAAGATGGCGCAATTTTAGTCTTGTGTACATGTTGGAAATGATCAATAAATGTAAGACAAGGTGGTAATTTATACAGCTGGCATGCTTATTGCTTTGATTTGCTTACAATAGATTACAAAGAGAAGAGGTTGGTATGTTGAAAGAAAATATACACGATACAGCTTCCAGTACATCCTTAGAGGCGTATGCATCATCTGTATCTACCATGAGTAGAAATACAGCGACAGCACAGTCCTATGCGTTGTTTGAACATTTGAAGTCAAATTTTTTTAATGAAATGCGTGATGATCGATTGATCTCGGGTGAAGCATGCCAAAACATAGAACATTGGCTATCGCAGCATAATTTAGATGAATTAAAAGCATTAAACCAACGTGCAAAAGAACATTTTTTATATGAAGGTATTACCTTTAATGTTTATGGTGAGGCTGAGGGGACCGAACGTACAATTCCTTATGACTTAATTCCACGTGTGATTGCGAAGAAACAATGGAATACCGTAGCCACTGGTTGTGCTCAACGTGTTCGTGCACTCAATTTATTTTTACATGATATCTATCATCAACAAGAAATTTTAAAGGCGGGTATTGTTCCTGAGTTACAAGTGTTGTCGCATGAGGCATATTTGCCTCAAATGGTACAGCACCATTTAAAAGGTCAGGTCTATAGCCAGATTAGTGGTGTTGATATTATCCGTGATCGTCATGGTGAGTTTTATGTGCTTGAAGATAACTTACGTACACCATCAGGTGTGTCATATATGTTGGAGTCACGCAAAATAAGCCAAAAACTCATGCCCGATTTATGTGCAAAGAGCAATATTTTGGGCATAGAGCAATATCCAAGCTTGCTCAGACAAATACTTGAAGAAAATGCTTATTGTGATCATCCATTTATCGTGATTTTAACGCCAGGTCGCTATAACAGTGCCTATTATGAACATGCTTTCTTGGCACGTGAAATGGATGTACCGTTAGTAACTTCTGCGGATTTATTTGTAGAAAATGACGTGGTCTATGTCAAAACCATTAAAGGTCGTCAACGGGTAGATGTGATCTATCGTCGTTTAGATGATGCGTTTTTGGATCCATTAACGTTTAGACCAGACAGTACCTTGGGTGTTGCAGGTTTAATGTCGGCTTATCATCAACATAATGTTGTGATTGCCAATGCACCGGGTACTGGTGTGGCAGATGATAAATCAATTTATCCGTATGTAGATAAAATGATTCAGTTCTATCTAGGTGAGCAAGCCATTTTAAAAAATGTGCCCACTTACCAATGCCGTGAAGCAGCAGATTTAGATTATGTGTTGAGTCATTTAGAACAATTGGTGGTAAAAGAAGCACAAGGTTCTGGTGGATACGGCATGTTAATTGGGCCCCAAGCGTCTGAACAGCAAATTCATGAATTTAGAAAGAAAATAAGCCTTACGCCACATTTATATATTGCACAGCCTACTTTGGATTTATCTGTGTGCCCAACGCTGACTGCGCATGGGGCTGCAGAAAGACACATTGATTTACGTCCTTTTGTGCTGAGTTCACCTTATCGCACAGAAATTGTGCCTGGTGGTTTGACGCGTGTAGCCATGCAAGCGGGTTCATTGGTGGTCAATTCATCTCAGGGTGGAGGGATTAAGGATACTTGGGTGGTGGATAACCTACATGTGTGATGCCTTATACCAATAAAAGGAAAATGAGATGATTTTGTTAAAAAGTAATGTACAAAATATTTTTTGGTTGGGGCGATATTTAACACGTATACAGTACTTATGTGCTCAATTTCCTTTTCAAGTAGACGAAGAAGCAGCGCAGTATGCACATGCATTTGCTTTAAATGCTGAGGATGCAATTGAGTTAAATGAGCTATTGTTAGATCCAACACAGGTGGCCTCATTTTCTTATCAGTTTGAATGTGCAAAAAACAATATTCAAGATTTACGCGCAGTGCTAAGTGCAGTGAATTATGCAGAATTAAGTTTGTTGATAAAAAATGCCAATGAAAATCGAGGCTATATTTGTGATGTGGCATCTGAATGCCAAGATATTTTAGAAACTGAATCTGAAACTATTTTTCTATTTTTTAGTTTGGGGCAAGGTATAGAGGAACTCGATCGACAGTTACGTTTACAACAAGATGAAACAACGACTTTAGCGAAGGTTGGTCATATTGTGAGCTCATTGGAGTACTTAGGTTGGTCTGATTTAGAACAAACATGGGCACAATTGCAGCAAGTTCCTAATAACACGCATTTTTTTCATTTTTATGACTCGATTCAACGGATATTTGAGGCTGATACATGAAATTCATGGTGAATCATCAAACGCATTATAGTTATTCTGCGGATGTAAATCGGAGCATTCAATATATTCGTATGACACCACCCAGTAATGTCCATCAAAAGGTACATCATTGGGCGGTCAGTGTGCCTGGTCAATCTATTGCGAAACACGATGCATTTGAAAATATTTGGTTGACCAGCTCACAATACGAACCTTATAGCCAGTTGACGATTATGGCGCAGGGAATTGTGGAGTTGAATGTAAATAATAGTTTGGGTGTAGATTTGGCACATATCTCACCTGCTATGTTTTTACAGCCAACAGATCGTACCTTGTGCAATACGGAAATGCAGTGCTTCGCACATCAGTATGTTCCAACTCCGACACATCAAAACTTAGTGGCTTTGGCTGAGGCAATTTTACAGTGTATTCCGTACACACCTGCAAGAACCTCAGTACATACCACAGCAATAGAAGCTTTTTTGCATGGTGAAGGCGTTTGTCAGGACCATAGTCATGTGTTTATTGCAATGTGTAAGTATTTGGGTATCCCAGCACGTTATGTATCGGGGTATTTATATGTACCACAAATAGCACATCTGGCCAGTCATGCATGGGCTGAAGCATTTATAGACAATGCATGGTATTGTTTTGATATTAGTAATCAATTGTTTAAACCAAATGCGCATATTTATGTCGCAATTGGCCGTGATTATTGGGATGTTGCTCCCGTGCGGGGGGTACGGGAAAAAGGCGGTATTGAATCAATGAGTTCGATTGTGCAAGTACTTCGCTGTTGAAAAAAAGAAGGATTAAAAATGACTTATTGTTGTGCGATGCGCTTACAGGATGGCATGGTGTTTATTAGTGATACGCGTACTAATGCGGGCGTAGATCATATTTCTGTATTTCGCAAATTATATACCTTTGGTGTAAGCAATGAGCGCTTCATTGTGATACAAACCTCAGGCAATTTAGCCACAACGCAAGCCGTGATTGGTCATCTACAAAATCAGTTGGAGCTGAAAATAGAGCCTAATTTGTATAGCTTAAATACGATGTTTGAGGTTGCTGAATTGGTTGGGCATACCTTAAGAAAAGTCATTGCAGATGTCACTTCAGATACAGTTGAGCAAAGTAATTACTTTTGTAGTTTGTTGGTCGGTGGGCAAATTGGTCGTGCTGATATGCAATTGTATAATATTTATCCGCAGGGCAATTTTATCAGTGCAACTTCGGATACACCATATTTCCAAATTGGTGAAAGTAAGTATGGTAAGCCTATTTTAGACCGTGCATTACGTTATGACATGCCTTTAGATGAAGCGATGCGTTGTAGCCTAATTTCATTTGATTCGACCATTCGTTCTAATGTGTCTGTGGGTTTGCCATTGGATGCACTTATTTATAAAAAAGATAGTCTTGTCATTCCTAATGGAAAGCGAATTTATGAAGAAGACCCATATTTTACAATGATTAGTAAAGGTTGGTCTGATGTATTACGCAATGGTTTAGTTGGCCTAGCAAAGCCGACAGAAGATTATTTTAATTAATTGATCCGTTGAAGAATGCTATGTTAAAACTGTATTGGAACGATAAGATTCCAATGCAGTTTTTATTTTTTAGGGGCTAAAAAAGCTGAGGGCAGTTCGAACATGAAGCAACTTTGTTATGCCAGCTGTTCAGCATCTTCTCCGGTGACATTGCTGGAAGATTTAAGAAACATCCTGAGTGAAGCACGAGATTTTAACCATCGTCATGCAGTGACAGGTGTGCTGTATTATGCAGATGGCCACTTTTTTCAGTGTTTGGAAGGTAGTGAGCCGGTGCTTGAACTGTTGGTAGAAAAGCTAAGCAAAGATTCTCGGCATCGTGAGATTATGATCTATGGATTTAAGAGCATTGATCAAGCACATTTTGCAGACTGGTCGATGAAATATGTGAGTAGAAGCAGTCATGCGCTCCAATATCTGAATCAACAAGGGCAGGAAAAATTTAGGCCATTTGCTTTGAATGCTGATCAGGTGGAAGCCTTTTTGGTGCATTTGTATGATGCACAGCCTGATGAAGCTGCTTAAATCAAAAAGCCCAAGATTGACTTGGGCTTTTTGTGGAAATGATCTAGAAATAGATTTTCTATCTTTTTAAACCGTTTTACGGATTGGGCGCGCACTCATACGGCAAAGTAATTCATAGCCAATCGTACCATTGGCTTCTGCGACATCATCTACTAGACGGTCTTTGCCCCAAAGCTCTACGGTCGTGCCAATTGGTGCATTTAAGCCAGTCACATCAATCGCAATCATATCCATTGCAACACGGCCAATCACACGGCTTGCTTGACCATTAACATGGACGTAGTTTTGTTTTGGGAAGGCCCGTGGATAACCATCACCATAACCAATAGAGACAATAGCTAACTGCATGGTTTGTTCAGCCACAAAAGTTGAACCATAGCCTACTGATTCACCGGCTTGAATAGTATTTAAAGCGATGATATCTGCTGTAAACGTCATGACAGGTTTAAGGTCAAGCTCATGAACTGTTTTGTCGGCAAAAGGTGTTGCACCATAAAGCATGATGCCAGGGCGGACAAAATCAAAGTTTAATTCAGGCCATTTAAAAATAGCAGCTGAGTTACAGCAAGAGCCTAAAATAGGCGCACAAGCTTGTTTTACGTGCAGGAATTGGTCACGCTGTTGCTCATTTAATGGATGATTGTCTACATCTGCATTGGCAAAATGCATAGCAAGTACGCAAGTAAAACCTTCCGCTTTGAGTGAGTTAATGACCTCAATGATTTCAGGCACTTTAAAGCCTAAGCGATTCATTCCGCTGTTGAGTTTGACCCAAACTTTTAGGTTTTTTGCAATGTATGCATCTTTGTTTGCCAGTAGCCATTCCAACTGTGGTTGATGGTGCACAACAACTTCGATATTGTGCGCTAACACGGCAGTCATTTCATCCGCGTTGAAAATACCTTCAATCAACGTAATCGGTTGTAGATAACCTAATTCACGAATTTCTAAAGCTTCTTCTAGGCAGGCAACACCGAAGGCATCGGTTTCTGTTAAGGCTGCTAAGCAGTCTTTTACACCGTGTCCGTAAGCATTGGCTTTCACCATGCTGACAATTTTCGCAGTTGGGGCAAGTTGTTTGACGCGGTTTAAATTATATTGAAGTGCAGATTGATCAATATAGACAGTTGCTTGGCGCACCCTAATAACTCCTTAGGATTGGTTTGCTCGCTATAGATTGATTATGCTAAGCGAGTGAAGCCATAAAATATATTTGGCCTGTAAGTTTACGCTAATTTGGTTTAAAGCGCAGGCCAAAGACGTTCTTGATGCACTATTTTAGTGAATTTTAAGCAAAATGATGCGAGTAAATTTGATTGGAAATACTGTGCAGATCAAGTATTTAAATTGGTTTTTTTAAAGTAATTATTTGAACAAAAAGTTAAAAAATATACATATAAAAAAGCAGGCCTAAGCCTGCTTCTATTGATTATTCTTCATCGTCATATTGTGCATAGAACTCAGGCGATAAATTACTAAAACGCGTATATTGACCTTCAAAGGCAAGACGAACAGTACCAATTGGACCATTACGCTGTTTACCAATGATAATTTCCGCCGTACCAGCTTCCTTAGATTCTTTGTTATAGACCTCATCACGATAAATAAACATGATTAAGTCGGCATCCTGCTCGATCGCACCAGATTCACGCAAATCTGACATCACAGGTCGTTTATTTGGGCGGTTTTCCAGTGAGCGGTTGAGCTGTGAAAGGGCAATTACAGGGCACATCATTTCTTTTGCCAAAGCTTTTAAGCTTCGAGAGATTTCCGAAATCTCACCCACACGGTTATCACCCATGCCTGGAACTTTCATCAGCTGTAAGTAATCGACCATAATACAGCCGAGCTTACCACCATGCTGTTTGGCAATACGACGCGCACGTGCACGTACCTCTGTTGGAGGAAGTGCAGATGAGTCATCAATATACAGTTTCTTTTCTTGTAACTGTAAGATGGTACCAGTCACTTTAGACCATTCATCACCATCTAATTTACCCGAACGTAAATGCCCTTGATGTACCTTACCGTAAGACGAAATTAAACGCATTGCGATAGAGTCGGCAGGCATCTCCATTGAATAAACCAAAGCTGGCAAGTCATTATTAAAGAGCACACTTTCAACCAAATTCATGGCAAAAGTGGTTTTACCCATAGAAGGGCGGGCCGCGACAATAATTAGATCGCCGGCTTGCATACCAGAGGTTTTATTGTCGAGCTCTAAGAATCCTGTTGTTAAGCCTGTAATGTTTCCTTCCATTTGTGACAATTCATTTAATTTGTCAAAAACGTCTGCAACGACAGTATTAATTGCTTTAGGGCCTTGAGCTTTCGCGTTGTTATTGTGCTGTTCTGCAATCGAGAAAATATTGGTTTCTGCAAGATCTAAAATTTCACTGACTGTACGACCTTTGGTGTCATAGGCATTTTGTAAAATTTCAGAGCTGACTTTAATCATATTTCTTAAAGTTGAAAATTCTTTAATTTTAGATGCATAGGTTTCTAAGTTGTAGAAACTTGATGGTGAGTCAGCCATCAATTGCATTAAATATTCCTCGCCACCCACTGCATCCAATAGGTTTTGCTTAGTCAGCCAGTCATGCACTAAAACGGCATCATAAGGTGAGCTGTCTTTGGAGAGCTGATCAATGGCGCGAAAAATATATTTATGACGTGTTGCATAGAAGTCATTTTCAACGAGCGTATCACCCACTTGTTCAAATGATTCAGCCACAGTCATGAGGGCTGCAAGCACAGCTTGTTCAATGGCAAGATTATGTGGAGGCGTACGAAATTCTTTAAGTTGTCCTGACTCTGATGTAGGTGTAGGAGCTGATTTTTGTTTCGTATCGGCATTGGCCTGAGACATAGATATTCCGTTTAACAGTCAATACTTGGGCTTAAATATTTATAGCAGATAAATAGGGTATATAGCAGTAGATCATACGCTTTCTACCATAGAAATACGATCATCTATACTGAGGATTCATCTTATATTGAGGTGTATCTGTATATGAATATTTGTGTGAATAGTTTTGTTAAGACTATGACAAAATGTACAGATAAAAAAAGAGCATGCAAATGCATGCTCTTTTTTTGGTGCGAAATTACTCTGCTACGATAGTAACAAGAACTTCTGCAACAACATCATGGTGCAATTGGATTGCGATGTTGAATTCACCAGTGTGGCGAAGCGCGCCATTTGGCAAACGTACTTCTGAACGATCTACCACTAGACCAGCGTTAGTTAACGCGTCAGCGATGTCACGAGTACCGATTGAACCGAATAGTTTACCTTCGTCACCAGCTTTAGCAGTGATAACGATGTTAACTTCGTTCAATTGGTCAGCACGAGCTTGAGCAGCAGCTAAAATTTCAGCTTCTTCTTTCTCAAGTTCTGCACGACGAGCTTCAAAAGCAGCAGTGTTAGCTTCTGTTGCAGCAACAGCCTTACCTTGTGGGATAAGGAAGTTACGGCCGTAACCAGCTTTAACTGAAACTTTGTCACCTAGTTTACCTAGGTTTTTAATGCGTTGTAGTAAGATAATATCCACAGCTCAACCTCACTTATGATTGTCAGTGTAAGGGATCAAAGACAAGTAACGCGCTTGTTTAATAGCTAACGCTAATTGACGTTGGTAACGAGCTTTAGTACCTGTAATACGGCTAGGAACAATCTTGCCGTTTTCAGTGATGTACTGTTTTAAAGTGTCGATATCTTTGTAGTCGATGTACGTAACGTTCTCAGCTGTAAAGCGGCAGAACTTGCGACGACGGTAAAAACGTGCCATTTAATGTTCTCCTTATGCTTCAGCAGAGTCTTGAGCTTGTTGTGCTTCTTCACGTTGAGCTTTACGCGCACGTTTTTCTTCAGCACTCTTAGCCAATAGTGACTCTTCAGTGATAGCGTTTTCACGACGGATGATCAGGCTGCGAATAATTGCATCGTTGTAACGGAACAATTCTTCTAGCTCGTCAAGAGTAGTTTGACCACACTCAACATTCATAAGAATGTAGTGAGCTTTGTGGATCTTGTTGATTGGGTAAGCCAATTGACGACGGCCCCAGTCTTCAAGACGGTGGATTTGACCTTCAGCTTCTTTGATTTGTGAGATATAGCGTTCAACCATACCCACAACTTGATCGCTTTGATCTGGGTGTACTAAAAGTACGATTTCGTAATGACGCATTGTCAGCTCCTTACGGTTTAGACAGCCCCTAACGTAATTGTTAGAAGCAAGGAGGCATAACTACTATAAAATAGTTATGTCGCAGTGTGTGCGAGGCACAGATTTTAGAGGGTTTGCTATTGGAATACAAGGTGTTTAGCTAAAAAGCCTGTATTTTTTATGGTTTTAGCATAAGTGGGGTTGTTGTTTGTACAGATGTGTTGAAAAGCGACATGCATGTATGAGCAGATCTGACTGGATATTTTTAGTGAGGCGCTTCACGCAACAAAAAAACAATATAGCCTTTGAAATTAGGATTTTTTTTAAAATCAATGCTTTTATCCCATTGGCCATGCTGTACCAAGCCAATTTTAAAGGGCAAGTTTAGCGCTGCAATTTTACTTAAATATGCGCGATAATGCGGAATAGTTGTGGAGCCTTGATAAGTTTGAATTGCAATTTCATCAATAGTGCTTTGGAGTAACTGGAGCGTTTTTGTGTTTTGAAGATTACTCCAGTCCATCAGTCCAGTAATACTTAACTTGTATTTTTGAGGCAACTGAGATCTAAGCAGTGTCAGAAATAAAGCATAATCGTGTAGATTCTTGGTTTTAGCATCAAAATCAATTTGAATGCCTTCAATATTGCTTCCCATATTTTCCCAGCGTTTTACACGCTTTAATATGCTATTGAGTTCATTGTTGTTCCAATTTAAATGGTGATTGCGGTAGACCAGCCATATTTTTTGATGTGGCATGCTCATTGGAGCAATACCTTGTACGCTAAGTACTGACTGCTGGGTATGTTGCTCGAGATAAATATTGCCCTGCAGTATATAGAGTTCTTTGGCTTGACTGAGGTAGGGGGCAGATTTGATATTGCCCCAAATCCAGAATGAATCGTAGCTGTTGGCATTGATATAATCACTTGCCTGAGCAGATTGACTTGGCTTACATGCCGTCAGCGTAAATATGTAGCATAAAATAATGCAAACTGCTGTTAGCCAAGTTTTCATTTTTAATTACCAATAGTATTTCAGCGATTTAGCCCAGCTGGTCTCTGGATAATCACGCTTAATTTGGTCAAACCATTGTTTGCGTACGGATTTAGCCACGTCAGCATCCTGACAGTCATTAAGCCCACCTGGTGAGTAACACATGATTGCACGGTACAGTGCGTAGGCTTTTAAATCGGCATTGGACGTTGATTTGATTATATCCTTATAGACTTGACCGCGTGCGAAGATTGGCCCTTGCAAGGTACTGCGCTGTTTTTCATCTTCTGTGATACTGCTTAAACGGTAAGCTTTATCTGAACGAATATATTCACCTAGACAGAGCTTTAAGCTCAAATCTTTTGGTGCAACTTGCAGTTTTTGCGTAAGACTATAAAGATCTGGGCAGCTGAGCTTGGAGTTTATGGTTGAACCTTTCCAGACAAAATTACCCAGTGGAGGCTGTTTTTTATAAGATATGTAGTCGGTGTCACTAAAAACATATTGCGCAGCATTTTTTGGCAGTAGTGTGTAGGCTTGATTAAACAAGCTGTAGTTTTGATGAATCAAGGATTTTTCTAGCACCGTATTTAGCGCTAGATTTTTTTGATCTTCGCTGGCAGATTTGTCCTGCACAATATGTATTAAGCTGTTTTCGTTGGCTTGTTCGGTAATGAAGTTACGTTGTAGAAAACGCGCTTTAATTTTTGAGTTTTCGCTGGCAAAAAAGCTGGCATTTTGTTGCTTGGCATAATATGGATACAGCATAAGCTCAAACAGTCCGCGTTGCTCTGGTGTTTTTGCTTTGGTTAGTAAGTTTTCCCAGTATTGCTGCGTATTTGCAGATTGTCCGGCTTTTTCCATAACCCTACCTTTGAGCAATATTTGACTCAGAGCTAGGTAACTGTTTGAATTGCCAACCTGAGGGTTAGACAAATAATTCAAGGCTTCATTGGGTTTGTTTTGCACATAAAATAAATGCGTAGCTTGTAAATATTGGAATAGTTCTGGTTGTGTTTTAAATACAGTTTTTTGGCTGTTTAATTCATTCCAATTTATTACGCGGTCTTCCGCCGACTCAGGTTTGCGCATTCGCATTAAATCATATATGGCTAACAAGAAAGGATCTTTTAAATACTGCGCTTTGAACAATGGGGATTGGAAAACGTGACGGTCAATTTCATAGGCCAAATTACTCATTTCTAGATTATAAAATGGCGATTTGGGATTGTTAATTTGCCAAGTGATTTCATTTATCAATAACTGCTGTTGCCCACCAATCCAGTAACAGCGACGCAGTAGACCACGCGCGCTGGCTGCATATCTGCCCGATGGATACAGTTTTAAATACTGGCTAATGCTGTCATAAGTATTTTTGAGTAATTGCTGATTAATTTTGGACTGATCCAAATCGCCATATTCCCCTAAGCCGGTTTGATAGGTTGCGTTGAGATTGCTACGAATTAGCATGTATTGCGCAGTTTCTTTAATCCATGGTTGATCTGCGGAAGTTAAAGCTGAATAAATCTTAGAAGCTGTGGAAAAGTTAGTATTGTAGAAGGCTATACTGCCATTTAGATAAGAAGCAAATTGGCGTGCAGTCACGGACCAATGAGGATCTACGGTAATCAAACTGATGTGGTCGTCGCAAGTTTTGAGCTGGCTACGCGCTTTGATCAGAAAATCACGCTCTGTACTGGACAGTTTTTTATCTGCTTTAACCTGCTGAATAAAATCTTGATGGCTGTTCAGAATGGTGTTGCAGTATTCTGAATTTGAACCATCTAGTGCTTTGTTGGGTTGTCGCGCATTTTTGGCCAAATTGACGGCGGATGCTGTGAGTGCTTTGGTTTCAAATGGAACAGTGCTTGATGATGTGTACCATAAGGTTTCAGTATCGGTAGCAAATTTTAATTTGGCTAAGCCTAAGTCGCTAAGTAACAAGAGCATGTTGACTTGGTTGTCATTGGCTGGTGTTAGTGCAGGGAGGGCATTGCACGCGGTATATTCATTATTTTGAATCTGAGCTGAAGTCTCGCAATAGATGTCTACACCAGAAAAAGCATGTGTGCTGTACATTAGAGCAAAAGGAAATGTAGAAATAAAAAGTGAAGTTTTAAAAGCTGTAGGGATTAATTTCATTATTGAGCGGTAGGTTATTATTGTGCTCGCTATGGTATCAATTAGAAAATAAGACTCAAGAATTTTTTTAGGGGTATAAAGAAAAAAGATAGAGTAAAACTCTATCTTTTTTAAAACAGCGGTAAATGCGGTGCAGGTGAGATATAGCTGAAACTGAAGCTGAAACTTAAAACGGTAATTAAAATCACTGAATATAAGAAATAGCGTTTCGCCCAAACCTGATCGTTTTCGGCTTTAAAACCTATGATTGAAAGATAAACCCAGTATGCGCACATTGCATTGAAGGTCACTAAGAAAAATAAGTTGGTATAGCCAAAACAATACAAACCATTGAGTACCAGAGCAAACAAAATCACGTAAATCAGGCTTTCGACCTTGGTACGGTAAATTGAGCGAGCGACAGGTAAAATAGGAATGCCTGCATTTTTATAGTCATCAAAACGATAAACTGCAATTCCCCATGAATGTGGCATTTGCCATAGTGCATACGCTAAAAAGATTAGCAATGCTGCAACATCAAATTCATTTGAAACAGCGGTGTAGCCAATGACTGGAGGGCTTGCGCCAGAAATACTGCCAATCACCGTTTGGTGAATTGAAGTACGTTTGCTCCAAAGACTATAAAAAACTACATAAACCACAAAACCAAGTACAGCAAAGCCAAAAGCATAAGCATTCACAAAAAACCAAAGTAGGGCAAAGCCTAAAATTCCAAGTACCGCAGAGAAAGTCAATGCAACAGTTGGGCTAATGGTTTTTTTAACGAGTGCTCGGTTCATCGTCCGTTCCATCTTTTGATCAATATCTTGATCAATGACGTTATTGACGACACAGCCAGAGGCTACAACTAAGGTTGTACCAAGTAGGGTGATAAGAAGGAGGAGGAAATCTACAGACCCCTGAGCGGCTAAAAAGAAGCCGCCCAGAGTGGTAACGAAGTTACCAAAGAGAATTCCTGGCTTAGTCAGGAATAAATACTTTTTCAGCATGACGAACAGTTTAGATCATCATGTTGTAGTGTAAGTAGTTCATGATCCATACAGAACCAACCAATAAGATTGCAACTGTAAGAATTGTATAGATGAACGCAATAACATTCCAGCGTTGCTCTGAAGAAGAGTTCATGTGCAGGAAGTAAACTAACTGTACAAGAATCTGAGCAACTGCAGTGATTGCAATTGTCGCAACAACTAAACCACGGCTAAAACCGCCCATCATAACCATACCAAAAGGAATGATTGTTAAAGCAACAGACAGGATGAAGCCAATTGTATATTGCTTAGTATTGCCGTGTGCAGCACCAGCTGAGTTATGGTCGTGACTCATTATAGAACTCCCATTAAGTAAACTACGCTGAATACACAGATCCAAACGATGTCAAGGAAGTGCCAGAACAAGCTTAGGCAAGCAAGACGACGAGTGTTTGGAAGTGTCAAACCATATTTCTTGATTTGGAACATCAACACAAGCATCCATACCAAACCAGAAGTTACGTGAATACCGTGCGTACCAACTAGAGTAAAGAACGCAGATAAGAACGCACTTGTGCTTGGACCATGACCAGCGTGTACAAGGTGATTGAACTCATAAAGCTCCATGCCGATGAAGGCAGCACCAAATACCCAAGTAATTGCTAACCAAGTTAAAACTTTTGAAACGTCTTTTTTGTATGCAGCAAGTACAGCAAAACCAAACGTTACAGAAGAGATTAAGAGAGCAAAAGTTTCTGTTAGAACGAAACCTAAAGTATCGCCAAACAATTCTTTTGCACTTGGAGTGTCCACAGGAACGTGACTGCTTAAAACAGCAAACGCAATGAAGAGTGTACCGAATAGGATCAAGTCACTCATCAAGTAAGACCAGAAACCAAAGACTGTGATGTCTGTATCATCGTGGTGATGATGTTCATCGTGTCCGTGGTTATCGTGATGAAGTACTTCAGCCATTGTCTTAGTCCTTCTTCAAGTGTTTTTCAAGAATTGCGTAACGTTCGTTTTCAATACGCTCAACTTCAGCTGCAGGAACATAGTAGTCCACTTTCTTCGTGAATGAAGAAACAATGAAGCTGATGATTGAAGCAATGAACGTAACAACAACTAACCACCAAATGTGCCAGATCAAACCAAAGCCCATAACTGTAATAAACATTGCAATTACGAAACCTGCCGCACGGTTAGTCGGCATGTGGATGTCTTCATATTTAGTAGGTTTAGCGTACGCGATGCCGTTTTCTTTGTCAGTCCAGAAAGTATCAATACCATTGATCTTTGGAAGGTGAGCAAAGTTATAGAACGGAGCAGGAGATGAAGTTGCCCATTCAAGAACACGGCCATCCCATGGGTCACCAGTAACGTCCATATTGTCTTTGCGTTGAAGGAAACCAACAACAATTTGCATAACAAAACAGAAGATACCGATTGCAACAAGTACAGAACCGAAGAAAGCAATCGCTAAGTACGGATCCCATTCAGGGTTGTCATATGTATTCAAACGACGAGTCATACCCATGAAACCAAGGATATAAAGTGGCATGAATGCAAAGTAGAAACCGAAGAACCAGAACCAGAATGCAGCTTTACCCCAAGCTTCATTTAATTTCCAACCAAACATTTTTGGCCAGTAGAAAATGATGCCGGCGAACATTGCGAATACTACACCACCAATAATTACGTTATGGAAGTGAGCAATCAAGAACAATGAGTTATGTACAAGGAAGTCAGCTGGTGGAACTGCCATTAATACGCCAGTTAAACCGCCGATACCGAAAGTCACAAGGAAGCCAAGTGTCCAGTACATTGGAGTTGTAAACGTGATGCGGCCCTTGTACATGGTGAATAACCAAGAGAAGATTTTCACACCAGTAGGGATCGCAATGATCATTGTCATGATACCGAAGAACGCGTTTACGTTCGCACCTGCACCCATTGTAAAGAAGTGGTGAACCCACACAACGAATGAAAGAACGGTAATGGCAATAGTCGCATAAACCATTGACTTGTAGCCAAATAGTGTTTTGCGAGAGAACGTTGAAGTTACTTCTGAGTAAATACCAAAAGCAGGTAATACAAGAATATAAACTTCTGGGTGACCCCAAGTCCAAATCAAGTTCACGTACAACATTGGACTACCGCCCATGTCATTGGTGAAGAAATGGAAACCGAAGTAACGGTCAAGGGAAAGCATTGCAATTGTAGCTGTTAACACAGGGAATGCAGCGATAATTAGTACCGCAGTACAAAGCGCAGTCCAAGTGAAAATCGGCATGTCCATAAGTTTCATGCCAGGAGCACGCATTTTAATGATGGTAACAAAGAAGTTAACACCAGTTAAAAGAGTACCAAGACCTGAAATCTGAAGTGCCCAGATGTAGTAGTCCACACCCACGCCTGGAGAGTATTCAATGCCTGATAGTGGAGGGTAAGCCATCCAACCAGTTGCAGCGAATTCACCAATCGCAAGAGATGCCATCATTAAACCAGCAGCGCCTGCGAATAACCAGAAGCTTAAAGAGTTTAATAATGGGAAGGCTACGTCACGTGCACCAATTTGAAGTGGTACAGAAACGTTCATTAAGCCAACAACAAGACCCATCGCTACGAAGAAGATCATGATCACGCCGTGGGCAGTGAAGATCTGGTCATAGTGTTCTGGGTGTAAGTAACCTTCGCCGCCACCTTTTGCAAGGAACAACTGAAGACGCATCATGATCGCATCGGCAAAACCACGCACAAGCATGATAATCGATACGAAGATATACATGATACCAATTTTTTTATGGTCTACAGATGTGAACCATTCAGTCCACAAGTAGTTCCATTTTTTGAAGTAGGTGATACCCGCAACAACTGCGATACCGCCTAGGATCATCATAGCCACAGTCACCAACACGATTGGATCGTGTGGGATTGAATCCGGGCCTAACTTACCTAATAAGCTCATGTCTTATTCCCCTACAGAAGCAGTCGCATGATCTGCATTTGCATGAGCTTCAGAAGCTACTGCTTCATGACCAGCAGCTGAGTGATCAGCACCGTGGTAGTTGCTCATGTATTTGTTAATTACAGATTCGAACAATTTAGGTTCTACTGAAGAGTAATAAGTCACAGGGTGTGGCTTAGTAGGATAAGGACCTTCTGCTTCAGCTAGAGCTGCTGCTTCTTTTTGCTTTTCAGTTTCAGCGTGTGCAACCATCATTTCAATTTGATGCTTAGAACGGTTGCCGTCACGTAAGGTTGCAAATTCAGCTTGGTCTAAAACAGTTTTTTGAACTGCTTCAGGATTTACTGAAGTACCATTGCCTGCTTTCACAGCCGCAACCCATTCAGCAAACTGAGCATCTGTCACAGAATGAGCACGGAAGCGCATTTGTGAGAAGCCGTAACCTGAGTAGTTAGAAGAGAAACCGCGGAAGCCTTCAGCTGGGCTAGTTTCGTCTGCCAATAAGTTCAGGTGAGTTTGCATACCTGCCATTGCATAGA
This sequence comes from Acinetobacter sp. SwsAc6, assembly GCF_013391565.1. Classification (NCBI taxonomy): domain Bacteria; kingdom Pseudomonadati; phylum Pseudomonadota; class Gammaproteobacteria; order Moraxellales; family Moraxellaceae; genus Acinetobacter; species Acinetobacter sp. SwsAc6. The sequence goes on from NZ_JACAXE010000005.1 coordinate 111,358, forward strand.
TCTGACCAGACAATGCAGGAATGAAGAATGAGTTCATTGTGAAGTTAGAAGTCAAACGAAGGCTTACTGGAGTTTTCTCTGGGAAGCGTAGTTCGTTAACAGTCGCAATGTTTTGCTCTGGATAGATGAAGATCCATTTAAATTGTTCAGCGATAACTTGAACAGTTAAAGGAGCTTTATCTGATTCTAGCGGACGGTACGGGTCATATTTGTGGGAACCCCACCATGTTAAGTACGCAAGAATACCAATAATAATGATAGGAACACCCCATACTACAACTTCAATTGCAGTTGAATGTGCCCATGTTGGTTTATAGTCTGCATCTTTATTTGACGCGCGATATTTCCAACCAAACCATAACGCCATAAGTGCTGATGGAATCACCACTAAAAGCATTAAATAGATCGCAGTCATCATCAAGTCAGATTGACCTTGAGCAACTGGACCTTTCGAGTTTAGAAGTACCATATCACCACCGCAACCTGTTAACAGTGCGGCGATCGCAGATAAAGACAATACAGCTAAAATTGTTTGTCTCATTTTACAACCTCGGTGAAGAGTCCCATTCCCTAATTAAATTATGGGATAGCGATTATAGTGTCGCATGATTGAGAATATTCTTATTAGACATAGAAAATCCTTCCCAATCATGAGACACCGCTACGTTGTTGGGCATTATGCCTCATATCTGGAAACTAAGCTATACATAAAGCGGGTTTAAATGACTGTATTAAAAACCTATTTTGTCAGTCGGAATTCATAAATGCTGTTAATAATTTTATTTTAATTTCAAAGGAATGAATAAAAAAGGGATGAAAACTCATCCCTTAATTTATGTTATTTTTGCTGCTTAATCACCTTAGTTTTCGCTAATTTATCATGTAAAGTTTGACGTTTCGCGCCAAAAGCGAATAAATAATCAACAATAGCCACCATTAAGAACATAAAGTTGATTAAAATAAATACGATGCTGCGCAGGGTAAATGCACGTAAGGTTGAAACTTGTTCACCTGATTCGGCATCTACGATTTGAATTTTGGTGATTTTTTTACCAATGCTTTGCCCTGACTTGGTAATAAAGTAAGCCTGAACCATAAGCATGATGACAAGATATGCTGTCATTGCCATCCATGCTTGTTGTGAAAACATATCAAAAATTTGATTTTGCAAATTTTGAATGACCGTTGGATTTGTACTTGCATCCATAACAGCGGTAATAAATTGCTCATTCAGTTTGTTGAATGCTTCAGTTTCTTGAGCGCTAAAGAAAGATGTCAAAATGTAGGTTGCAGGTAGCCAAAGCAATAAGTCAATAATTTTTGCTAATGCGCGACTTGGAATAGAGGCAAGTGTTTGCGATGCAACATTTGTGCTTTTTTGTGCCGTGGCAACAGGTTGTTGGAATGCCGTAGGTGCAGGTGTTGGGGGGGTGTAACCTGCAGGTTGGTATGTAAGTTGTCCTTGAGTGAGTTCACCTAAAGCCTTCCATTCAGTCATACCTTGGTGCCAAGCCAAATCTGTCAGTAAAACTTGTTGGCTTGAGAGCATTTGATTAAGTTGCTCTAAAGTGTATGGTCCAGCTTGTTGATTATTTCGTGCCAAGTAAATCTGCATAAAAATACAATCTCAAAAACGTATATAAAAAGTATAGGTGAAAAAAAAGACCCAAATGTGGGTCTTTTTTTAACACAGATTTTTAAGCTTGTTGAGCTTTTTCTTCTGATAAGAAGAACCAAGTGTCTAATACTGAGTCTGGGTTCAATGAAACAGATTCAATACCTTGTTCCATTAACCATAAAGCAAGGTCTGGGTGATCCGAAGGACCTTGACCACAAATACCTACGTATTTGCCAGCTTTACGACATGCTTGGATTGCCATAGAAAGTAAAACTTTTACAGCTGCATCACGTTCGTCAAATAGGTGAGAAACAATACCTGAGTCACGGTCTAAACCAAGTGTAAGCTGAGTTAAGTCGTTTGAACCGATAGAGAAACCATCGAAGTGTTCAAGGAATTGGTCAGCTAACAATGCGTTGGTTGGTAATTCGCACATCATGATCACTTTAAGGCCGTTTTCACCGCGCTTAAGACCATTTAGAGCAAGTAATTCAATTACACGTTTCGCTTCGTTTACAGTACGAACGAATGGAATCATGATTTGAATGTTTGTTAAGCCCATTTCGTCACGAACTTTCTTCAATGCACGGCATTCTAATTCGAAGCAGTCACGGAAGTTGTCAGATACATAACGGCTTGCACCACGGAAGCCCAACATTGGGTTTTCTTCTTCTGGTTCGTACAACTTACCACCGATCAAGTTTGCATATTCGTTTGACTTAAAGTCAGACATACGCACGATCACTGGTTTGTCAGCGAAAGCAGCTGCAAGTGTAGAAATACCTTCAACGAGTTTTTCAACATAGAATTCGATTGGAGATGCATAACCAGCAGTACGCGCCATAACTGCAGCACGTGTTTCACGTGGAAGGCTGTCAATATTAAGCAATGCTTTAGGGTGAACACCAATCATACGGTTGATGATGAACTCTAAACGTGCAAGACCAATACCTTCGTTTGGAATTTGAGCGAAGTCAAATGCGCGGTCTGGGTTACCTACGTTCATCATTACTTTGAACGGAAGAGCAGGCATAGATTCGATAGAGTTACGCTGAACTTCAAAATCTAAAGAACCTTCGTAGATGAAGCCAGTGTCACCTTCAGCACATGAAACAGTCACTTCTTGACCGTCTACAAGTACTTCAGTTGCATTACCACAACCTACAATTGCAGGTACACCTAATTCACGTGCAATGATTGCCGCGTGACAAGTACGACCACCACGGTTGGTGACAATCGCAGCTGCACGTTTCATTACTGGTTCCCAATCCGGGTCAGTCATGTCAGAGACAAGAACGTCACCGTCTTGTACTTTGTCCATTTCTTTAATTGAAGAAACGATACGTACTTTACCAGAACCGATACGTTGACCAATTGAACGACCTTCACAAATCACAGTACCTTTTTGTTTTAAAAGGTAACGTTCCATAGTACCGACATTTTCACGGCTTTTTACAGTTTCTGGACGTGCTTGAACGATATAAATTAAACCGTCATCGCCATCTTTAGCCCATTCGATGTCCATTGGAGAACCATAGTGGTTTTCAATGATCAAGGCTTGTTTAGCAAGTTCTTGTAATTCGTGATCGTTCAATGCGAATTGTTGACGTTCAGCTTTGTCTACATCAACAACAACAACAGATTTACCTGCAGCGCCTTCTTCACCGTAAATCATTTTTTGGTGTTTAGAGCCAAGGTTACGACGAAGAATCGCGTGTTTACCTGCATTTAGAAGCGGTTTTGATACGTAGAATTCGTCAGGGTTAACTGCGCCTTGTACAACCATTTCACCCAAGCCATAAGATGCTGTAATAAATACTGCATCACGGAAGCCTGACTCTGTATCTAGTGTAAACATTACACCAGCAGCACCAGTTTCAGAGCGAACCATACGCTGGATACCAGCAGACAATGCAACAACATCGTGTGCAAAGTTTTGGTGTACGCGGTAAGAAATTGCGCGGTCGTTATAAAGTGAAGCAAAAACTTCTTTAATCGCGATCAGAATGTTATCGATACCGCGAATGTTTAAGAAAGTTTCTTGTTGGCCAGCAAATGAAGCATCTGGTAAGTCTTCTGCAGTTGCAGATGAACGAACGGCAACCGCGATGTCAGGGTTGCCGTTTGAAAGTGCTTCGAATGCTGTGCGGATTTCTTTTTCAAGCTCTGCTGTAAGCGGAGTGTCAACAATCCATTGGCGAATTTTAGCGCCTGTTTCAGCGAGAGCAATCACGTCATCAACATTGAGTGCTGCGAGCTCTGCGTTAATTTTAGCGTTTAGGCCACTTTGCTCAAGGAATTCACGATAAGCTTGTGCTGTTGTCGCAAAACCACCCGGGACAGATACACCAGCATTTGATAGATGGCTGATCATTTCACCGAGAGATGAGTTTTTCCCACCTACTAGTTCAACGTCATGTTTCCCTAATTTTTCTAGACCAATTACGCGCGCTTCCAAAGTTGTTACTCCACTTTTGCAGTATTAATCACTATCTTGGCATGAAATTATAACAAATTACTTAGCATTTTGGATTTACTAAGTGACAGTCATGTAAGATGGTTTACTATAAAGATTATATAGCACTTAGACAAATATTTGAGGAGAATTTTAATGTCAGAAGGTAAACAAATTCAGCGCAGTGTTTTTTTTATTTCTGATGGTACGGCCATTACCGCTGAAACCCTCGGACACTCTTTGCTGGCGCAGTTTCCGCATGTAGATTTTGACATTCATATCATCCCTTATATTACCTCTGAAGAGGCTGCTACAAACGTCGTAGCTGAGATCAATCAACGCTCACAACAAGACGGTCAAAAGCCTTTGGTGTTTGATACCTTAGTTGACCCTTATGTACGTGATATTATTAATACAGCTGATGCAATAAATCTTGATGTATTTGAAGGGCTTATTAGTAAGTTGTCTGATGAATTAGGCACATCGCCTACGACTTTAGTCGGACAAACTCATGCAGTGACTGATTCTGAGTCATATAAGGCCCGTATTGATGCGGTACATTTTGCTCTAGATAATGATGATGGTGCACGTACACGCCATTATGATAAAGCTGATTTGATTTTGATTGGGGTATCACGTTCGGGTAAAACACCGACGTCAATTTACCTATCTTTGCAGTTTGGAATTCGTGTTGCGAACTATCCTTTAACTGAAGAGGATTTGGATGATAATCGTCTGCCTGCAGTGCTTCGTCCCCATAAAAATAAGCTATTTGGCTTGATGATTGATGCAGAACGTCTTGTAGCGATTCGTTCGGAACGTAAAGCAAATAGCCGTTATGCAAGTTATAACCAGTGTCAAATGGAGTTGCGTGCAATTGAGGGTATTTATATTTCAGAAGGCATTAAGTATTTAAATGTGTCGGAAATGTCGATTGAAGAAATCTCAACACGTGTATTACAGATGACAGGTTTGAAGCGTCGAATCGGTTAACACTCAAATGAGCCACGCCTAAGTGGCTCATTTTTTATAAATATGAAATATGGATTGATAAGAATTTAATATCAGTATGTATAAAATAAATGCCATCTATAATGTCATTTTTTTATAAAAATAACCTCTTGAAAGAGTAGATTAGAGAAAGCGCTTATTTTGAATGGAAATAAAAAACTAAAAATTGAGCAAATTTTATTAGAAAAATTAAATAAAATATTTTAACCATCTAAATAATCATGATGTTTTTATTTGCCAAATTTAGACAAAAGTAGTGCGATTTCTATGTGCTAAATACGGATGAAAATGCTTTGATTCGACCCAACAATGTAGCTTATTTTTCAGATAGTTTTATGTACTAATTTGCTTTGATAGCACTTTTATAAGCACAAAAAAATGAACCAATTGATCACAAAACAATCAAATTAAATTCGTGAGCCTATACGAAACCAGCATAAGCTCATTTAAAAATGGATGAATTATGGTGCTTTTACATGGTGAATGATGACATCACATGGATAAAGATGATCATTAATCGCCTGAATTTCATGACTATGCACTTTCATAATTGGCCATGTCACTAAGGTGCAGTTGGGACGTTGTAAAGCCAAATAATAACTATCTGACTTTAAAAAAGTCTTATTTTGAATGGCTGTATTTGGCATGAGCAAATGCTTAAGCCATGTATCTTTAACTTGATCTTCTAAAAAACGTAGCGCTAAAAGGCTTTTAATGCGGTTGTTAAATAAGCGTCGATTTTTAATCACCAAAGGGTGTTCAATCAGTTTATGTATAAAACGTTCTGTTTTAGGCAAAACAAAATGAGGCTGTATTTGAAATACAGCAACTTGCTGTGCATGTTGACTGATGTGGTTCAGTTGCGTAGCCGTGTCTTGGTCGATACCAATTACTGCGACATTTTTATGGTTAAAGTCAAAATTTTTAATATCTTTTGAAGAAAGAAGTGTGCCTTTAAATTCTTTAAAATCAGTATATATATTTTGAAAGGCCTGATGCGTGCCATCGGGCTGTTGTTTGCTCATAAGTGGTGTTCCAATAATAATTGTTTTCGGGTGTATTTATAGGAATATAGATAGCGAACTTTCGCACAGAGGTAAAATACGGAATGTAATCTGGACAGTCATCCCGAAAATAATGCTGTAATCATCAAAAGATTATGTGAATTTGTGGGAAATTCGCAGAATTATGAATTGTCGAAGATTGGGGGGCTTTGCAAATAGCAACTTTCATTACAGAGATAAGAAGTCGATATGGAAAGAATATGAATGCTATTTGCAGGTCCAAATATTTTAAAGTTGGTTACGAATGCTCATCAAGCGTTCAAAACTGTCTAAGCGTTTCTGTGTGTCATAAATATCACAAGTAAAAATAAATTCATCGACATCATAGCGTTGTGCTAATGCTTCTAAGCCTGCTTTTACTGTGGAATTCGATCCAATTTGAGCTATGGCATAAAAACTTTCAACCGACATTTTTTCGGACGTAGACCAAATGCCTTCCATGCTTGGGATTGGTGCTGGAAGTTTGCCACGTTGGTTGCGAAACATATTTAAAATGCGTTGGTATGGTGTAGTTGCTAAGAATTCAGCTTCAGCATCGGTTTCAGCCACAACAACAGGAACCCCCATAGAGACATAAGGGCGCTCAAGGTATTCCGAAGCTTGGAAATTGTCGCGATAAATTTGAATGGCTTGGCCTAACATACGGGGTGCAAAGTGTGAGGCAAATGAATAGGGTAGGCCAAGCTGTGCTGCCAGTTGTGCGCTGAATAAGCTTGAGCCCAACAGCCAAACTGGAACGTGTGTACTTTGGCCAGGCGTTGCAATAATCCGCTGGTTTGGCATAGGGTCTTTAAAATATTGCAAAATTTCTGTGACATCACGAGGGAATTGATCTTCGGTTTCTTGCTGTCCGCGACGTAAGGCACGCATTGTATTTTGGTCTGTACCAGGTGCACGACCTAAACCTAGCTCAATACGGTTAGGATATAAGGTTGCTAATGTGCCAAATTGTTCAGCAACTACTAATGGTGCATGGTTAGGAAGCATTATTCCGCCTGAACCCAATTTGATCTGTTGTGTATTTGCCAGTAAATAGCCTAAAAGCACTGATGTTGCAGAGCTCGCAATCCCAGCCATATTGTGATGTTCTGCTACCCAAAGGCGTTCGAAACCCAGCTTTTCTGCATGTTGTGCCAGTTCCAAAGCATGATGTAAGGCATCTGCAATCGTTTTGTTTTCACGAACAGGTGCAAGTTCTAATATTGAAAATTTAATTTCATTTAAGTTACGCATAACTGGCCTCGTATTCTTTATATCGACATAATACGATATATGGGTTTGCATGTATATCGATAAATTTCGATATTAATCGCATTCAGCACAATCTATATAAGCATGATTATAAATGTGTTCGGGTCTGGGCTGTATTCCACCTTTAATAGGTATTCCTGTTGTATCGTATATATATTCGTTCTTCTAAAATGATGATTGATATAGTGGTTTAGATGTTTTGCTTGGACATTAAAAAAGCACCCGAAGGTGCTTAATATTGAGCGCTAGCCTAAGAGGCTATCCTACTTAGCGACGGTCTTGTTTGTACCAACCTAGGTGACGGCCGTTGTCATGGCGATAGGCTGAGTTGTTGTAGCGGTATTTAGAATTGCGGTAGCCACGATTGTCATAGCGGTCATCATAACGACGGTCTTGGCTAACTTTTTGGCCTAAAGCTACACCACCTGCAGAGCCCGCTGCAGCACCAATATATCCACCATTTGTGCCACCCATATTTTTACCAACGGTATAACCGCCAGCACCGCCAAGTGCACCACCAATAATTGCGCCATTACGATCACGTTTATTTGAGGCTGCTGCAGCACCTGCGCCACCACCAATTGCAGAACCAATCATAGCGCCAGTTTGGCCACCCATTTGATTACCAATGGCTGCACCTACAACACCACCAAGTGCTGAAGTAAGGGCTGTATTTGTGGCATTGCCTGCATTTGCGGCAGTCATAGTCATTGCTGAAGCAGCAAATACGGCACTAAAGAATACGGTTTTGATTTTCATTTTAAACTCCTAAGAGCATCACAATTTCTTCTTGAGTTAAATGTAAGAAAAAAGATGGAAAAAATAGTGAAGGCTAATATTGCTCAGTAGTATTATTTGGTTAATGCTTTGTAATTTTAGATCTTTAATTGCTTCACAATTAATTGAATATTCACAACACATTGTTTTATATGGTTTTATTTTGGTATTTGATTGTGTGTAAAAATTATAATCTTAAGAAAGATGAGCCTCCCATAAGTCCGCGTTTAGCTTGGGAAATAGAGATGTTGTTTTTTTGTTTTTTTTTCTATAATTTAGTTGTAACAGATTTCAAAAATATAATTTTATAAAAGAAAGACATAAGATATGAATGCCAAAGAAAACTTAAATTATGAAACAGTAATTCAGCTTGTAGAAACATTATATGAAACATGTTTAAACAGGAAGCCTGATGATTCAGGAAAAAAACAATATACTGAAATGATATTGAATGCGTCTGATCGTATATCTGTGACAAATCAGATTATTGCATCAATGATGAGTAGTGAAGAAAAATTAAATGCGAATAGAAATGCGCAATTAAATATACGAAATAAGGGAGCTTTTTTTACTAATAAGCTTCTTAAAAATAATATTCAATTTAAAAATATCGCATTGTTGGGAACATGTGTTTCAGAAAAAATAACAAATTATGGAAATCTTGCTGGTAGAAATATTTCTCATTATTTAATGGGGTCACTTCACTATGATCCAGTTCCTAGAGTTGAAACGAATCAGTTAGATGCAGTAATTGTACATCTCACATTACGGCATTTTTTATGGGATATTTTAGGTGGCTCTGTAGCTGGTGATGTGCTTCATGTACATAGTGATCATCAATTTGCTAAAAATTATGATCAATATTTGGAGCAGTTCAAAAAATATATTGGGGCTAAAATAGATCAAATCAAAAATGAGCTCAAATATGATGGGCCGATATTTTTTCTTTCATTTATAGAACCTCCTTTAAAAGCTCAGGGGGATTTTTTAATAAACCGCTCTAGATCTCTTTATAGATTTGTTCGTGATATAAATGATTATTTAGAGGATATTTTATCAAAAGAAAGTAATGTCTATTATTTTGAAATAAATGACCTTTTGAATTTTGTTGGCGACAGTCTAATAGTTGATAGTGTACAGAGTCATCTTTCACATAGTGGACTTAATGATGGTGAAGATACTCATTTAATGATTGGTTCTATTTTTGAAAGATTAGATAATATGTTGATTCGTATTAAAAATCTTTCTACCATAAAATTAATTATTACAGATTTGGATAATACTTTATGGAGAGGCGTTGCTGCTGAGTTTGAAACGATTATAGCTCATGAATTAACTGAGGGTTGGCCACTGGGTTATGTAGAAGCCTTATTAGAATTCAAACGACGTGGTGGACTTTTAGCAATCTCAAGTAAAAATAATCATGATGAAACTGTAGGTCGGTTTGATCATATTTGGCAAAGCACGATTAAAGTACAAGATTTTTGTGCACTTAAAATTAATTGGGATCCAAAATCTAAGAATATTGCAGAAATATTAGAAGAGACTAATCTTCTCCCTGAAAATGTTTTATTTATTGATGATAATCCGCGTGAAATCGAAGAGGTATTGAGTGTTTTTCCAACAATAAATACATTAGGTGGGGAGCCTCAGATTTGGAAAAATAAAATTTTATACGCACCAGAAATGCAAACTTTGCATATTACAAATGAATCTGCTGCAAGAACTGAGTTGATTCAGGCTAAAATTCAGAGAGATCACTCTGAAAAAACAATGAATCGTGAAGAGTTCTTACTCTCTTTAGAGCTTAAAGTTAATTTTGATATCATTTTGGATCAACAGAATGTCAACTTTATCAGAGCATTTGAACTTATTAATAAAACGAATCAGTTTAATACAACTGGAAAGCGGTGGACTGAGTCAGAGATTATTCAGTTATTAGATAGCAAAAAATTAAAAATTTATACTGCTCAAGTAGAAGATAAATTCAGTAATAACGGTATTGTTGCTGTTGCTTTGGTAGAAGAAGGCACAATTTCTCAAGTTGTAATGTCTTGCCGTGTTTTTGGTTTGGGTGTTGAAACAGCTTTATTGGCATATATTGCTAAAAATGATGTGGTAAAAGAGGCTTTGTACAATGATACAGGGAAAAATAAAGCATCAAGTTTCTATTATGCTGACCATGGCTTTAGTCAAGTAGGAAACGCATATACAGTTTCTGATTTACTTGTGGAGATGCCTCATTGGATTAGTGAGGTTGCTTAATATTATTGCTGTTTTGTTGATACTTGAAGACGATATGAATAGGGGTATTTAGAATAAAAGAGTCTTCTTTAGACATGATGCTCCATTTTTTAGCGTATAGTTTTTTATAATAAAAACCCGCTTAATGTCTGACATTGAGCGGGTTTTAAATTTAGATGTGCCGAATTAACGATGACGACGATGTTTTTTGTATTTACGGCTACTGTTATTGTAATTTTTGTCTTTAGAGATTTTATTCCCTAAAGCCGCACCACCTGCAGCACCAAGAGCAGAACCAACATAACCGCCATTTGTACCACCCATGCTTTTACCTACGGTATAACCAGCACCGCCACCAATTGCACCGCCAATAGCAGAATCTGTACGATTACGACGATCACTGGCTACAGCTGCACCACCAGCACCACCTAATGCAGCACCAATGGTCGCACCAGTATTGCCGCCCATATTTTTACCAATTGCAGTACCTGCAACGCTACCGAGTGCACTAGCAGCAGCAACGCGAGTGGTGTTGTCAGCGTGGGCGCTAACCGTAAATACTGAAGTGAGTGCTAAAGCACTACTAAGTAAAAGTGTATTCATTTTCATGGTTAACTCCATGTCCAATCGTGTTTGGACTCTTTAATTTCTTTAGATGGGGTAAATGTAACAAAAGAATTCTTTATAAATATGGAGAGCCTTCTCCAAATTAATGTGCTTTGGTGTAAGCAATGTTTTTCTTTGTAACAATTGTGAAAAAGTTGCCTTTAATTTCCTCAATTCAAAGCAATGATGAATGAATTAAGTAGAATAATGATTGGCGCTAGTTTTGAAATTTTGTCTAAAACAGCAAAATCATACTTTATTAGGCACAACTGAACGTCCTGAATATGTTCTTATTGAGGGTATTAGCCCTATAAGCACAACAGGATATGTTGTGGCGCTTAAATTTAGCTGAATTTAGGCAGATTAAAAATACGTTTTTGTCGGATTGGCGACATGCATGATATAGCCCATAGAAACAGGCGGAAGATAGAGTGATGTTGTGTCTTATATATAAGTTAAAGACACAAGCAGCTGAATAACAATAAAGATGTCATTTAAAACTGAGAATCTGTAAACTAAGCGCAAAATGAAGATTTGTCTGCTCTAGCCAAATTTTATTTCGCGTATTAGAGCAGGCGTTAAAGAGATATTTTGTAAAATGAAAGAATCACTGCGTTTGCGGTTGGATCAATTATCTGACCGTCACGAAGAATTAAATGCCTTACTCGCAGATGTTGAGGTAATTTCAGATAATAAACGTTTTCGTCAACTTTCACGCGAACATAGTGATTTGAGCGAAATTACTGAAGTATGGCACAAATATACTCAAGCTGAGGCAGATATAGAAACTGCTGAAGCTATGTTGTCTGATCCTGATTTTAAGGAAATGGCTCAGGAAGAAATTAAAGAAAATAAAGCTTTGATTAGCACTTTGGAAGCTGACCTTAACATCTTAATGATTCCTAAAGATCCGAATGATGCGAACTCTGCATATTTGGAAATCCGTGCAGGAACGGGTGGTGATGAAGCTGCGATTTTCTCAGGCGACTTATACCGTATGTATAGCAAATATGCCGAATCTAAAGGTTGGCGTATTGAAGTACTTTCAGAAAATGAAGGCGAGCATGGCGGTTATAAAGAAGTCATTTGCCTTGTAAATGGCGAAGGCGTGTATGGCCGTTTGAAATTTGAAAGCGGTGCGCATCGTGTACAGCGTGTACCAGCGACAGAATCACAGGGTCGTGTGCATACTTCAGCATGTACCGTAGCAATTTTGCCTGAAATAGATGTAGACACCACAGTAGAAATTAACGCATCTGATTTGCGTATTGATACTTATCGTGCGTCAGGTGCGGGTGGTCAGCACATTAACAAAACCGATTCGGCAGTTCGTATTACCCATCTTCCAACAGGAACTGTGGTGGAATGTCAGGATGAGCGTTCACAGCATAAGAACAAAGCCAAAGCGATGGCTTTACTTGCTTCACGTCTGGAAAATGCAAAACGTGCAGCTGCAGATGCGGCAACGTCTGAAATGCGCCGTGACTTGGTTGGCTCGGGCGACCGCTCTGAACGTATCCGTACCTATAACTATCCGCAAGGCCGTATGACCGATCACCGTATTAACTTAACGCTATATAAGTTAGATGCTGTGATGGAAGGCGACTTAACAGAATTGCTGGATAGTTTGCACCGCGAATATCAAGCCGACCAATTGGCAATGTTAGCTCAGCAGAATGGTGGCTAATGAATATTGCACAGGCGTTGGCCTATCGCGGTGAACCTGAAAGCTATGAGCGTCAGGAAAATGCATGGTTGCTCGAGCACATTACGAAAATTGATTCTTTTGATTTAATCATGAAGAAGGATCAAGCGTTAACCGCAGAGCAAGAACAAGCTTATCTCGCTGGTTTAGAACGTATTGCAGCGGGTGAGCCTTTGGCTTATGTTACGGGTTCACAGCCATTTTGGACTTTAGACTTAAAAGTGACTAAAGACACTTTGGTACCGCGTCCGGATACTGAAGTATTGGTTGAAACCGTGTTGCGTTTAGACTTGCCTGAAGATGCGCGTATTGTAGATTTAGGCACAGGAACAGGTGCCGTTGCTTTGTCATTGGCAAGTGAACGGCCTGATTGGTCTGTTACAGCGTCAGACATTTATGAGCCGACACTGGAAGTCGCAGAATACAATGCCAAAGCACATGATTTAGCGCATGTGAAATTTGTATTGGGTTCATGGTTAAAGCCATTTGGCCGTGAATTCTTTGATGTGATTGTGTCGAATCCGCCGTATATCGATGCAGACGATGTGCACATGAAAGATCTAGCGACAGAGCCTGAGCGCGCTTTAGTGGCAGATAAGCATGGTCTTGCAGATATCGAGCAAATTATTCAGCAAGGCAAAAAGCATTTAACCGTGAATGGCTGGGTTGCGCTCGAACATGGATATGATCAAGGTGAAGCGGTACGTCATCTATTTTTACAAGCGGGCTATCGATATGTCCGTACTGTAAAAGATTATGGCGGAAATGACCGTGTGACCTTAGGGCAATGGCAACAGTAATGTAGCTGAGCCAAAAACAAATGATAAAAGCGCATTCAATGCGCTTTTATTTTGAAAGGCGGTTACTGTTTAATAACGTCTCGCCAGCGAAGTAACCAAGTTTCTAGTGCTTGCATGACACGATCGGTTAACTTACCTAATATTGCCAATAAAATAATCGCTAAAATGACAATATCTGGTCGCGAGGTTTCTCGGCCATCACTAAGTAAATAGCCAATTCCTTGTGTTGCTGCAATTAATTCAGCAGCAATCATAAACATCCAAGATAAACTCAGACCATTACGTAGCCCAGTCAATATGCCTGGGGAGGCTGCTGGTAATATGATTTGCTGTACAAGTTGCCAATATTTTAAACGATAGACTTGAGCGACTTCGATTAATTTACGGTCTACGCCTTTAATTGCTGCTACGGTATTGGTATACACAGGAAAAAATGCACCAATTGCAATTAAAGTAATTTTTGAAGCCTCATCAATACCCAGCCAAAGGAGCAAAAGTGGTATCCATGCTAAGCTAGGAATAGACTTAATGGCTGAAAAACTTGGTTCTAAAAAGGCTTCAGCTTGTTTGCTTAGACCAACCCATACTGCAAAAAACAAGGCTAAAAAACTGCCGATTAAAAAGCCAATTAATACACGTAAGCTACTTGTCCAAATATGTTGCCATAAATCTCCAGCTGCCAATTCTGTGAAGCTTTGCCAAAGGCTACTGGGCGCAGGGAGTAAATACGGTTCAATCCAGCCTGCACGAACCAAATATTCACATAATATAAGAACTAAAACTGGGATCGTGAGCGCTTTTGCCCAAGTGCTTAACTTGGGCCTAGATGCTTCACTTTCAATTTTCAGTTTGAGTGAAGTAGGTGCTTTCGGTATTGCTTGAGAATGTGTCATAAGTCAAAAAATGCCTTTTACTTCACAGCATTTTGTGCAAATTTTGCATCAAGTAATTGAGTCACTACTTGGTTTACATCCGTGCCTTTACGTACTAAATCTTCTTCAGTCAAAATATTGCCTGCTTTTTGTAAGGCAGCAATATGTTTTGCAGTTGGAACGTTTTGATCGAAGTTGGTACGGCTAATTTGTAGTTTTGCAACATTTAAAGGAAGCTTAGATTCCTTGGCTAATAGTGTGGCAACTTGATCAGGATGTGCTTTGGCCCATTTTCGTGCTTGTTCATACGCCTTAATCACCGTGGTCACAGTTTCAGAGTTTTCTTTTGCAAAAGCATCTTTTACGCTTAAAACGCTATAGCTATTGAAGCTTACATTGCGGTAAAGCAGTTTAGCTCCAGACTGTAGTTGAGCCGAAGCCATTAATGGATCAAGTCCTGCCCAAGCATCGACTTGGCCACGCTCTAATGCCGTTTTACCATCTGGGTGTTGTAAATGAACCAGTTGTACATCTCGTTTAGTTAAACCAACTGTTTCTAGCGCTTGTAAAGTAAATAAATAGGGATCAGTACCTTTGGTTGCTGCAATTTTTTTAGCTTTTAAATCTTTTAAATTCTTAATATTTGAGTTTTTAGCCACCAGTAATGCGGTCCATTCAGGTTGGCTTTGAATATACACTGTTTTAATAGGGCTACCGTTGGCCTTGCTTAATACCGCAGCTAAACCTGCAGTGGAAGCAAAATCGATACTACCACTATTTAAATACTCTAATGAGCGGTTTGAACCTTGGCTAAATACCCATTTGATTTGGCTCTGAGGGAAGGCTTTTTCTAAAAGTTTTTGATCTTTAACCACTAAACTAGTTGGGGCATAGTAGGCATAATCCAGTTTGATTTCTTTTGGTGGTGCTGCCAAAGTCACTGTGGTTACTAAAGCCGTAGTAGCCAAGATAGCAAGTTGACGAATCGTTTTCATATAACCCCGAAAATGTATAGCGCAAAAATAATTCGTTATAAATACGTGCTGAAGTTAAATAGAGCAAAATAGAAAAAGTGATAACAAAATGAAAAATATAAAAATAGAGTATTTTAAATATTAAGTTATTGAAAAATATTTATTTTAAAAATTTAGTATGTGATTTTGTTTTATATATCAAATAGATCATAAAATTTCAGTTAAATTGATAAGTGTAGTTTAGGGCTGTAAAAAGGTTTTTTATACAAAATAAAGCGGCCATGTCGGCCGCCGTATTTTTAATGATTATTGTACTACTGTGATAGATTACATTGGGTAATCTTGTAGACATTCTGCCACTTCAACTTGGTTGAAAGCATCTGTTTCTACTGCAAGACAATAGGCAACAATTTTAGTAGTTGCTGTAATGTAAGCTTCATCTTTTAAATTGGCACCAGCTTGAACTTCTTGAATGGTTTCCGTTGAAATATCCAAGTGTTGTGCAATTTCAAGTGCCTGCTCATTTAAGAAAAATGTAGAGACAATATTGGCTAAATCAATATCAGAAATCTTAAGTAGTTCCTGATGAAACTGAGCTTCAGTCTGTTCAGTTGCTTGAAAAATTGATTCAGAGAAATTTTGTACCAAGCTTTGCTCGAGTACGTCTATCATCTTAAGCATGTGGGAGCCTTCGAGGTGATGAGATCAGGGAGTGAGATACAGCCAAAATAACAATAAGCAAAATGCTTTAAATTGAGTGAAAAATAACCTATTTAAAGGAGATTGGCAATCTTCTAGCGATGAACGTACAGTCGTATTTGTGTTTTTTAATAAACTATTGATAAATTTGTAAATTTTTCAATTAATCTAAAATTAAGCTTATTTGAGTGGTTTTAAATATTAGACTTCTGAAATTTCATTCTGTTGTTTTTGGCGGTACATCCCTGGGTTGACGCCTGTCCATTTTTTAAAAGCACGGTGAAATGCACTTGCATCATGGAAATTCAGTTGTTCACTAATATCTTGTAAGGTTAAATGGCTTTGTGCGAGCAAATCAATCGCAAGGTCACGTCGTATGTCATTTTTGAGTTGTTGAAAATTAATACCTTCTTGCTTAAGTCTACGTTGCATCGTGGCTTCCGACATATTAAAAAGGGGCGCTAGTTCAGTCAGTTCTTCCCAATCAGCCGTTGCGGTTTGCATAAAGTGTTTACGAATTTGATGGCCCAATGCATTGGGGTTTTTATAACGCACCAATAAGTTATATGGTGTATGCAGAATAAATTGATGCCAAGTTTTTTGGTCTTGCTTAATGGCTAAGTTTAAGTAGTTGGCATCAAACTGAATATAGTTTTCGTCGGCAGCATATTGAATATCATCACAAAATCGAACTTTATAGTCGTGATCATCGCTCGGCGCAGTGCAACGTAGCTGAATTCGATTCAAAACAATACGTTGTCCACATAACCAGCACATCAGGCCATGAATTAACATTAAATACGTGGCATAACTGAACATGCGTTTGGGCAAGGTATTTTCTTGAATCACAATATATACATAGTGTTCTTCCACAAAAAACTTACTTTTAAAATCATCTAAAATAAGATTTAAAAATTGAAGAATTTGCGTTAGAGCTTGTTTTAAATCAGCGCTTTGCGTAACTGATTTGGATAAGAATGTATAACTGCCTCGGCGCATGGGATGCGAGTCCATCCCAAAAAACTCATCATTCATTGCATCGGCAAGTACAATCCAAAGCTGTGCATATTGGCTTACCGACACACGAGTTTTATCCGAATGCAGCAGTTCAGGTGCAATACCCGCTTTTTGCAGTAAAGCAAAAGTGTCATAGCCTTGTTGTTTTGCATGAAGGAGTGCTTCATGTACAAGGCTAATTGAAATTGTCCCTTTGAAATAGTCGTGATCCAATCTAAATTCCATGATTGAGCTGAAGTATATTTTCTATTGTTCAAATACATCACGCGCGATGCAGTATTTGGAAATTGTACTCAATTTATTCTGTGATTACTCTGTGTCTTAAGTCGAATTTTAAAACATGTTGTTTAGGATAAAAGAAAATGAAAATCCAAGGAAAAGTGTTTGTAGTTACAGGTGGTGCGTCTGGTTTAGGGGCGGCTACAGCTACTTATTTGGTTGGGCAAGGCGCAAAAGTCATTATGGTCGATATGAACCAAGACTTAGGTGAAAGCTTACAACATCGCCTAGGTGAGCATGCTGAATTTGTTATGTTAGATGTAACTAGCGAAGCTGCAACAGAAGCTTTTTTTCAACATGTTGAGAATAAATATGGCCAATTAAATGGTTTGGTCAATTGTGCGGGGATCGCACCTTCTGCAAAAGTATTGGGTCGCGATGGTTTGCATGACTTGGCAATGTTCCAAAAAGTATTGAATATCAATGTGTCTGGTACATTTAATATGATTCGTTTTGGCGCGCGCTTAATAGCTAAATATGAATTAAAAGCGGGTGAAGAAGAGCGTGGTGTGATTGTGAATACAGCCTCTGTGGCAGCTTATGATGGTCAGATTGGGCAATCTGCCTATGCAGCTTCAAAAGGTGCAGTTGTCGCAATGACTTTACCCTTAGCTCGTGAGTTGGCTCGCGAAGCGATTCGAGTAATGACCATTGCGCCAGGGATTATGGAAACGCCTATGCTTAAAGGCCTACCGCAAAATGTACAGGATGCTTTAGGGCAAATGGTGCCATTTCCACCGCGTTTAGCAAAACCAGAAGAATTTGCGCACTTGGTAGGGCATATTTTTGAAAATGGCTACCTAAACGGCGAAGTGATTCGTTTGGATGGTGCAATTCGTATGCAACCTAAATAATTCATTTTAAGAAAAAACTTCTTGTTTCCTTTTGATGGGTGAGCAACGAAACTTAATTTATTGTTGGCTAAATGGGATGTTTGGCCAGTAGGTGGAGCAACCGCCACTGCAATGTATCCGATAGTGAAAATAATTAAATTTTAAAAGGATGTAAGCATGATTTTGAATGATGAACAAAAAATGGTTCAGGAAATGATGCGTGATTATTCACAAAATAAACTAAAACCTACTGCTGCAGAACGCGATAAAACTTCGTGCTTTCCAGCGCAAGAATTAAAAGAATTGGGCGCCTTAGGTGCTTTAGGTATAACTGTGTCTGAGCAATGGGGGGGTGCAGGCATGGACTATGTGTCTTTGGTTGTGGCTATTGAAGAAATTGCCGCAGGTGATGGCGCAATTTCGACCATTGTAAGCGTACAAAACTCTTTGCCATGTGGAATTACTCAACGTTATGGAACAGAGCAACAGAAGCAGCAATACTTAAGTAAATTAGCGACTGGAGAAATGTTAGGCTGCTTCTGCTTAACAGAGCCACAAGCTGGTTCAGATGCCAGTGCATTGATGTGTCAGGCTGTACGTGATGGTGATGAGTGGGTTATCAATGGTACCAAGCAATTTATCACCACCGGTAAATATGCTGATGTCGCATTGGTGTTTGCAGTGACAGATAAAGCAGCTGGCAAAAAAGGCATTTCATGCTTTTTAGTACCAACAAGTACTGAAGGTTATATCGTATCGCGTTTAGAAGAAAAAATGGGCCAACATTGCTCAGATACTGCAACGATTATATTTGATAACTGTCGTATACCTGCTGATCATTTATTGGGTAAAGAAGGTGATGGCTACAAAATTGCTTTATCCAATTTAGAATCGGGCCGTATTGGTATTGCAGCCCAGTGTATTGGTATGGCGCGGGCGGCTTTGGATGCAGCCATTGAATATGCCAATGAGCGTCAAGCATTTGGTGTCAATATTGTAGAGCATCAAGCGGTGGCATTTCGTTTGGCCGACATGGCCACACAGATTGAAGCCGCACGTCAGTTGATTTTTCATGCGGCCACTTTAAAAGATGCCAACTTAGCCTGCTTAAAAGAAGCGTCTATGGCGAAGCTATTTGCCTCAACTATGGCAGAGCGGGTGTGTTCAGATGCAATTCAAATTCATGGCGGCTATGGCTATGTTTCGGATTTTCCTGTTGAACGAATTTATAGAGATGTGCGTGTCAGCCAAATTTACGAAGGCGCATCCGATATTCAGCGCCTCGTAATTGCGCGTGAAGTTGCCAAGTCATAAGCATGAAGGCCGAAGTCATTAGACTTTGGTCGATGTTCAAAGCCTGCAATACAGATGAGGTTTATGGAAATTGCAGGCCTTCTTTAAACGTGTTTTTCTAATTATATAAAAAAGGCGTGAGTTTAACTTAGGCCAAATTGAAGTACGGGATGTACAGAGCCACACAGCAAGATGTGTGTAAGCAATATAACAATGCTGAAGTGACATAGAGCAGATGCCAAGTCCTCAGCCCACATGATATAGGGAATACCATGAAAACACTTGAACAAGCATATCTCGATTTTGATTTTGAAAAATTAATTACAATGCAATTACAAGGTCATTCTAAGGAAGTAAATGCCTATGTGGAATGTTGCCAGCGGTACGTTGGACAGTACAAAACAGCGTTTATTTGGGAAGGTAAGAATGGCGAATCGGCAACATGGACTTTTGAGCAACTAGATGAAGCCTCAGGCAAGCTTGCAAATTATTTTAAAGGTTTAGGTATTCAAAAAGGTGATTGCATCGCGGGCTTATTGCCACGTACAGCAGAATTACTCATAACTGTATTGGCTACATGGCGTATTGGAGCAATTTATCAACCCTTATTTACTGCGTTTGAATCTAAAGCAATTGAGCACCGTATTGAAGTTGCACAGACTAAACTGATTGTGACCAATACAGAGCAACGTGCAAAATTAAACAACCTTAAAGTGCCGCATATTTTAACGGTTGGGCAAGTCGATGTAATGCCTAACTCGATAGCTACTGAGGCGGATTTTTGGACAGTGATGGCCCAGCAATCTGTACACTGTGATGCAGAAATGCAAAGCTTTGATGACTATTTTTTAATGATGTTTACCTCAGGTACGACAGGTTTGGCGAAATCTGTACCTGTACCTTTAAAGGCAATGTTAGCTTTTAAAGGTTATATGACCCATGCTGTCGATTTACGTGAAGAAGATTCATTTTGGAACTTAGCTGACCCAGGTTGGGCTTATGGTTTGTACTATGGTATTACAGGGCCATTAAGCTTAGGTCATAGCATTATTATGGATGAGCGTGCATTTAGTGTAGATAACGCATTGCAAATTATTCAAAAATATAAAGTGAGTAACTTAACAGGATCGCCAACAGCATTTCGTTTGTTTTTTGGCTTTAAAGAAAAGTTTGATGAGTCAATTAAAACCCATTTGCGTGTGGTGAGTAGCGCGGGTGAGCCACTTACACCTGAAGTTATTCATTGGTTTAACCATGATCTAAATGTCAATATTTACGATCAATATGGTCAGACTGAATTGGGTATGGTAATTGCCAACCATCATGCCTTAGCGCATGAAAAGAAAGTAGGTTCTGCTGGGTATGCAATTCCTGGGCATCGTTTTGCTGTATTAGATAGTAATAACCAAGAAGTAGTAGCAGGCGGTATTGGTACCTTGGCCATTGATTGCTCACAGTCACCTTTGTTTTGGTTTAATGGCTATGGGGGCAATAATCGTAAATCATTTGTCGGGCACTATTATTTAACAGGTGATACTGTACGTTTAAACGAACATTTGGGCATCGATTTTATTGCTCGTGCTGACGATGTCATTACAACGTCAGGCTATCGCGTGGGTCCTTTTGATGTGGAAAGTACTTTGCTTGAGTGTGAAGAGGTTCTAGAGTCAGCAGTTATTGGTAAGCCAGACCCTGAGCGTACTGAGATTGTGAAAGCTTTTGTGGTGCTTAAAACACAATATGCTGGTACGGCAGAACTCATGAAAAAACTACAAGAATATGTACGTTCACGGTTATCAAAACATGCATATCCAAAAGAAATTGAATTTGTAGACAGCTTACCTAAAACATCAAGTGGTAAAATTCAGCGTAATTTGCTCAAGCAACAAGAAATTGCAAAATTAGAGCAGTTAGCCAAAGTGGGTTGAATAATTTAATTTATCTAAATATAAGGCGGTCAAATGACCGCCTTTATTGTTGATGTAATTTGTTATTTTTTAATATGTCGCATCTTTTTTAATGGTTGGCCATCGGGAGATGCTTTGGAAAAAACACGAAGCAAGTGATGGTGGCAAGCAATGCACAGGTGGCCATAATACTAATTAAGCCTATAGCGCCTACAGCTGAAGTACTTCCCGTAATTGCGGTAATGACTGCACCAAAGCCAAATTGCAGTGCACCCAATAAAGCTGAAGCTGTGCCTGCATTTTGGTGTTGAAAAGTTAATGCCAATTGTGTTCCTGTTGGCATAATAAAACCAAGCAAGGCAACAGCTATAAAGATAATAATACAAAATAGAATTAACTGATTTATACCAAAAATAAGACAACAGAAAAGCATAGCCATGACGATGAGTAAGGCAAATGTTGTAAATTTATAGGCGTTGAGGAGCCCAAACTTTTCATGCATTTTTGGCGTTAAAATGGCCGCAATAATTAAGCCAAAAGCATTAAAGGCAAATAGTAGGCTAAATTGGGTAGAACTCAGCTGATATTGAGAAATAAGGACACTTGCTGAGCCTGCAATGTAGGCAAAGAAAGCAGCCTGTGCAATACATAAGCTCAGTGCATAAATAATAAATTTACGGTCAGTAATGATGCGACCATACAGTTTAAATGTCTGTAAGAGCTTAAATTGTTGACGTAGCTTGATATCACGTGTTTCTGGTAGGTAAAGCGCGACAGCACTCATCACCACAATGCCATATACGGCAAGAAATGCAAAAATATTGCGCCAAGAACCCAAGGTTTGTAGGCCATTGCCGATCAGTGGTGCAACTACGGGTGATAAACCTAGAATTGCCAATACCATAGACATCATTTTACCCATGGCAGGGCCTTGATATTGGTCTTTAATCATCGCAAAAGCGATCACCATTCCAATAGACCCCCCAAGGCCTTGTACAAAACGAATGATTTGGAGTTGCATGACATTTGTTGCAAAAGCGCAGCTGATTGATGCGATTATAAAAATACTCAGCCCTAAATAGATCAGTGGCTTACGACCAAATTTATCTGAAAGTGGGCCATAGACCAATTGCCCAAGCATTAAACCCACAAAGAATGTCATTAAACTGAATTGTACTGCACCTTCGCTACTGCCTAGTGCCTCGGCCATTGCAGGTATGCTAGGCAAATACATATCAATGCCAATGGGGCCAAGTGTTGCAAGCAATGCAATAAGTATTGGCATTGCGCGATTGGGGGATGCTGTCATAATAAATCTGAATTGTTTAAATGGCGCACATTATGAAACTTACTGGTTTCTTAAGTCAAGGAAGAGCACATGGCTAAATTGGGTAGACCTTTGGCAATGACAGTAGAGCAACGCCGTAAAGAAATTTTTGCAGTTGCAGAACAGCTATTTGGTAATTATGGTTTTGAAAATGTCACGATGGCTCAAATTGCCAGTGAAGCAGGAATGTCTAAAAAAACGTTATATGCATATTTTGCAGATAAACGCGCCTTATTGAACTCATTGGTTGAGTCTTCTTATATTTGGCCAGAAGAAGCTTTTTCAGATTCTCCGTTGAATGCTGTAGACAGGTTAAAACAACACATGAAAATGATAGCTGAGCACGTACTTTCTGAGCGTCATATAAAATTATGTCGTCTATCCATTGCGGAACACGCGGATATGGACGGCATGACACATACGTTTTATGAAATGGGGATTGCATCGAGTCGTAATCACCTCATTGTAGCTATTGAGCGTATTTTGCCCTCAGACTGGCGTTTAGCGTTAACTGCAGAGGTTTTGGCAGACATGCTTTTTGGTGCTTCAATTACTAAACCTTTCATTGATGCTTTATTCATCAATAAAGAAGCAAATTTAAAGGAAATTCATCAAAGAATTGACAATACTATCGATGCAATGCTGATAATAGCTTGAATATCGATACCATAATTGTTTAAACGGATATTGAAATAGTGAATCAGTCATCGGACTTGGACTTAGAACTCAGCGAAGCAGAAATGCACCTGTATAGTCGTCAAATACTCTTAGAGGGATGGGATCTTGAAGCACAAGAAAAGCTCAAACTTTCTAATGTGTTGATTGTAGGCTGTGGGGGGATTGGTTGTGCATTGGCTGAGTTATTGGCACGCGCAGGTGTGGGAAAAATTAGCTTAATTGATGCAGATAGCATTGAAGTGAGTAATTTGCAGCGCCAAATGGCTTTTGGACCTGCAGATATTGGTTTTTATAAAGCAGATATATTGGCAAAGCGTTTAACACAAATTAACCCACATATTCAGGTGCACAGTACTGTCGCTAAGTTGGATAAAACCAATGCAGATTGCCTAATAGCATCGCAAGATTTGGTGCTCGATGGCTGTGATAATTTCACAACACGTTATTTGGTGAATCAAATTTGTCAGCAACACGGTGTGCCATTAATTAGTGCTTCAGCAATTGGCTTTCAGGGGCAATTGTTTATGGTCGAAGGCGATTCAGCGTGTTATGAATGTCTGTTTCCAAAAGAAGAACAGCAAAATGAAAGCCTACGCTGTGCGGACTCCGGTGTACTTGCGACCACGCCGAATGTGATGGCCAGCTTACAGGCGCATCATGCGTTATTATATTTGGGTTTAAACCTTAGGCCACTGAAGCAAAAGCTTTTATTGTGGAATGGTTTAAATATGACGCAGCGAATTTTAAATTTTATGCATGATGAAAATTGTGCAAGCTGTCAGGCAAGATAATCCTGCAAGGGCATAAAATTTTGCTACACTCACTACACTTTATTTTTCCTCAGACATTATGAAAAACAATATTTGGCTTGATGGATTACGTTCTGTTGCCCGTATGGGTGAAACAGCTGTGGTGGCAGCCAAGGCTGGCATTAAATACGCCACAGAAAAACCAAGCAATGCAAAGCTCATGCGTGAAACTTTTGAATCGCTCGGTTCTACATATATTAAATTAGGGCAGTTTATTGCCAGTACGCCTTCGCTATTTCCACGTGAATATGTGGAAGAGTTTCAAGGTTGTCTAGATCAGACACCAAGCTTGCCGTTTAGCTATGTACAGCAGGTATTGGCTTCGGAGTTTGCAGGCCGTAATTTAGATGAAATATTTGCATCTATTGATGAAAAACCACTTGCGTCCGCATCTATTGCACAGGTACATGCAGCAACTTTAGTGAGTGGTGAAAATGTCGTAATTAAAGTCCAAAAGCCAGGTGTAGAAACCATTTTATACACTGACTTAAATGTCTTACATTGGGCGACTAAATTACTTGAAAAAGCTGTACCTAAAGTTAAATTTGCGTCTTTGGCAGATATTGTTGAAGAAATAAAAACACGTATGGTGCGTGAAGTTGATTTTATTGAAGAAGCACAAAATTTAGATGATTTTGTGAATTATTTAAATATTACCAATAACCAAGCAGCAACAGCACCTAAGGTTTATCATCAATATTCAACTCGTCGTGTGCTGACTATGCAACGCTTGTATGGTGTACCTTTGACTGATTTTGATATGGTTAAAAAAGTTGCAAAAGATCCATCACAAGTTTTAATTACTGCCATGAATACATGGTTTGGTAGTCTGATGATGTGTAATAGCTTCCATGCGGACTTGCATGCGGGCAATCTTATGTTCTTAGAAGATGGTCGTGTCGGCTTTATCGATTTTGGTATTGTGGGGCAGTTAAAGCCAGAAGTATGGACTGCCTGTATTGCATTTATGGATGCATTGCAAAAGACCGACTATGCTTTAATGGCTGAAAATATGCTGAAAATGGGCATGACGGATCATAAAATTGATACCAAAGTTTTGGCTGATGATTTAGAGCGTCTGTTTAGTGGTGTATTGCTGGCAGATCCGCAAGAATTGCTCACATCAAATCCTTCGGATATCAATGACATTATGATGGATATGGTGGGTGTAGGCGAACGTCATGGCATCCGTTTCCCACGAGATTTTGCCTTGTTATTTAAGCAAATGCTGTATTTTGATCGTTTTATGCGTATTCTAGCGCCGTATACAGATATTTATGCTGACCAGCGCTTACAGATGGTGCAAAGTATAGACCCTAATCTGTTGCTAAAGCACTAAGCTTTAATGCGCTTACAGTCTTTATGGCTTTGACACACTATTTTAAATCCCCCTTATATAAGGGGGACTTTTGTATTTGAGAGATTTATGGACGCGATTATTATTGAAGGCTTAAAGGTAGAGACAGTGGTGGGCTGTTTCAATTGGGAGCGTCAAATTATTCAGCCTTTAATGCTCGATTTGCAGATTAATACCAGTTTAGAGCAGGCATCTAATTCTGATGAGTTAGACGATACACTCAATTATGCGGAAATTTGTGAAATTTCGGCAAAAGTGATTCAAGAAGCGCAACCTAAATTGATCGAACATGCAGCAAAACTGGTTTTGAATGCACTTTTTACTACCTTTCCAGTAGTGGAATCTATTATGATTACCATCCGTAAGCCTGCCATTATCCCGCAAGCAAATTCTGTAGGAATTCGTCTTGAACGTCACCGAAACGATATTCGCCTTAGCACTGGCGAGTAATTGCA
This sequence comes from Acinetobacter sp. SwsAc6, assembly GCF_013391565.1. NCBI lineage: Bacteria > Pseudomonadati > Pseudomonadota > Gammaproteobacteria > Moraxellales > Moraxellaceae > Acinetobacter > Acinetobacter sp. SwsAc6. Next base: position 137,389 of record NZ_JACAXE010000005.1, read on the forward strand.
ATCCAAAACAGCATTTTCAACAAGCAATTGCACAACTCGCTCAATTCGGTGATTTAAGCTTTTCCAGTATTTATTTAATTCCGTGCCGAGATGCGATTGGTGCGGATTATTGGAATGCTGCGTGTTTATTGAAAAGTCATTTATCCGTAACGGATTTAGTCCTGCAATTAAAACGTATGGAAACCGATTCAGGGCGTATTCGACCTTCACATCAAATTACTTTAGATATTGATTTAATTGCATGGGGTAGTTGTTTGTCCAATATGCAGTTTAATGCCAAAAAATTACCTTTGGCATTGGATGTGAAAATTCCTATGTATGAGATTTGGTCAGATGCAGCTTTTGTACATGAGAAACATCACTTTCCTGTGGTCTCATGTCATGCATAGACTTGAGTTTCTATAATTTTATGTATTCAAATGTTGAGCACTTAGCGTTTGATTTGGGTGCTATGTTGGGTTATCGCATAGCAGATCATTTGAGTCTGTAAAACAGCAGTCATGCTAGATTTAGTGCTAAGATAGAAAAAATAATCATCATCAAGTTGTTGGCTGTATGAATTGGACTGAGCTCATTCAGCATTATGGCTATTGGGCCATATTTGCAGGAACTTTGTTTGAAGGCGAAACAGTACTTATGCTGGGTGCTTATGCAGTGCATCAGCATTTACTTAATTTTTGGCTATTACTTTCGGTTGCTATGCTTGGAAGCTTTATTGGTGATCAATTTTATTATCAATTGGGCGCACGCTATGGGCAAAAAATGCTTGAATCTCAGCCAGAGTTTGCCAAAAAATTTCAACGTGCCAGCCAATTTATCGATCGTTATCCAATTTTAACTATTCTGGGTATGCGCTTTGCGTGGGGACTTAGAACAGTATTGCCGATCGCCGTAGGCATAAAAGCTTATCCAATTTGGAAATATGTACTCATTAACATTGTGGCCTGCTTCATTTGGGCATGGGTAGTGATTAGTGCTGGAGTACACATCACGCATGCCTTACATGTATTTTGGCAGTACATATTGCCTTATGACGATGAGCTTTATACGATTGTTGCTGTGATTGCTTGTATTGGGCTTGCGCGGTTGGTGTATGGCTATCGAAAAAAAGTAGCTGAGCAAAGCTCTAAACATTAATAAAAGATAAACGCCGCTATGCATCGCTAATTAATAATGAAAAGCTATATGCTCAATTTAAAATACTAGTTTCTAAAATTTAAAAAGCCCGCAGATTAGCGGGCTTTTACATCTTATGTATGGCTTAAATAAAATAACTAGTTTTGGTCATGAGCTTTGAAATGGCTGTCATGGTGATTTTAACAGGTGCTGGAAGGTCAACACCGCCTGCATTAAGCGCCGTATCGCGATGGTGCAACTCATCAATGTTCATTTGATTTAAAATTTGATATGAGCGCTGATCTTGTACAGGTAGCTGACTCATGTGGTGTTCTAAATGCATGCTCACTTGACGTTCTGTTTCAGCGACAAAGCCCAAGCTATATTTATCGCCCGCAATACCTGCTAAAGCACCCATACCAAAAGACAGACCATACCATACAGGGTTTAGTAAGCTGGTATGGCTATCCAGTTCTTTGAGTCGATCTTCACACCATGCTAAATGATCTTGCTCTTCAATGGCTGCTTGTTGCATTTCACGACGTACATTGGGTAACTTTGCAGTGAGCGCTTGGCCATGATAAAGCGCTTGTGCGCATACTTCGCCACTATGGTTGACACGCATTAAGCCTGCAACATGGCGAGCTTCACTTACAGCCAACTGTGTGTTGGTTCCATTGGCAGGGTTCTCACGTTGCGCAGAAGTGCTTCCAGGAACTAAACTGCGTAGCGCTTGGTCAAAAGAATGGATGAATTTGTCTAGACCGGTGTATTGACGCATGAATTAATCCTCCAACGAGACGTGTGCAGTTTTAAGCATAGGTTTTAAACGCAGGAGGAGCCAAATAGAGAAAATAGCACTCAACACTGCGGTTATGCAGAAAAGTATTTTAATATCAATCTTCAATATACTTAAGATGATAATTGAAAATATAGCAGAAGATACCATGAAAACAGCATTTAATATGTTGTTTGCCGCTACGATGCGCGCACGATGTGAGCGAGGTGAATAGGCTTGCATCATGGCATAGAGTGGCACAATATAAAAACCACCACTAATACCAAGTAAAGTCACTGCAAACATCACATTATAATAACTCCAGCCCCCTTGGAATACATCACTGAGGCTGAGTAGCGCACCTGTACGCTCTGGTACAAAAGTAAGGCTGGCTGCTAAATATAAAGCGAATACTGTAAGCCCAATGGCACCTAATGGGACCATTTTAATATTGACTTCTGTACCCCCAATTTTACGGCACAATAATGAACCTACACCAATACCAACAGAAAAGAAGGTCAGTAATAAACTCACGACATTTTCAGATGCATGTAAATTTTGCTGTGTCAGCTGTGGAATTTGAGTGAGGTAGGTTGCACCATAAAACCAATACCATGAGTTGCCTAATAAAATCGTAAAAATTAAAGGCAGGCTTTTGGCATAGCGCAAGGTTTGACCACTGGTACGAAAGAAATTCCAGTCAATGTCTATATTGGGTGAGGTGACTTGCTGTTTTAAAATAAAGCGACTTGATAAATAGCCTAAGCAAGCAATTGTGATTACCGTGAGGCTAATCCATAGCAAATTGCCTTGCGATAGGGAAATCACCGCACCACCCAAAATCATCCCGATCAAGATGGCCATAGATGTGCCTGATTGGAATAGCGCATTGCCTGACATAAGCTCTTGTGGCTTAAGGATTTCAGGCAAAATAGCGTATTTGATGGGCCCAAAGAAGGTGGAATGTGTGCCCATTAAAAACAGTGCGCACAATAATAGCCATAAATTGCCTAATAAAAAGCCTGCAGTCCCTAAGAGCATAATCAAAATTTCAGCAATTTTAAGCATTCGAACAAGCTGTGAACGCTCGTACTTATCTGCAAGCTGTCCAGCCGTCGCAGAGAAGATGAAGTAGGGTAAAATAAACAGTAAGGCTGCTAAGTTATTTAAAGTACTAATACTTGCTGTTTGTTGTTGAATCCATCCATACGTGATAACGAGAAGTAAGGCTTGCTTATAAACATTATCATTTAATGCCCCAAAAAATTGGGTGAGAAACATGGGTAGGAAACGACGGCTACCGAGTAAATGTTCACTGTTCTTCATATGATATGTGCTACATAAAGTTTTATTAAGAAATGTGAGTGTTTAGTAAAACGACGAAGAAAATCATGTAAGATACTTTAAAGCCTAGGAAAATGGCTCAACTCCACTGAATTTTGGTTCTTGAACTTAACTTCAATGGATTGAAAGATCCATTTCATAAACACGTATGTTTAGAGTTCGCTATGCCAGAAAAAATAAATTTTAAAAAGACCGCACTTCACTTAAGTATAAGTCATTTGACACTCGGGCATCATAACAACAAACGTTTGTGTTTAAGTATCTTTTTAACATTGTTTGCTCAGCATATCATGGCTCAAACAGTTGAAAAACATACGCCTGTCGCCGATGCAACCCAAGTGGAAATGGTAAATGCATTAAAGACTGAAGCCAGTCAGCAAGGTGTTTCTGAGGAAGAGCTTCGTCAAAAAGTTGAACAACAGCTGACACAGCCAGCTCCTGTAGACAGCGTACAAATGTTACAAGAACAACAAAATTCTCAGACATCAATAGATGCCTTTAAACCAATTGAGTTTGAAGATTTAGAAAGTTTGCCAGTTGAACCAATTGATCAACAGCTTGCAAATGAAATCTTTAAAGTTGCAGAAGAGGCGAAAAAGTCTGCTCAGAACTATAGAGCAACACAAAATAATGAAGTTGCAGTTGCAGATATCACACAACAAGAACTGCAAGAAATTAACCAAGCTCCAGTCAATGTAGATGTATTAATGCAATCTATCCGCGCGGATAGCGACATTGCGATTCAAGAAAATCAAACGGGTCGTGAGCTGGTGGTGGGTTTAGATAATCAAGAAGCTGTTGACGATAAGCAACCCAATTTCTTTAAACGGTTATTATATAAAGTGCGCCCGCCACGCCAAATGAATACAGCAAAAGTGCCACGGATTACTGCAGATGTTGTTTTGGTGTCTTCGCAAAATGAAAGCAATGTCTCAAATAAAGATTATGCGGAAGCATTAGAAAACTTAAAAGCCAATATTAAAGGTAAGTTGTCGAGTTTTACGCAAGAATCGTTCAGCGACTTTCCTTCTGCTTTACCTCAGCTACGTGCGTTGTCAATTCAGGCTTCACAGGCTGTGGGTTTTTATAATTCTGAGTTTAAATTTGAGAAAACTAGTAATTCTCGTGTTCGCGTACTTGTTACACCAAATAGCCCTGTAGTCATTCAACAGCAAAATGTTGAGTTTACAGGCCCTGGGGCGAATCAAGCACAGTTCAAAGTGATTGGTGTATTGCCAGATCAAGAAGAAGGTGGTGTGTTTAATCATGGTTTATATGAAAACACTAAAGTTCGTATAGATAATGCAGCATCTAATAACGGCTATTTTGACTCATATTGGCGTTTGCATGATGTGAAGGTTGCGCAGCCACAAAATACTGCCGATATTAACTTGCGCTTTGAAACAGGTGAGCGTTATAAGTTGGGTGATGTCGAATTTAGAATGAGCGACCCAACTAAACCATTCCCTTTGAATGATAAAATTTTACGTAGTTTAGTGACATGGCAAGAAGGTGCGGATTATGCTTTTTGGCGGGTAAATGGCTTAGCCAACAATCTAACCAACTCACGTTACTTTAACTACACTTTGGTGGATGCAGTCCGTCCAGATCCAATAGAAAAAGAGCTAGACTTACCGCCAGATTTACAAAAGCTGGTCGATCAAAATCAACTGTCAGCAGATGATTTAGCAGTACAAGATAAAAAAGCGGTAGCTTCAGATCATGAAGTTACACAGCATGTAGTCAATGAAGATCAATTTGCAGGTGTGAAAGACCCAGAGCAAAAAGCGAGCCTACGCAGTTTGGCGGAGCAACAAGAGCAAAAAGATAACGAGCAAGATGTATTAAAAGATAAAGCACGTGAAAGCAAAGTTGTTCCTGTGATTGTCACTTTAAATGCTGACAAGCTAAATAGTGCAGAAATGGGTGCTGGTTTTGGTACAGATACAGGTGTTCGTTTACGTGGGCAATATCGCCGTGCCATTGTAAATGAGCGTGGACATTCATTTGATGCCAATATGGAGCTGTCACAAATTCGACAGTCTATAGATGGTCGCTATAACATTCCTTATAAACACCCACTGAATGATTACATTAGCCTAGTAGGCGGTTATGAGCGTGAAGAGCGTGATAATGTCGGTGGTGATGTTAACTTGTTAATTGAATCTGCAGTTGCAGGTGCTGACCGAATTATTAAAAACCCACGTGGTCAATGGCAACAAACTTATGGTCTACGCTATCGATTAGACCGTATTACAGAAAACGGCTTAGCTGCTGTCGATATTGATAAAATACCTGAAGCTTTCTTAGTAAATGCCAATAGCCAGCAACAATCTTTATTGGTGGGTTATGAAGTATCTAGAACAGACACGGACAAACGTGTAAACCCAACGGTTGGTTTTAAGCAGACTTATAAAGTCGAGTTAGGTTCCGAAAAATTATTGACCGATGCTGACATGGCAATCGTGAATGCGGGTTGGCGTTTTATTTACTCTTTAGGTGAAAATGACAACCATCAGTTTGTGGGTCGTGCCGATGCAGGTTATATTTTTACTAAAGATTTTAGTAAAGTGCCCTATAACTTACGCTACTTTACAGGTGGCGATCAAACCATTCGTGGATTTGACTACAAGAGCTTAGCTGCATCTGAGTCGGGCTATAAAATTGGTGGTCAAGCATTGGCGGTCGGTTCTTTAGAATATAACTATCAATTTAAAGATGGTTGGCGTGCGGCAATTTTTAGTGATGCAGGCAATGCCTATGACAAAGATTTTAATACCAAAACCGCTTATAGCGCAGGTTTAGGTATTCGCTGGGCATCACCAATTGGGCCAATTCGTATTGATGTTGCATCGGGTTTATCTGATGATAATCACCCAATACGAATTCATTTCTTCATTGGCTCACAATTATAAAATACGGTAATAGAGAGAGTTATGGCTGATCAAGAACAGCAGCAAGAAAACAATAACCAGCCAGAAGAAAGTGTACCTAAGCGACGCCGTATTTTAAGAAGTGTCTTGCTTACACTTGGCCTTATTATTGTATCGCTCGCGGCTGCATTGGCTGTGATGTTTTCTACAGACAAGGGCAGTAAGTTTTTGCTCGACCGTGTTTTAGAGCGCCAACAAATTATTCAGTATGAATATGAGGGTGGTAATTTATGGCGAGGCATTATTTTACGTAATGTTTTGGTCAGCCTAAAACCTGTAGACGTCAAAATTGATCGTGCTGATGTAAAATTAGGCTGGCGTGCAATTTTAAATAAAGAAATTCACTTAAGCCATGCTGATGTTAGAAATCTACAGATCATCACTAAACTCCCACCAAGTGATACACCTTTTAGCTATAGTGATATTCGTTTGCCATTTGTATTACGTGTAGATGATGCAGATGTAGACTATATGCTCATTAAAACCCATTCAGCAGGCGTAGATTTTTATGATATTCATTTAAATGATGCCTTGTGGTCAGGTACAAAACTTGAGTTTAAAGACTCGCGTGTTGATATGGGCTATTTAGCCGTACGTAGTGCAACGGGTTCAATGGACTTTACAGGTCGTTATCCAATTCATGCAGATGCTGTGGTGAATTTACCTTCATTACGAGAAAGCTTAAATATTCATGATATTAACGTTGCAGCTCGCGGTACTTTAGAAAGTATTCAGGCGGGTGTGGCAACCAATACGCCAGACTTACTGACGGGTTGGGCAGTTGTACGTCCAATGGATCATCACGTGCCAATGAAAGGTGCATTAAAGTTTAAAAACTACAATTGGCCACTCTTAACAGACTTCAAGCTACATTCTAAAAAAGGTGTGGCAGAGTTTCAGGGCAATATCGATCGTTTAGACTTAAATGTCAGAACGGATCTGAAAGGAAAAGATCTACCTGAAGGCCAGTACAGTGCCATCATGCATACCGATTTGATTCATCAACTAAATATTGACGACTTAAATGCACAGTTAATGCAAGGTGCTGTGAGCGCTGCTGGTGTGGTGAGTTGGAAGGATCATGTCACTTGGGATATTCGTGGTGCATTATCCAAAATTAATCCTAAAGATAAATTAATTCCACAAGTGGTACAGGACTTTTTACCACCAAGTCTAGACGGCAAAATAGGCTCTAAGGGTACACTAGAAAATGGTCTGCATTTAACAGCTTTGGTTGACTTTGATAAATACGAAACATGGAATCTAAAGTTAGATCAAAATCCAGTTAAAAATGATAAACCACAGCCAATGCTGATGAATGTGTCTTGGAAGAATATTGATCGCGCTGTGCCTTATGTTGGATGGTTAAGTAGTGCTTCTGGTGATGCGAAATTAGCATTGGTTGAAGGTCAGCAAAATATTTTTGTTGCAACAGCTGTGTCCGCACATGATAAAGGCATGCTTCCTGCAGGCCAGTATCAGGCTCAATTAAACCTCAAAAATAACAATTTGAATGTGCCAAGCTTTAGCTATATTGCACAGCAAGGCGCACTTAAAGGCAGTGCCGTGGTTCAGCTTCCAGATGACAAGCGCATGCTGAAGTGGAACGCACAGCTTTATGCAGATCATTTTAATCCGCAGAGTATTGCTGCTGCCGCACCTATCGATGTTTTAAATGGTCAAGTAAAAGCCAATGGTTATGCCAAGCCAAATCAGCAAATTATTCACTTAGATGCAGTTGATTTAACTGGGCGTTTAGTGGGTCAAAAAGATACTGTTCGTTTGACAGGTAAGAGCACAGCAGCCTTACTTTTCCAAGATGCTAAACAAGGCGGTGCGTTTAAAAGCTTTGCTGTGCAATATGATGGCGGTTTAACCGCAAGTCAGTTAGCAGCCAGCCAAGGTGTATTAAAGTTAAATGTAGCAGGCACACCTGAGTTAATTAAAATTTCAGAGTTACGCCATGATGGTGTCGCTGGCAAAATTTTGGCCAATGGGGTTTTAAACCTTAAAGATGGTTTGGCTTGGAATGTGAATGCCTCATTGGTACGTTTTAAACCGCATTATTTTGCATCGAATGTGCGTGGCGAATTATCAGGTAATGTAAAAACACAGGGCCAATGGTCAGATCGTTTGAAACGCGTGCAGTTAGACGGTTTGAATTTGGCGGGTGTAATTAATGACAAGTCTATACGTGGTAAAGGTAACCTAGCTATTGTGGTTAATTCAAATCAAAGTGGATTATTGCCACAGCAGTTTGAAGCCAATAATTTGTACTTGGCGTATGCAAGTAACCAGATACAAGCCACAGGTAATGCACAAAACTTAAGGCTTAAAGTCAATGCGCCAGCTTTATATGAAATTTACCCAGGTTTAAGAGGTCGGGCATACGGCTATTTAAATATGCAAGTGCAACCTCGACTACAAGCCTCTGCAAACTTAGCGATTGATAATTTCGGTTTAAATAACCTGTTTAGCATTCAAAAAGTACGCATACAGGGACAATTGCCAACATCGCAAAGTGTTCCGTCATTGTTGACCGCAACTTTAGACAACTTACGCAGTGGTAACCGTGGTATTTCGAAGGCCTCACTGTCACTGGCAGGTACACGTAATGCACATGTGCTCAAAGTAAATGCAGAAAATAAAATTACTAAATTTGGCGTACAGTTTGCAGGCGGATTTAATGCGCAAAATAACTGGCTAGGCCAAATCCAAAAAGGTGATTTCGACTCACTGCGTACTCGTCTTGTACAACGTCAAAATGCTTCGATTATTTATAATACAGCACAGTCGGATGTTTTTATTGGCGCACATTGTTGGATGAGTCAGCAAAGTGAGTTGTGTTTTGATCAACCTATTCGTGTTAATCCCAACCGTGGCAATGTGTCATTTACTACGCGTAACGTGGACTTAAATGACTTTGCGGCCTTCATGCCCGACGGTTTAGCGCTGACAGGTAAGGTCAATGGTTATGCCAAAGCCTCATGGGCAAAAGGTGCAAAACCTAAAATTGATGCACGTTTACTCACGCGCGACGGGGTAATGGGCTTGGCTGCAGAAGATCCGCAGTATCTTGGCTCAACCATGAAATACGATGAAGTGGCGTTGGTACTCAAAAGCGTTGCACAAGGTTTACAGCTTCGATTAGATGTAAAAGCCCCTGATATTGGTACAGGTTATGCCAATGTGGTGATTGATCCTTATAAAGAGTCAAAACCAATGAACGGTGAGATTGCCTTTAATCAAGTGCAATTGAAAATTTTGAAACCGTTTATTCAAGATGTGCGCGCGTTAGGGGGCACCATCTCGTATGCGGGTAAAATCAGAGGAACACTGACATCGCCATTATTAGAAGGTGAAGCACGTATTAAAGATGGTTCAATCAGTATGATTTCTTTACCTGTGAACCTAACCAATATTCAGTTGTATTCTGCCATTCGCCAAAACAATGCTTCAATTAACGGTGCATTTAATAGTGGACGTGGTGTTGGTAAATTAACAGGTAGTGTGGATTGGAAAGATGAACCACGGGTACAGCTCAGCTTAAAAGGCAGTGATCTGCTTATACGCCAAGCACCACTGATTACGGCCCAAGTCACACCAGACTTAAATTTAGATGTTTACCCATTTAAAAAACGTTTAACTCTGAATGGTACGGTTGAAGTACCGCGTGCACTTATTTCAATGCCTGAGTCTTCAGTGCCTGTTACGGCTGTTTCATCTGACGTTCGTATTGTGCATGAAGGCGATAATCAGCTCGAAATTTTAAAATCAGCACGCCCTTGGGATATCCGTGCTGACCTTAGTGTAAGCTTGGGCAATCAAGTGATTTTCCAAGGTTTTGATAGTCGTATTCCATTAATTGGTCGCTTGAATTTATCACAACGTGGTTTAGAAACAGCAATGCGTGCCAATGGTGCAATTGGTGTATCTAAACGTGTGAAAATTGAAGCTTATGGCCAAAGCCTAGATTTGAATCGTGCGATTGCTCGTTTCAATGGCCCATTGTCTAATCCAACCTTAGATGTGGATGCCAATAAAACTATTCAGAGCAGTACTGTGGGCGTACGTGTAACAGGAACTGCAACAAGTCCGAGTATTCAAGTGTATAACGATGCTGGCTTATCTGAACAAGAAGCGATGAATGCATTAATTACGGGACGTATTAATGAAGGCGCGACAGGCTTAAGTCAAACTGAGAGCTTTAAATCCGATGTAAACAATACCATTGCAGCTGCTGGTATTAGTATGGGCTTGGGCGGTACACGTGCCTTAACCAATCAGATTGGTCGTACATTTGGTCTAAGTGGTTTGGCGTTGGATGCACAAGGTACAGGTGATGATACCCAAGTATCTGTAACGGGTTATATTACACCAGACTTGTTTATTCGTTATGGTGTAGGTGTATTTACTCCAGTCAATAAATTGACATTGCGTTATCAAATGAACCAACGCCTGTATTTAGAAGCAAGCCAATCTTTAGAACGCGCAATAGACGTATTTTATAACTGGCGCTTCTAATCTTGTTTGTTCTGTAGACCTAAAAATATCCGCCTAAATTTAAAACCATTTAGGCGGTTTTTTTATTACGGTGCATTTTAAATGGCGCAAACAATTACATCATGTGGCATTTATTGGTATTGGGTGAGTTAAATTTACTAAAGTATTTTTAGTATGTAATGATAAAGATATACGGTTATAAATCTAGCTGAAGAGGTTGGTACAATTTAATAGTAGAAACTGATAAAAGTATGCTAAAAAAGAAATAGAACACATCAGGATAATAAAATGTACTTAAAAACTTTAATAAATTTTACGGTGGGTTTAGCGCTAATAGCGAGTCAATCAGCAATTGCAAATGAGATTTCGGATACATTTAAAGGAAAAACGAAACTCAATTTGAATCTTTATGTTTTTGTTGCGGATATCGATGGCGATATTAGCAAAGGTCCTATTTCCTATGAGGTTGAACAGCCTTTTAAAGAGACGTTAAAAGAGTTAGATAAATCCTATATGGCACATTTGGATTTGAGTAAAGGCAAATGGGGGATTTATGCAGATCGTCAATATGTAAAAACTTCTCAAGATAAACAGGTTTTGCATGTTCCTTTGGCTTTGGCGACTAAGTTGGATCAAAGTAGCTACGGTATTTATTATCAGGCCTATGTTTCCCCTGAGCAAACCAAAGATCAATACGCTAAATTCATTGTTGAGCCCACTATAGGTATGCATCATACAGATGCCAGTGCAACACTTGGTGCTTTAAATCATAAGATTCAAGCTTCTACAGACTGGGATGAATTCTTTTGGGGTGCACGATTTAAATATAACCTCGATTCTGCGTGGAATTTTGCTTCAGAAATCACTTTTGGGGTTGAAGATACCCGTTCTGTACAAGCTTATGTCGGTTACCGCATTCCTGTATTTAACCGACATTTGAATATACGTGGGGGCTATCGTTATTTTGAGCAAGATTATACAAGTGGTGATTTCAAGTGGGATATTAAAGAACACGGACCAGTCGTCGGCATAAATTTACCAATTTTTTAAATAGAGGCGTTTCATGAATAAAGCATTACAAAAAGTGTTATTCGCAGCAGGATTGATGTTTGCTGCTGAAATGGCTTCGGCATGTACGCGTGTTATTTTTCAGGGCAATAATGAGATTATGACAGCCCGCTCAATGGATTGGAAAAGTGATGTCGGCACAAACCTATGGATTTTACCCAGTGAGGTTAAGCGTAGTGGTTTGGCTGGTCCAAAATCTGTGCAATGGACGTCTAAATACGGCAGTGTGGTTGCAACAGGCTACGATATTGCCACGACTGATGGCGTCAATGAAAAAGGCCTCATGGCAAATTTATTGTGGTTAGTAGAGTCTGAATATCCTGCAGTGCAAAAAAATACCAAAGCAACTTTAAGTATTTCACTATGGGCTCAATATGTATTGGATAATTTTAGCTCGGTAGATGAAGCGATCAAGTTTTTAGAAAAAGAACCGTTTGTAGTCGTATCAGATCACGTGCCAGGTGAAAATCGCTTAGCGACGTTACATTTATCAATTTCAGATGCAACAGGCGACAGTGCCATTATTGAATATATTAATGGCAAGCAGGTCATTCATCATAACCGCAAGTATCAAGTGATGACCAATTCACCTACCTTTGATCAGCAACTGGCGCTCAATACATATTGGCAACAAATCGGTGGCACCACCATGCTACCAGGAACAAACCGCGCAGCTGATCGTTTTGCTCGTGCATCGTTCTACACCAATGCCATTCCAAAAAATGCAGATCAAAAACATTCTTTGGCAGGTGTATTTAGCGTGATTCGAAATGCTTCAGTACCTTTTGGCTTAAATACAGAAGAAGAGCCGAATATTTCATCTACTCGCTGGCGAACAGTTGTAGACCATAAGCGTGGTTTGTATTTCTTTGAGTCGGCTGTTTCGCCTAATGTGTTTTGGGTGGATTTAAAAGATATCAACTTTAAAGATGGTCAAGCCAAGAAGTTGGAGCTGAGTGCAGATCAGGCCAAAGTATATGCCGGCAAAGCCAATGATTCATTTAAAGTGACTAAACCATTTGAGTTTTTAGGCGCTCGTTAATCTAAACAAAATAGATTAAAAAAAAGTAATCCTAGGATTACTTTTTTATTTTGCAGTGTATTTACGCCGTATACATACTTTATTCTTTGAAAGTTTCATTGAGTGCATTTTGCACAGCGTCAACTCGAGATTTACAAGCTTTATAGGCTTGCATAGATTCCTCAACAATTTTCATCAAATTATCAATATCTGGTTCTTGTTGCGATTCTAGCAATTCAGCATTTTTCTTTAAAACGTCGTAGCCTTGTTTAAAGCTGATGGATTCATTACTCATGGTAATACTCCCGTATGCGGGTGAATATGGATCAGTTTGGCATCTAAAATGCCATCCTGAAGTTCAATTTGGATAGGTTGAGAGGCCTTTAGCTGTTGAACATGACGAATGCTGTGACCATCTTGACGCACAACAGCAAAGCCTTTGGAAATTACTGTGCGTGGGTTTTGTAGTAACGCTTCACGCATTAAAGCTTCTACTTGATGTTTGGCAAATTTCAGTTGCTGATTGGCATAGTTTTCAGTCAGTCCAATGAGCTGCGTGAGCTGCTTGGAGGCATCCTGTAGCTGGTTTTGTGCAAGGGTTTGAATCAGGGTTAAGAGTTGGTCATTTTGATTTTGATAGACGCTAATTTGCTGTTGTGACATGAGCTGGATGCTTTGCAAATAGTCGCTGACTTCCTGTGCACGTTCCACAATATGATTTCGGATACCTGCGATGACTTTACTTGGCGTATCAAAAGAACGGTGCGCGATTTCATCTAAAATTGTACGGTCTTTTTCATGACCGATGCCGACCCAAATAGGAACGCTACGCTTACAAAGTAAAGCCGCTAAGTCATAGTCATTTAAATAGGCTAGATCATTGACTGCACCACCACCACGAATAATCACAATGAGGTCTGGGGCGGTATCATATTGGTTTGCCCATTGTCTTAAACCTAAGGCCAAGGCATCTCGAATACTTTGCGCCGCTGTATTGCCTTGAAACGTCGCATAATGATAAATAAATTGGCACACTTTTGCATTGGACAGCGCATCTGCATCTTTTTTAAAGTCACCCAAGCCTGCTGCTTTTTCTGGAGCAATAACCAACACACGTTGAATATCAAAAGGGGATGCTAAACGTATATTACGTTCGATTAAACCTTCTTCTGTTAATTTTACTAAGATTTGCTGGTAGCGTTTGGCTAAATCACCTAGCGTAAAGCTAGAGTCAATTTCTTCTACATTCACAGAAAAGCCGTACTGTGGATCAAATCGGGCACGTACTTTAATAAGAACATTCAAATCACGACTGAGTTCAATACCACTTTCTTTTTCAAATGTGCCGACGATTTTTGACGCCGTAAATTTCCATATCGTCGCTTTACAGCTGGCAATGACTTTGTCACTGTCAGGATCTTTTTCTGCCAGTTCTAAATAGTAATGACCACCTTTAATATTTAGATTACGAATCTCCGCCTTGACCCATACAGCATCATCAAAAGCCAGTTTGATGACGTTTTGAACGGCTGATAGATATTCACTCAGTGAAAGTTGTGAGTCGTTCATTAATTAATAGAGTATAAATTATGCAAAATGTTAACAAATTATAAGTTTTTTTAGCGGGTGAAAACATGAATTTTGTATAAATTATTTAAGTAGTTCATAAGCTGAGTGAATCTAAATTATTGTGGGCCTCACGAGATGAAAAAAATTAAATATATATGTAAAATAACCATATATTTGGTTTTTTGAATTTAACCATTTAAATAACGAAAAATAATTAAAAAAATCACTGTAAATTATTATTAATTATTGTTTTTTTTATTCCTTTGATAGTTATTGCTAATTGGGTTGCTGTTTTTTGTAAAGATAAGCTAAATATAAAAATATATTTATTAAAAAATAGAAAATAAAAATTGGCTTAAAATTCTACAAATTTTGATTAAAAAATCGATTTTTTCAGCGTTATTTTTTGCTTTTTTTAGTATTTTTTCTTATGTTTATATTTGTTTTGTTAATTAATTATTGAGTTTTTCTATATGTTAGCCATTATTTTTGGATGATTTTAATTGATCTAATTTGCCAATGAACGATAGGTTGTTTGATGATATTTTTTTACCGCAGTAATTTATTTTTTAAATATTATCAAAATATAATCTAAATTCAGGGGGAGTACAGCATGGCTAAAGTATCATTAGATTCTTTGCTTGAAATTGATGGTTTTATCGCGAGTGCGCTTGTGGATAGTGAGAGTGGTTTAGCTCTTGCTACACAAGGTAATAATACAATTGATTTAGAGCTTGCGGCAGCAGGTAATACAGAAGTAATTCGTGCAAAGCGAAAAGTATCTAAAGCATTAAATTTGAATGATTCGATTGAGGATGTTTTGATTACGTTGGGTAAGCAGTATCACTTAATCCGTCCATTGGATTCAAATGAAGCATTATTTCTTTACTTAGTGTTAGATCGAAGTAAAGCTAACTTGGCTATGGCGCGTCATGAGTTAAAGCGCTTCGAGAAAGAGCTTGATTTTTCTTAATTGAAATAAAGGTTATTGCACCTAGCAATAACCTTTTTAATTTTTAACCAATATGATTGTCTAAAATTATGGCTAAATCAGTTTATGTTTCAATATTCGGTTTAAGTCTTTCGACGATTAATGATTTAAAAAATATTATTTATAATAAATTTTCTAGCCAGTTTGATATTTGTTGGACACCTATTTCAGATGATAGGTTGCAAATTTTATTAATAAATGATGATTTTTCAGATATTAATTATGTTGAAAAAATAAATAAATCGAATGTAAGAATTTTAAAATTAAAGAAAAATGAAAAATTATCAGGTGAACTTTTTAATAATACACTATATTTACCCATAAATTCATCACAGATATTGAATGAATGGATTAGTAATGCGTTAGATGATATTCATGAAACTTATTATAATAATGAAAATTCATGCAATATTTTTCCAGAAAATGCTGATATTTCGAATACCATTAAGCATCAAATTCTTACGTCTGCTTTTTTGCAAGTTACGCAAGAATATTCAGGGATTAGTCATTTTGTTATTGAAAATAATGACAAAATAATCGCCTGTTTTGATTTGAAAAATAGGGAGTTTTATCAACATCCAGAACTGACCAGTATTACGGGGCAAGATCTATCAATTGTACCGGCAAACCTTAATATTATTGTTAAGTTTAAGAAAAATTTTCAATATAAAGAACTCAATACTGGAATTTGGCAATTTATTTGGGATCATTCCCCGTCAGATTTACCTGAATATTATGGTGCATATCGTTTACGTCATTGGCCACAACCTGAGCTAGATCAGCAACGTCATGTAGTATTAAAAATTTCTGCTTATTTTAGCCGAGGATGTACGGTGCAATATATTGAGCAAAAAACCAGTATTAATGCAACATTGATCAATCGCTACCTATTTGCATGTCACATTGCTCAAATTGTAGAAGAAATTCCTGAAAAAGATTCATTGGGTCAAATTACGACGCCTTTAGAAATTCAGGAAGTAAGTAAGGTGCGTGGTTTTTTTAACAGCTTGCGTAAAAAGCTAGGGTTATAGTGGAATAAAATGATTTTACATCAATACAAAATAGTTTTTGCAGGGACAATGGGTGCGGGGAAAAGTGAGGCAATTAAGTCATTATCCAGCGTTGGCGTTGTATCCACGGAAGCAATTAACACGGATACTCAGTCTCACACTAAAATGTTTACTACAGTCGGAATCGACTATGGTGAATTAATCTTAGATGATGGAACGAAAGTAGGGTTATATGGTACGCCAGGCCAAGAACGCTTTGATTTTATTTGGAGTGAGATTTGCAAAGGGGCTTTAGGTACAATTATTTTAATAGATCATAGCACTGAGAATCCAATCAAAGAGCTTGATTTTTATTTAAATTATTTTAAAACTGTTTCTGAAAATATTATTATTGGTATAACGCATTTAGATGTGAAAACAGCTTATAACACATCTATTTATAGAGATTGGGAAAAAAGTCAAATAGATACAAAATATCCGCTATTCTTTATTGACGCCCGTGAAAAAAATGATGTGCTTTTACTCATTGAAGCATTGATTGCCAATGCAGAAGTTCAATTTTCAATTTAATTATTTAAGGTAAAAGTATGTTAGCACATCAATTGAATCGTCAAGCGCCAGAGGCACTTGTAGAATATGCTCACGAGCATCTTAATGCATTGCTCAGAGATATTTCGGAAGTTGAATTTACTATGCTGTGTTCTACAGATGGGTTTGAGCTTAGTTCAGCATCTAAGAAGAAGATTGAGAATGCCGGTAAATTGGCCGCTGTAAGTAGTTCTATCCTAGCTATGGTACAGGCTTTTATGGGCGAGATAAATTTGGAAGGTTGTCAAAGCTTAACTTTGGACGCCAATAATGGCAAAGTCGTATTAACGGCTATTCCAAATGCTAAATACCCAATGGTCTTGGTCGTACTAACCTCAAAAAATGTGCTTTTAGGTCAGCTATTGTATTCCATCAAGAAAATTGCTGAAGCAATCACGCAAAAAACCGAAATCATCAATCATGGTTAATGCAGTTTTGCTCTATAGATGTTTTTAAAAATATGCTGATTATTTTTGATGCCGTAAATTTTTGAATTTTGGTTTTACAGTTGGCAATCATCTTGTCGCGGTTAGGTTTTATTTCTACTAAGTTTAAATAGCCATAACCGCGCTTGATGCATAACTGAAGAATGTCTATATAGCCTATTTCACCCTTAAGAGTTCATTCCAGTTACTTAAATAAGCGGGCGAGCATAGATTTTGTTTCATACGCCATGTGGAAGCATCATCTTGGGGGAGCCCGATAGAAACAAAGTGATGACCAAATCTTTTTTGAATATTATCGAGTGTATCGGAGAGTTTGGAGCGACTTTGACGTTGCGCAAGATCACAAAATAAGTCGGGTACAAAATTTTGCTTGGCTTGTAGTTGCAATAAAACGACGCCTGCTTTTTTATATTTAAATCCAGCTTTATAAATTGTCTCAACGGCATACGTTGCTGCTTGTGTGATGCTGAGTAAATCATCGGTGTGTTCATTGAGCGTAATGGCGGTATAAGGTGCATATTTTTCGTTATTACCAAAACGTCCTGTCTGAATAAATACACCCACCATACGGCATAAAGACTGATCTGCTCTTAAACGCGTGACAGCACGGGCAATATAAAGCCGTATAGATGCTTTAATGTCTTCAAGTGCATAAACTGGCTGTCCATACGAGCGACTGCTAATAATTTGATATTTACATGGTGCGTCTTGCTCAATGTCTATACAGGCTATACCTTGCAGTTCACGTACAGTTTTTTCCATCATCACACTAAATAAGCGACGCATGTCCTTTGGGTTAGTTTCAATTAAATCCAATACACTGAAAATATTTATCTGGTTTAATGATTTGTGGTGATTGCGCCCAATTCCCCAAACTTCATTTACAGGCATTTGGGCCAGTAGTTGTTCTGAGGCGCAAGGATCCATTGTGACTAAATTGCAAACCCCATTTAAGTATGTATTTTGCTTTGCAATATGATTGGCTATTTTTGCTTCAGTTTTTGAGCGTCCAATACCAATACAGCAGGGAATACCTAGCCATTGATTGACGGTTTGAATAATTTTGCGTGCATAGTCCGTTAAATCAAATAAATTTTGATAACTGGTGAAATCTAAAAAGCATTCATCAATTGAATAAATTTCCCGCTCTTCGTCGTTTACAAATTGCCCTAGGATATTCATAAAGCGTTTTGACATTTCGGTGTATAAACCGTAATTGCTCGAAAGTACTTGTACATTGTGCTGTTGTATTAAGTCTTGAATTTGATATACAGGCACCGCCATTTTAATGCCTAAAGCTTTGGCTTCGGCGCTACGCGATACCACACAACCATCGTTGTTTGAGAGAACAACAACAGGCACATTATTTAATTTGGGATTAAAAACACGTTCACAGCTGACGTAATAATTGTTCACGTCGACTAACGCAAATATTTTATTTTCGGCTTTCATAGCAATGCTCTATATTTTACAAACGCTTATAGAGCTGCTTAAGATTAAATGTCACCACACCCTGAATGCTAATAGTTTGCGAGTCTTCTGGAATGATATGTTCATAAGCAGGATTTTCTGCTTTTAACCACATTTCAGGCAAGACTTTATTGGCATCGCCAAAGATATCGGCAATTTCATCTTTAGACATTTTTGCGCTAATCATCAGGCGTTTTAGTGTAATTTCACGGTTATCAATCAGTGCAACCACAATATCGCCATGCTTGGCTTCTAAACTACGGTCAACCAAAAAGGTGTCATTAATTTCAAAGCCTGCATGAAGGAGTGATTCACTATCTACATGTGCAATAAAGGTTGCTAATGGATTAATCACCAAATAATCATTTAAGTCTAAGGCTTTTTCAAAGACATCTTTATTGGCAAAAGCAGGCCCTGCAGGAATTCGCTCGAGTGCAACAGGAAGTTGAATATGCGAGTTTCGCTTGATGGCTTGCACATTGAGATTCGAGTGTAAAAATGCATCTGAAATATCTTGCTGTTCAAGCAAGGCATTAATAGTCGGACTGGGTTTGCCATTGTCGCCCATGAGGTGTTGTAAGGACGACCACGCTTGGTCCGAAAAATAAATCGGCAGCTTTTTTGACATATTTGCTCCTACGCTACAAGGCGTGTTTGAAGGAAATCTACTTTTTAGCATAAGGGTTGCGTGGTTCAATTTTCAAATTTAAAAAGCTTTAAAAATCAGTAGCACGTCAATTTAGGACGTTTAAAATGGAAGAGCTTGATGCTAAGCATGCGCTTGTATTTGGTTTTAAGACTGGATTTAAGATGAGAATAATCAATAGTAAAGTGAAAATGCAGATTGAAAATCAATAAAACCATACTAAAAATATGTGTATATTGAAAGAATATGATTTCTCATTTGAGTATAAGACGATGTCAACTAAATTTACGCTAAGATTTGCCATGATTTTGCTATTTGTTTTGGTGTTTACAGCAATTGCGATTCATTTTTTCTTTAACCCAGGTGCGACAGTCATTCTTTGGATTTTTGCAATGCCAATGATTTTAGGTGTACCAATTTTATCTTCAGTGGTTTTAGCGACTAACGAAGAACTTGATATTCATTCGGTCAATTAAGTATTTTGTTTTAAGCGCTTTTTATATTTTCGTGTGGCTTTGCAATAAAGCAGTTTTCGCTTTGAAATAACTGTTAATTTAAAGGCTAATCATGAAGGAAAGACCAATGAAAAATATGATTTGGATGAGTTTGATGGTGGTTGGGCTCGCAGGTTGTGCGACTCATAATAGTCAAAGCACAGTGCCAAAAGTGGGGATGGCTAATCCTGCAAGTCAATACTGTGTGGATCAAGGTGGAAAGCTTGAAATACGTAATGAAACGAATGGTCAGGTTGGATATTGCCATTTAGCCAATGGGCGGGTAGTAGAAGAATGGGCATTGTTCCGTGCAAGTCAGGCCAATTGTTCTGCTGAAGAGGCGAAGCGTTTGGTTGGACAATCGAATTTATCTAAAGATCAAATTAAAGTGCTCACAAAATCTCAAATTGTCAGAATGGTTCAACCCGGACAACCTGTAACAATGGATTATCGTGCAGAGCGTGTAACGGTTACAGTCGATCCAAGTAGCAAAAAAATTACTGCTGCAAGTTGTGGTTAAGTCAAATTGTTCAAAAAGCCCGTAAGGGCTTTTTGTTTGTTTAGAATGCTCTCATTATTTACATGACAAAAGCCGAGCGATCTTTTATATTGCCTGTCGTAAGGAGAAATTCATGAAAAAGTTACTCGCTTTATCTGTTTTGGTGGCTTTGGTTGGTTGTGCCGAAAAGAAACCATTAACACCTGAAGAGCAATGGCATGGTTATTGTCGTAGTGTGGGTAATGCTGCACGTACTGTAATGTTAGATCGTCAAAATGCGATTGAAAAAGACAAAGCAGTAGAACATGCTTCAAAAATTGAAGATGAAACTACGAAAAAGTTTCTGATCAGTATTATTGACGAAGTGTATGCCTTGCCTGAAGATGCGATCAAAAATGATGTAGAAGCATCACGCGAAAAAATCCGAGCTGAATTTACAGCCAAATGTATTGCAACGCCACATGACGAAATGCCAGATTACAAACCATTTTAAGCGTGTAGCTTGATACAAAAACCGTTCATATTTGAACGGTTTTTTTATGGGTATCTATTTTTTTATGTATAGACAGGAATACTTATAAATAGCCTAAGCAGAATGTGATCACAAATTGACACAAAACCTATTTCTAAAATATAGAAAAGCTTATCTTTTTAATGAATAATGATTTTGAAGATCCGCATTAAAAGGAGTAGCAAATGGATGTTGTTGGCTATATGAACCATGCAGATTTACTTTTGGAAGATGAACAGGGCCTTGTCATTATTGGTGGCGTAAATTATGTGCTGAGCATTGGGGACAAGGTTTATTTTAAGCATAATATTATGCAGGGAACATCGCGTTGCGAAGTCGATATTTCGTTCGCAAGTAATCAGCACTGCGGTAGATTTGAAGACCAGTGTCAGGTGAAATTTAGTGGCAGTCGTACAGAATTAAACCAATATATTTCGGCAACTACAGTACACTAAGGTGGAATATCCAATCTTAAAAAATATAGGCAACATTTAGTTGCCTTTTTTTATGGGGTGAATTCCACTTCAAAGTTAATTTGTGAGTGAAAAGCATGCAATAACTGTTGAATTTGATTGTAGATTAAGCAAAATCGATACCATTTATTTACAAAATAACGGGCATCACAAAGAAACACTTTACTTGCATTAACTTTTAACTGGAATTTTAGTAAAATTTAGCAGTCCATATTACTTGTGAAGCTTTTATAAAGCAGGAATTCGTGAGTAATTTTTTAAAAAAGAGGAATAACACTGTGCTAGAAGCTTACCGCCAACACGTTGAAGAACGTGCCGCACTCGGAGTCCCACCGAAGCCACTTGATGACGCTCAAACAGCTGCATTAGTTGAATTATTAAAAAATCCACCAGCTGGCGAAGAAGCATTCTTAGTTGATTTGCTTGAAAACCGCGTTCCTGCAGGTGTTGACCAAGCTGCTTACGTTAAGGCTGCTTTCTTAGCTGCTTTGGCAAAAGGTGAAGCGACTTCTCCACTTGTAACTAAAGAACGTGCGGTTTACCTACTAGGTACTATGCTTGGTGGTTATAACGTTGCTCCTTTAGTTGCTCTTCTTGATGATGCTGAGCTTGCTGAACTTGCAGCTGACGCGCTTAAGAAAACTCTTCTTGTATTTGATGCGTTCCACGACGTTGCTGATAAAGCAAAAGCGGGCAATGCAAATGCACAAGCAGTTATGCAATCTTGGGCAGACGCTGAATGGTTCACTAGTCGTAAAGACGTTCCTGAAGAAATCAAACTTACAGTTTTCAAAGTAACTGGCGAAACTAACACAGACGACTTGTCACCTGCACAAGACGCTTGGAGCCGTCCAGACATTCCGTTACACGCTAACGCAATGCTTAAAAACGTACGTGACGGTATCAACCCAGAAGTTCCTGGTGAAGTTGGTCCGCTTAACCAAATTAAAGACCTTATCGCGAAAGGCAACCAAGTTGCTTACGTAGGTGACGTTGTTGGTACTGGTTCTTCTCGTAAGTCAGCAACTAACTCTGTACTTTGGTTCTTCGGTGAAGAAATTGCTCACATCCCGAACAAAAAAGACGGCGGTTACTGCTTAGGTTCTAAAATTGCTCCGATTTTCTTCAACACAATGGAAGATGCTGGTGCATTACCAGTAGAAATCGATGTTCAAAACATGAACATGGGCGACGAAATCGTTCTTAAGATTGATCACGCTGCTGCTAAAGTTACTGCGTTCAAAGATGGCGCTCAAATCGCTGAATCTGAACTTAAAACTCCAGTTCTTCTAGACGAAGTACGTGCTGGTGGCCGTATCAACCTTATCGTTGGTCGTGGTTTAACAACTAAAGCTCGTGAAGCGCTAGGTCTTGCACCTTCAACTTTATTCCGTACTCCAGTTCAACCTGCAGCTACTGGTAAAGGTTTCACTCAAGCTCAAAAAATGGTTGGTCGCGCTTGTGGTCTTCCTGAAGGTCAAGGTGTACTTCCAGGTACTTACTGTGAACCTAAGATGACGACTGTTGGTTCTCAAGATACAACAGGTCCAATGACTCGTGACGAATTGAAAGACTTAGCTTGCCTAGGCTTCTCTGCTGACCTAGTTATGCAATCTTTCTGTCATACAGCTGCTTATCCAAAACCAGTTGACGTTCAAATGCAACACTCGCTTCCTGATTTCATCATGAACCGTGGCGGTGTATCACTACGTCCAGGTGACGGTATTATCCACTCTTGGTTAAACCGTATGCTTCTTCCAGATACAGTAGGTACTGGCGGTGACTCGCATACTCGTTTCCCAATTGGTATTTCATTCCCAGCGGGTTCTGGTCTTGTAGCATTTGCTGCTGCAACTGGCGTTATGCCGCTAGACATGCCTGAGTCTGTTCTTGTTAAGTTCAAAGGTAAAATGCAACCTGGTATCACTCTACGTGACCTAGTACATGCGATTCCTTACGTTGCGATTCAGCAAGGCGACTTAACTGTAGAGAAAAAAGGTAAGAAGAACATCTTCTCTGGCCGTATCCTTGAGATCGACCTTACAGAAATGGAAACTGACCTTACTGTTGAGCAAGCGTTCGAACTTTCTGACGCATCTGC
Organism: Acinetobacter sp. SwsAc6; assembly: GCF_013391565.1. Lineage (NCBI taxonomy): Bacteria > Pseudomonadati > Pseudomonadota > Gammaproteobacteria > Moraxellales > Moraxellaceae > Acinetobacter > Acinetobacter sp. SwsAc6. Next base: position 160,950 of record NZ_JACAXE010000005.1, read on the forward strand.
TGAACGTTCTGCAGCTGGCTGTTCAATCACACTTTCTGAAGAGAAAGTTGCTGAATACCTTCGTTCGAACATCACTATGCTTAAGTGGATGATCTCTGAAGGTTATGGCGATGCGCGTACTATGGCTCGTCGTGTAGAGAACATGGAAAAATGGTTGGCTAACCCATCACTTCTTAAAGCTGATGCTGACGCTGAATACACTAAAGTGTACGAAATCGACCTTTCTACAATCACTGAACCAGTTCTTTGCTGCCCGAATGACCCAGATGACGCTAAATTGCTTTCTGACGTTCAAGGCGTGAAAATTGACGAAGTATTCGTTGGTTCATGTATGACTAACATCGGTCACTTCCGTGCAGCTGGTAAACTTCTAGACAAAGTTCCTGGTGGTTCTTTATCTACTCGTCTATGGTTGGCTCCTCCAACTCGTATGGACGAGCGTCAATTGATGGAAGAAGGTTTCTACAACATTTATGGTAAAGCTGGCGCTCGTACTGAAATGCCAGGATGTTCATTATGTATGGGTAACCAAGCGCGCGTAGCTCCGAACACTACATGTGTTTCGACTTCTACTCGTAACTTCCCGAACCGTTTAGGTCAAGGCGCTAACGTTTACTTAGCTTCTGCTGAACTTGCATCTGTTGCTGCTGTACTTGGTAAATTACCAACTCCAGAAGAATACCAACAATATGCAGCTCAAATTGATAGCATGTCTGCTGACATCTACCAATACTTAAGCTTCGACAAAATGGAAACGTATACTGACGCTTCTAAAGAAGTTGATACGAAGAAAATTGCTGCTGCTCAATTATCTTAATAATTAATAATTAATAATTAATAATTAAGATAAAGTAGTTTATAAAAGCTTCACTTAGGTGGGGCTTTTTTTTATGAAATTAATTAAATTTGATATTCAAAACTTTAGAAATATTACGAATGCTAATGAAATAAATTTTAAAAATTATTCAGTACTAGTTGGACGTGGCTTTGTTGCACAAAGATTTGAAATACAAAGCCCCCTAATTGAGCCAAATTTAAGGCGTAACTTGGGTAAGTGGTCGACCTAATTCCGTAAATCTGTTGAGGACTGCTACACGTGCATGAATTTCATTGACTTGGCTATCAAATTTTCTTGCACTGAGTTTATCCCCCAATAATTTGATGCAATGAATCTTAGTTTCGACCAAACTTCGGCAATGATAGCCGGACCATTTTTTCCATAATGTCCTGCCTAAACGTTTAACTGTTCGAAGTAATTCATTTCGCGCTAGCGAGCTGATCTTTGTATCTTTCCATGGTTTCGCATTTTTTCTAGGTGGAATCACCGCATGCGCTTGCCGATCTGCAATGACCTGACGGCATTGCTTGGTGTCATAAGCTCCATCGGTATAAACAGAGTCAATCTGCTCATCTTGTGGAATCTGATCGAGTAAATCACCAAGCACTTGTGAATCACTCACATTATTTGTAGTGAGTTGAATAGCGCGTATTTGAAGGGTTTCAGCATCTATACCAATATGAAGTTTACGCCATTGGCGACGATATTCAGGTCCATGTTTCTTCCTTTTCCATTCACCTTCACCTAAAAACTTTAGACCGGTAGAGTCTACCAGCAAGTTAAGCCCACCACTGCTTTTTTGATAATTAATCGCAATATCAATATGTTTTTGTCTTCTGCAAAGCGTACTGTAATCTGGTGCGGTCCAATTTAATCCACAAAGTTTAATCAGACTTTGCACAAAGCCAGTGACCATACGTAAAGATAGACGGAATAAGGATTTAATCATTAAGCAGCATTGGATAGCTGCGTCGGAGTAGGTTTGATTTCGCCCTTGTTTGCCTTTTGATGGAGCATACCATTGCGTAGCAGGATCAAACCAAATGGCAATATTTCCGCGACTCATGAGTGCTCGGTTATATGCGGGCCAATTGGTTGTGCGATAGATTTTGTGTGTAGGCTTCTTCATTTGAAAATTATATCGCTGAAAAAGCCTTTACAGATAGGTTTGTGCAACAAAGCCGTTTAGTTGTTAACTTTGTTTGCGCATGGTTATTGCATGATAGTGGTCACCACCACCACCACCATCATCATGAGCATGACGACCATCACGGTCATGGCCATCACCACCACGCTGAAGATGAACAGCATGATCATGATTTAAATCAAAAAGCAGCATTTTTGCATGTTGTAGCTGATGCCGTAACATCTGTATTGGCCATCATTGCATTGTTTGCAGCTAAATATTTTGGTTGGGATTTTTTAGATGCAGTGCTGGGAATTGTTGGTGCTATTTTGGTTGCACATTGGTCTTGGGGGCTCATTCGCGAAACAGCTAAAACTTTACTGGATGCAGAAATGGAGCATCCTGTCGTTGAAGAAATTCAAGAGGTCATAGAAGATTTAGACAGCCGAATTGTGATTACGGATATTCATGTATGGAAGGTGGGTAAAGGCAAATTTTCTTGTATTCTATCCTTAGACGTAGGCAACATGAATATAACTGCGGATCAAGTTCGCAAAGCACTATCCATCCATGAAGAAATTGTACATGTTTCTGCTGAAATTAATCACAGTTGCAGGCTACAAGCGGCAGTATAAACATGGTGTGTTATAAGCAGGTCAATGATCTGCTTATTTTTACCTGCTGAGTTGAATGAATATGCCAAGTAAAGCAGCTAGGCCAATGACACGTAATACGCTTTGATGAAATTTAAAGAGCGCAATGCAGGCAAGGAACGTTATGATAGCTGCTATGTAATCAAATGCCCCATCAAAACCTTTTGGCCATAGTACATGGTATACAAAGAAAATGGCTAAATTTAGTATGACGCCCACCACTGCAGCTGTAATTGCTACAAGAGGTGCTGTAAATTGAATTTGATTATGTGTCGATTCAATCATTGGTGCGCCACCAAGAATAAATACAAATGAAAATAAGAAAGTGAACCATGTAACAATCATTGCACCTAAAGCACCCGCAATAAATGTATGTTCAGGCCCGAGTAGTTCAAGGTTATATCCACCCATAAATCCAACAAAAGCCACGACCATAATCAGTGGACCGGGTGTACTTTCACCCAATGCTAAACCATCAATCATTTGTGTTGGTTTTAACCAACCATAAAAGTTTACAGCGCCTTGATACATATAGGGTAAAACTGCGTATGCGCCACCAAATGTCATTAGAGCGGCTTTGCTAAAGAACCAAGCCATTTGTGTGAAGTCATGCGACCAGCCATAAATTATTGTCAGTATGCTCATAGGTAGGCACCACAGTACTGCAGCAAAAACTAATAATTGAATCAGTCGAGACACTTTAAAAATGGCATGCTGCGGTGCTGGCGTGTGATCGTCAATAATCGCTTGGCCATAACTTTTTGAGTTTGTGCTTTGGTGATTGTCTGAGAAAAGCTCAGCTTTAAATTTACTGAGTACATAACCGCTGATTGCAGCTAAAAGTACAATCCAAGGAAAGGGAACTTTAAATGCAAATATTAAAATAAACGCAATACATGCAATTGAGTACATATAATTATTTTTAAGTGATTTATGTGCAATACGATAAGTGGCATGAAAAACGACAGCAGTAACAGCTGGTTTAATGCCATAAAATAGGCCTGCAATGATGGGGATATTGCCAAATTGAGCATAGACCCACGACAGACCTATTAAAATAAAAAGTGAAGGTAAAATAAAAAATAAACCAGCAATAACACCACCTTTTGTCTTATGCATTAACCAGCCCATATAGATGGCCAGTTGTTGGGCTTCAGGCCCAGGTAACAGCATGCAATAATTTAATGCATGCATAAAACGTTTTTCTGAAATCCATTTTTTTTGTTCGACAAGTTCTTGATGCATGAGGGAAATTTGACCCGCTGGCCCACCAAAGCTAATAAAACCAAGTTTTAACCAAAATAAGATAGCTTCTTTAAAGCTAATTTCGGGCTTCGTTTCTTTAATCGTGTCCATAAAGTTTCGCTGTTAAAATGGGGTGAAAGGGTCAAACAAATATCTGATTTTAATAATATAATGTGAAATTTTTTAGGCCTGATGACAGGCAATGAATTTCATGAAATATTTAAGTATTTGAAGTGCACAAAAAAAGAACCCTAAAAACGTGAAATGTAAAATGATGATTACTGCCGTGTCAGTAAGCTAGTTCATACTTAGATCTGTCATGTACTGTATTTAATTTAGCGTATGAGTCGTCAAGCCGAGTTGTATCAACGGTATCTTTAATCTTCTTATGAGCATTGAATAAATCCTTATACTTGATAAAATGCCTGTCTTATTTATGTTTTGAACTTTATTTGCGTTTTGCATTAATGGTGCAATTCGAAAATAAAATATAAAAAACAGTGCTTTAATTAAAGGTTGTTTAAATGTTTGATATTTATTTAACATGGTTGTGAATTGTTTCTAAGTATCTATTTTTATTGATCTTTATATTGTTTCTTTTGCTTAAAATAGTGTCAAAAATGGCAATTATGGAATTTATGTAAAACAATAACTTACAGTATAGTTTTGCTAAGGTTTTCTCTGTCAAAAAGGCAAATAAAAAGGCTCATGTAGTAGAGCCTTCTGTAGTGATAATCGGTTGTTATTTAAACGGCAATTCAATTCCAACGTCAGCATCATTCCAAATAATCTCATGCCCAGAGGCATACATTTCAGTCATTTTTTCTGTAGCATGGCCAGCTAATACTTGAGCAGATTTTCCTGATTTTTTGTGCAAGTGAATCGATAAAGCTCGAATCTCATGAAAGCTCGGTAACTGACGTCCACTTAGATCAGGATAGGCGTTTGAAATTTGAAGCGCTTTTTGGAATTCGCGTGAAACATAAGGTGCCTCTACCTGTGACCAATGCTCTTTAAGCTGACTTTTATTTTTCGTTTTACCCTTCGGCACACGATGAATAATGAAGGGGCTAAGGACATTATCTTTACATCGATCTAAAACCGCCTGCAATTCTGCATTCACTTTGATTCGAACATAACCTGCACCTTCCAATAGCTCAAATTCATCTTCAGGATCATCAGTAGTTTTTTGTTGTGCGACATGTAAATAACCATCAACAATATCTGTCCATTTCATATTGATGATGTCAACACGTCGTTGAGTTGTGAGCATTGCTAAATCAATAGCATTCTTTAACCATTGAGGGGAAGCATCACGAATCTTAGCCAAACCTTCAAGTGTGTGGCGTTTACGTTGTTTAACACGGAAGCGCTTAATGGTTTGTGCAGCCGGGTTCTCTGTCACTAATCCTTTACTGATTGCCAAATCAAAAATTTGAATCAATAAACTTCGGGTTTCAATGCTTGTTGAAGCGGGTAAGCTTTCAAGTAGCTTATTTGTCATAAATAGGGTGATTGATGACAATGGCTTATCGCTCCATTCACTACAGCGATTTAAGCTATGTGTATACGTCTTAATAGAGTTTGGAGCGAGAGAACGTCCATCTTTTCGACGTTTTTCAGACAAGAACTTTTGTGAAAACTCACCGAATGTTACTTCTCCCATAACCACTGAAACAAGATCGGTCGAAGGGGTTAGTATGTCATTCAATTTACGTGCAGCAGTGATTGCTTTCGCTTTTTCATTACCCATACTGTGCCATTTACCAGTTAACGGATGACGATAGCGCCATCCATTTCCGGTATTTCGGTATAGATTTGCAGGTAAATCTTTATTTCGCTTGGTGCGTGGTCGTGCCATGCGCTTAACTTCCTAAAACCTTATCAACAAGATCATCACCAGTTTGCTTCTGGTAAATATTCCATTTGATGTACCACAATTTACCTTTTTGCTCTGCGGGCAATTGACCAAGACGGCATTGTCGCACAATGGTTTGGCGAGTGGGTGGTGTTGCTCCCTGATCGCCATACACTCTTTTGATAAATTCAGATACTTTGACCAAACAAATATCCATCACGCCACCTTCGCTAAATTGATCTGACGCTGTACTTCAGCAAATTTGCACATCATTGAATTATCCAACTCTTCAACCCACGATTTGCCATACTTCAGCCACTGCAAGCTAAATAATTTAAAGCGTTCAATCATGTAGTCGTTCATAGCGTAACTGGCTTGGATTGAGCCACGCTTCGCAATAATTTCACCAGTCTTCTGGGCTTTTTTAATTACAATGCGATCCTTTTTGACTTTGATGTCATGGCCACCACGCACTAACCATTCCATGAATGCAGTACAAAGTTCATTGGGAAGTCGTGTGATAACTTTGATTTGCTCAACCATGGCGATGTCCCCAGCTAGCTACAAACTGCTTAATACAATCCTCAATCCCAAATAGATTGATATTGCGGTAACTTTTTACCCGACCGTTGTGCTGAATAATCAGCACGCGGGTAATTGATGAGTATTGATAAGACATTAAGAAGCCTCACTTGCTTGATTCTCAAGCTCAAAGCGACGTTGCTTCACATAGCCCATAAGCTTTGGCTGAATATCCACATGGCGTGTAGATACATCAATCTCTAATGCATCCAGTGTTGTTAGATCTGGCGCATTTTGAATTTGGACCATCAGGGATGGAGGCATTTTAATTTCAGCTTCTGCTGGCGCAAGTTCTTGCAGGCGCTTATGAATCGCATCTAACAAAGGTTTTCGCTGGATTTCTGTCCAAGATTTTGTGTCGCGAATATGCGCATTTACTTCTGCAGGTGTGCTCGAATTGGCTACACTGCTCAATAATTCTTTTAAGCTTTTTAAATACTCCCGATATGCCGTGATAAGAGCTTTGTCTGAGCTGGTCAGCAATTTATTCACAAGTGCCATGCCGTGAACGCCATTGATATCTTTCTCTGTCTTGCACGTGCTAAACATGTGAATAAAATCATCTTTAATTTTAGAAGACCGCTGTATAAAAGCTTGATCCTGTTCAGCTGGATCTTCTTCTGTGTTGAGTTGATTTCTAGATGTCTTTTCTTCAACATCATTTGATGTTGGATTTTGGACATTTTTATCTTCCCAAGGCAATTCATTGTCAGCTGTAGAAGCTTCGTCTGCTTTGAATGATCCATGACTAATCGTAATGAGGGCTTGTGCATGGATAACAGCATTTTCTTTGTACAAATGAACTTGGCCACGTTGTAACAATGCTAAATCCAAGTCTGAGTTTTTCCATTTGAATGATTTACTCAACTCAGTTGTTAAAAGTGAAGGGGTGAAGCATAGCGTTCCTTTTGCTGGTGCTTCTTTTGTAGCCTCTGGTACTCGTATTGCACCTATCAGCATATAAACAACAGCAACACGAAATTCATATTCTTGATCAATAAAAACAGTTGCAGGGAAATTGCGAATCTCATCAAAATCTAGATCAGATCCAACATGACGACATTCAATTTTTTGACCTGCAGACATTGCTTCAAAGGCTTTAGTTCCATTTAAAATATTCATGCTTGAGTTCCTTCTTTAGCGAGTTGATCAATGTCTTGTTTTACAGCTTGAATTTTTGTTGAATCGATTTGCATTAATGAATCAATGCCCAAGTGCTCACACACTGCTTTCACATCTAAGCCACGTTCAGCAATGAATGCCTGTAGGTCATCGCGTTGAGCATCTGTAATGGCATTAAACTCGGGCGGGCTAATCCACATTTCTTTATGCTTATCAAAGGTACAGTTCAGCTCTTTTGCCTTGAATAGCATGGCTTGGCGCATGTTTTGGTAATACATGTGGCTTTTATCAAGTGACTCGGTTAATTGGTTTAGATCACTTGCATACAAAGCTTCTTCACAGCTTTGTTTCCAATTGTCCAAGTCTTCAAGTGCTTTAGCGGAGGCCAATTGCGCAGGGGTTAATGTGTTGATATGTGCCTTGGCTTGAGCAATCAAATCTGCCAAAAAGGTAGGGTTGGTTTTTAAGTCAGGCAACCAAACTTCACCAGTTTCACCGCCCAATGCACCTGAGTTTTTTGCATGATGAGTTGGTGATGGCTTGAAATTGATGACACGGGCATTTTTGCCTTCGCCAGTAGTAACAGTGGTCAAATACCCCATAATGTCAGCAATGCGGTACAGCTCATTGCGGTTTTTACCACCCAATTCAGGACGGTAAATCACTTGATCGCCGTTTTGATCTTCCGATGCATGGGCAATAAACACCACATCCTTGCCAAAACTAAGTAGGGTATAGATGTATTGCTTAAACTTCATATTGGCCAAGCCTTGGGCTTTAAGTTTTAAAGCACCATCTTGTTGACGGTTATTTGCAGTTTTCAGCAAATGAGTCTTAATTGACTCAAGCATTGCGCCAACCGTATCAATGACCACTGTGTTGAATGGAGCAAGATCCTGCTCTTTGATATTTTCAATATCAGCCCATTGTTGCACTGGCACTACGGCACCGCGACGTAGCTCACCAGTACGGTGTGCACCACGGTCAAAATCGAAAGAAATCGCTTTATCCGCTGTAAAGCCCAGTGATGTTTTACCCACACCCGGATCGGCATAGATGTAAGTAATAATCGCGCTGACGTTTAAGGCTTGATCTGCTGGAATAATTTGAATAGACATAATTTATTCTCCTTAATCAAGCAGAGCGCTTAATGCATAAAGATTTATGCTTGCGATACTGAGCACCTGCAGTTCGGCTTGGGGTATTCAAAGCAACACGTTGCTCAATACGGTCTATGCGACGTCGAGCGTTTAGGCAGTTTTTAAATACGCGCTGAAATTCAGGATTGCTAACCTCATTTTCAGTGACAGCACGCAATACACCGTTGTCATTCACCAGCAGGCTACTAAACATAAAGATTGGTGCATAAGGGGAGCTGACATAACTATCTAGACCGCTGGTAGGATATGTAGATACACGTGCTGTGTACTGCACGCCATTCACATCAATCACGTAACCACGACGGCTTTTGAATGCAAAATGCGCTTTGAATTTTAGGTTTTGGCCAAGCACTTCATTTACATTGCGACGGATCCAAGACTTGGCACTAAGCGTGCTTTCATCTACTTGGGTGAGTCGGCCATCTGCAGACAAGATGTAAATGACATTATTTTTTACGCAGTAAACTGTGTTGCCCATACGGATGCGGTGGAAGCCTGTATCATCAAGGCCTAAATCTTTACGGAAAGGTTTGTTATTTGTATTCATTTAAACAGCCTCCAACATTTTGTTTTGAAGCATGTGAGCAACCAGCATTGCGTTGATGGTCAAGTGGTCATTGAAGTCGGTAAAGTCGCGGATTGGATAGCCAGATGTATCCATGACTTTGTCTACAGATAGATTTGTAATATCGGCATTGGTAAATTCACTACCAGGTACACCGTATGAGTCGTTGATGCGTTCGAAGTTAAAGCTAACGTCTAGGGTGAAGCCGTCTAAGCGGATGACTGCGGTACCAGAGTTAGCAGAGGTAAAGTGCATGGCTGCAACTGCAGTTTGTGCAGGAGCTGTTTGCTTTGCAGTTTGAATGCTGAAGTCTGGGTTATATGCGAAGGCTAAAGCGCCAAACGCGATAGCAGAAGTAACAAGAGTTACTTTAAAGCTATTGATTGGGGTTAAGGTTTTGTTCATACTTATCTCGCAAGTTTGCAAAGCACATCGGAGTTAGAAGGACGGTGTGCTTTTTTGTTGTCTGTGAGATAAAGGTAAGTTAACTTACCTATCGAGTCAAGTGATTTTGGTAATAAAAGTTACTTTATATGCTTTTTGATTTATAGTAAGCAAAAGAAAACCCACCGTGGTGGTGGGTTGTTTAATCAAATTATTTCAGCACTGCACATTGTCTTTTTTCTTATAGTAGTCCAAAGCTATGTCCAGATCCTTCAGCAGTTTTGCCCGCGTATATTCAGTTGGTGACAATTTAAGTAAGGCTGGTATGTAATTGGTTTTGTATTCTGTAGGGTAGTCTTTACAGAGGATTTGAGTTCTTTCCGTTTGTGGAGTGTCTGCACTATCCAGCTTGTCTAAGTAGGTATTGATGATTGCATCCGACTTCTCAAATTGGGCTTTTGCTACGGGATCAGTTGTGTTGGCAGATGCTGATTGATCTGGTTGTTTCTGGCAGCCGGTGATTGAAAGAGTTAGAAGTAGGGTAGTGAATATTTTTGTTTTCATGGTTTGGTTTTGTTGTTATTGGTTGATGAATTATAGGCGGAAATAGGAAAAGAAAACCCATCATAGGGATGGGTTGGGTGGGGTTTGTTAAAAGTCATCAATTAACTGATCTAACCAATTTTTTTGATTCAAAATCTGGATCAGATTAAATGAATTATTAATTTCTTCAAACTCTTCATTAAATATAGAAGGTAAGCTTGGTTTTATCTTATTTAATAAAAAATAGCAATTTCTAGCCAAGATGAAATAGAAATAAATAAGAGAATTATCTGAAGATTTATCTTTCAAATCTAATTTAGCATAAATATCAGGAGTAAATCCTTTAACCCAAGATAAGTCATCAATACTTATGCAGTCTTTAGTTAAATCATCAGAATTAATCCAAAAATTATTTAAATATTGAAGTTGATGTCTTTTAAAACCAATAGCAGTCTCATCAATTTCATCTATAAAGGCTAGGAAATGTGGGTCAAATGGTAAATTTTTCGATGTATTCAATATGCGTTTTAAAATCAACCATATTTCAATGTGACCGGGTTGCTTATTTCCAATTTTTATAAAGTTAAACATACCGTTTATGGATTTTTCTTTACTAGGATAAATATCAATTATCCAAAAAGACTCATGTAACTTTTTAGGTGAGACCCAAATACCTAGATAAAGGAGAATGCATCTTGCCCAAAATAAACATCCATTGTATGCAGTTACTTCAGCATAACTATGTTGCCCACTATTAAGATCACGCATAAAGCTCCTTCCAGTAACCAATGCTTTATGTACGAGTATGTTGCTTTCGTTAATTAAAGAAGTGGGAATAGTTACTTCTGAAATATGCCTTTCTTTTTCTGTTTGATGAAACTCTAATTTATCTTTTAAAGACTCTAGAGTATCTTGAACGGGAATAGAATCATTGTTATCAACAAGGTGATAAGACCAAATATCTCCTAAAAAAAGCCCATTTCTATGTTTGAGCTTTTTTAGAGATAAATCTATAGGGTGTTTAGATTTACTCATGTGATTTAGAATAGTTTAATTTTAGATTCACTACCACCATGGGTAAAACCATCTTCAATAGCATTAATTAAATCAGTACCAGCTCTTTTTTCAGCATCTGAGCCTGTTCCTGCTTTTTCCCAAGAAGTAAAATTAAAATCAGTATGATCAATTTTAAGAAACCCTTGTTCAACAGTTTCAATAGTAAATGTACTATTATATTCTTTGGCTACCCATTGAAAAAAAGTTGGTAAAGCATTTATTAATGCCCCAAAGCCTAAAGTTTTAAAGAAAATATTCTTTTCAGCAGACTTAAAAAAATCAGGTTCATATTTGGATAAGCCTTTATAGTAATTGTCTAGAATGATAGCTACTTCCTGACTGGTATATGTTGCAAAAGCGCCTTTTCCCTCCACTAAATGAGGATGCACTTTTCTAACAAAGTTGTTAAGGGAAATTTGACCTTTTGATGGTGAAGATGTAACTGCAATTTTTTCAAAAAATATACTTTTAGGATTTTTTCTGAGCACATCTGCAATATCTACAGTTTTTTCTTTAGCAACTTCTGTCGCAGTTTTTGCATTTAATGTTGGTATTTGTCTTTTTAGGTCTAAGTATAGAGAAGCAGGGACACTCTTCGCTTCTTGGTTAATTGTAATAAACTGCTCGACTTGATCACTTTCACTTAAATTTAGAAAAGCAATAACAGCCAATTCAATATCGATTCCTTCATCCGCTGCTAATTTAGCTCCTCTTAATCTATGTTGTCCATCAATCACCCATCCAGCGTTTGTTTGATCAGGAATTGTAATAGTGGACTCGTTTTCATCAAAAGATGAATTTTCGAATACAACAACTAGACCTGGAGCTATTGGTCTTTGCTTTTGAGTTATATATTTCGAAATTGCTTTAGCTCTCGAAATTGATAGTGTTCGTTGATATCCTGTATCTTTATCATCTTCACGTTGATTAATAGCAACTATTTCATATAATTTAGAGGCTTTTATCTTAAAAATGTATAGAGAGTTATCTTGTTGTTGAAATTTAATTGCTGGAATTTTCATTTAATGCTCCATTAATAAAAGGATCTTTTGCTACCGATCCGGCATTTGCAGGATCAAAAATGGGTTTGTCAATTTCTCTATATTTAAGTAGGCCTATTTCAGCATCATTTAATCTATTTTTTGCTATTTCGTAATAATTTGGATCAAGTTCAATACCAACAAAATCTTTATTTTCTAAAATGGCCGCAGCACCAGTTGAACCAGATCCCATAAATGGATCTAATACAATTCCATTTCTAGGACATAATGCCTTAACTAATCTCTGAGCGAGTGCGATTGGGAATTGGCAGGGATGGGCAGTTTTTTCCATATGGTTGGCTTTTACATTTGGGATTGCCCAAACATCACCAGGATTTTTTCCTAACGGATTACCACTATATTCTCCCTTTTTGGGACCTTTATAATATTTTTTACCAGGGTATTTCTGCTTTACTCGAACAGCATCTAAATCAAAATAACAACTTTTACCTTTAGAAAACCATAAAATTGTTTCATGACGACCACTAAAACGGTTTCTGCAATTAGCACCATGCTCGAAAGTCCAAATAATTCTATTTTTTAGTTTCATCTCAGGACAAACACGTTTAAAAATGTCATAGACAATATAGTCTAAAGGTACAATTTCATCTTTTAAAACATGATGGCCGACTTGCCAACATACCGAGCCACCTAGTTTAGTTTTTTCACAAATTAACTTGATTACAGGTTCATTGATTTCAATAAAACCCTCAAGTGTAGTGTGTATGTCATATGCCTTACCTATACAGTAAGGTGGAGAGGTGATCGTAAGATCAATATGACCATCTTCTAGCGTTTTCAAGATGTTAATACAATCATCATTGAATATTTCAAAAGCCATACTTGGTACTTACCATAAATAAAATAACAAAGATTATGAAAGTAGGAGAATAGATCTGTTGAAGCTTTAAAGCAAGCCTCTAAGGACTAATAATTAAACATCCCGATACAGCCCAACAACCTTACCAACCAATTTACAACCATCTTCTAAAGCAATAGTTTTCTCTGGCCAGTCTGGGTTTAAAGGCTGCAAATACATATTTCCGCTTTCAACAATGAGCTTCTTAAATGTCGCTTCACTGTCTCCTTGGCAGGAAACAATAACTAAATCACCTGTTTTTAAATCTGTTATTTGAAAGTCAGGATTCACATAAATCTTATCGCCAGGGCGGAAGTCAGGGAGCATTGACTCGCCAACCACTTCCAAGCCATAGCCATTTTTTCCACACTTAGGGTTTGGTGGTAACCATTCATCAAACTGTGTACCCGCAGGCACAGAATCTACAGTGGTCCATGCTCCAGCTTGAACCCATGAAATTACTGGGACAAGGCGACCAGCAATTGGAAAAGGAGCAGAGATATTCGACCCCAAATCACCTGATGATTTGCCAGTGAGTAGAAAGTCAGATGTTACCGATAAAACTTTAGCTAAGGCCATTAAGCTTTCATGTTTAGGGAGATTGTCATCTTTTTCCCAATAAATTACAGAAGTTTTAGACACACCAATTGCATCAGCAAGCTGCTGTTGAGTTACCTTTTTCGTTTTTCTTAATGCTTTTAGGCGTGTACCAAGAGTTTCCATAAATTTAGCCCATTATTGATGTAAGGAATCTTACCATTTGACTAGGTAAGTTTTATGTTGTTTAATAAGGTAAGAAAAGTTACCTTTGTGGGTGAAATTAATGACAAAACAAGAAGCTCTAAAGCTTTTGAATTGCAATGTCGCAGATTTGGCTTTGAAGTTGGAAATAAGCTCTCAGGCTATTAGTCAGTGGCCAGAAAAGAAAATTCCTTTAATGCGTGAATATCAAATTCGTGATTTGGCCAAAGGTCAAATTCCAATTAAGCGTTCTACTAAAAATAGTAATAACCCAGCCCTCCAATAACCACGTTCAAAAGGAATCGCTATGAACATATTGGATGCTGCTTACCACACTGTTCACGACTACCAAGGTGGAGCGAACGCACTAGCGCCACGAATGGGCATAAAAAGCCCAGCAGTACTCAATAGCAAAGTGAATCCCAATACGGAAACACACCACATCACCTTGCTTGAGGCTTCAAAACTTATGGAGCTGACAGGGGATTACCGCATTTTACAAACGCTGAATGCCCAACACGGAAAAGTGGCCATTAACTTGCCATGTATACCCGAATGCCGAGATACAGCACTCACAGACCTAGTACTCAGTATTGGAATGGGTGGTGGGGATATATGTGCACAGTTCAAAGAAATGATGGCAGACGGTCGGATCACTCGTGGTGAAGCCATAGACATGTCAAAGGTCATTCATCTGCTACACGAGATATTGGCCGAACTAGAAATGCAGATAAACAAATGCGTAGAGCAATAAAAAAGCCTGATCTCGTACATCAGGCTTCTAATTCAAAACTACAGGGAATTGAATATGAAAAAGAATTTAACACAGAACCACGAAAAACGCACCTATGAATATGCTGAATACATCTCGGGCGACGTAGTGGTATTTACAGACCCAAATAAACCAGACCACCTAATGACTGTGCATAAAGTTCAAGGTGATGGTGTGCTACTCAACGGCAATCGAAGCTTTGCACTCACGCATTTGATTCGTGGGGCATCTGTGGCAGAGGTATTGGCTAAACGTAGGCTGACAACAGCTGAGCAAGCGCTTGCGGAGGTCCCATGATCACCAACAAGGCAATTCAAAAACAGCCAGAGCACAAGTACCTACAAGGCGTACAAAGCTGGTATGACCCAGCACTCAGAACGCTTAATGGTCTATTGGATATCCGAAAGGCCAATTTGCGCAAGATTAACCGTGACGAAGCAAATGCGGCAGTCACCCGTGATGAGTTTATGGAAATGCTCATAACCCAACATCGGATCTCGGCATGGTATGCAGGGGAAATTATCTCCAGCTTACTACGCGCTGAAAAGATTCTGATGTTTGGCCGTTTTATACAGATTAATAAAAAGGTAGGTGGGGTATGACACTTGATGATGTGATGAGTTTCATAAACGAAGCAGATGAAAGTGATCTTGAATCAATTGCTGCAGAGTTGACGGATCGCGGTGTTGATTTCCATTGCTCTGAGTGTGAAAACCATGAGTGTGAATGCGATTGTGACGAAGATGGTAGTGATCATGAAAAAAATGAATTTATTCACTATCTCATAAATAGAGCAAATCAATTTGGACTACAAGACTTGCTTGATGAGCTGAAATATGAGGGCGACAGAGTAGGTGCTTTCTTAAATATTAAAGGTGGTGTGTTATGAAAAAAATCACCAAAAAGAAACAAGATATCACGGTTTCACCAGCACCTATTGAAGTGATTATTCCTTTGCTTGATCCCGTGAAAATTTACACAGCCAAAGAATTGGCAGCAATGCCATTGTCTGTAATGAATGCTGCTATTGAGGCGCAAGAAGCATTTTTTGTGATTGAGCACACCACTCAAATGGGTGAAAAAGCTATAACGATACGCCGTCAATTACAGGATGGAATACCGCTAATTCAGGTCAAAGAAAAATCCAGAACACGCTACAAAATCAACAATGAATTTATCGAGCCCCGCATTATTCGTCAGTTGGAGAAGCGTGGTTTGGTTAAATTGGAGTGTGCTAAGTGAGCCATTATTCAACCTTGAAAGGGCTTGGGAGAGCGATTGCGTACTTCCCACAGCTTGGTATTTACCTTGGCAACCCTTTGGCTGGTATTTTCTTGAGTCAGCTTATTTACTGGCACGATAAAACCGACAATGAATTAGGTGTATACAAGACAGCTGAAGAGTGGTTGATGGAGACTGGTCTGACTTATAGACATCAGACAACCGCGCGTACACTGCTTAAAAATTTAGGTATTTTGAGTGAAACTGAGAAGCGTTTAGAGCATAAATTATACTTCAAATTAAACATTCAAGCGTTCGATTTATGGTTTGAAGGCTGTATAAATTCCGATCAAATTAGCAAGGAAAAAGAGAGTAATTCCCGAAATACGGATGATGCATTTCCCGAACGACGAATCCGCAATTCGGGGGAATACGAAAGCGCATTCCGCGGAGATACAGATGCGCAATTCGTTCCTACAGAGATTACTACAGATATAAACACACACAAGAACGCGCCCGCGGAAAATTAAAATTCAGAAGCATGGAAACCAAATCTTGAACAACTGGCAACAGCTCTGAAAACCACGAAGCACTCACAACGAGTTTCTGAAATGCTAGGCATGGCAGATTTTGAATTTCATCTGGGGAACTTCAACGCTCACCACGAAAACAATCACCAAATCACGGATAACCAAAAACTGCGCAAATTCGCACAATGGATTTTTCAAGAATTTGAAAAACAATTGGCCAATGCAGAACGCGAAGCAAAAAAATCAAAACCTCGTACTTCTGAAAAACCAAACTCTCGCAATGTGAACGATGCATGGAATTCATTTCCACAACCAACAGGTGCACCAACACACGTACACATACCGGAGGATTTCGAATGAACGCGATGATCTCAATGAGCTTTCCTCAGGTGCAAGCATTCTGCCCTGAACACAAAGTTCACATGGTACAAGCTGGCCCAAATCAGATTTGCCCTGAATGCGCTAAAAACAACGTGAATCAAAATAACCGTGAACGCCAGAAGCACGTAGACCAGATGGTACGTGAACTGCATTTCGCTGGTGCAATGATTCCAGCACGTCACAAGGATTCAGGTTTTAGAAATTACCAAGCTACACATGATGGCCAATCCAAAGCGCTGGCCAACTGTGTGAATTTTGCTAAATCAATGATCGTTGGCCACAAACGCAATCTGATCATGACTGGCAAAACAGGTACGGGAAAAACACACCTCAGCTGTGCTACAGCACGTACTCTGCTGAACAAGGGAATTCAGGTCCGTTACATCACGTCTGAAGACATGGCCAATGAGATTGCCAATGCCTGGAAGAAACCCGATGACAGCGAGAGTAGCGCCGTATACCGCTTTACAGATTACGACTTACTCATTTTGGATGAATACGGCTTGCATGACCGTCATGAGAACCGCCTACAGCTAGTACACAAGGTTTTGTATTCACGTTATGACGCAGGTAAGGCAACCATGATTGTTTCAAATTTGACCTTGGCAGAACTGCAGAAGGATTTGGGTGATCGTCTCTGGTCACGCTTTCAGCATGATGGTTTAACGGTGGTTGAGTGCAACTGGGCGGATCAACGTGTAGGAGGTGGGGGGGGTGAAGGATAGATTTTATTTACGTTCACCGCATGGGAATACAGGATCCAATATGGTTTTTCATGCGATTGATGGCAAGGGTTATACATCAAATTTAGATTTAGCCCATGTTTATTCTCTCGAAGAAGCCCAAAAAGAATACGAGTTATCTCGTGATGGCGAATACCCAATTTCTGCTGACCATATTGATTCATTGTCCATAGCAAAAGTAGATCATCAGTGTTTACCAGCAATCTCAGATTTAACACCATCGGATAAGTATGTAGTTTTTATCAAGGGAATTTTTGACGGAAATGATGTGTATTGGGTTGATATGAATGGGAGACGTTCAACAAATTTTATCCATGCACAGATTATTAGTCGCACAGCTGCAGAGTGTATAAATCATGTTGATTATGTAGTGGTACCTTTTGAATTGGCAGACAAAATGAAACGTCGAACATTTAACGCTTCGTTGCTGAATAAGAGAAAAATGGTCACGGCGGCAGGACTAAAAACACCAGAACGCTTAAAAAAGCGTAGACGTCGAATAGTAAATCCAATGACACGATTTAACTGCCCAGCATGCGGAAAAATAAATTGGCAACATAATCCGTATGATTTTGATGGATGTAAGCATTGTGATGAAGGGCTACTTATTGGTTCTCAGTGGGGCGCAGCATGAGAAATGATTCAAGACACATTTTTGAAAACCGCTTTGACATCTTGCTTTTTGCTGTGCATACGCCAGATCAATTCAGAGTTGGTGATATATCCACTTGTGTGCTAGGTGCAACTAAATGGACGATCCGCAGATGCTTGAATGACTTGGTTGAAATTGGTTATCTGGAAAGGACAACTAACAATAAATTTAAAGCAACTGGTATGGCTAAAGAATTATTTGGGGTGAAGTAGTGACCAACTACTCAATTGCTGAATACAAGAAAATGATTGGTACTACGAAATCTAAGCGAAGCCCAAAAAGACTGAGTGTTAAGGGTGGGCAAGTATCGAATGAATTTGAAGCGAAACTTGCAATGGAACTGCAGGTTTTAAAAATTGAATTTGAGCGTGAATTTAAATTTCACCCAAAGCGGAAATGGCGAGCTGACTTTCATCTAAAAGGAAAGATGATCTTAGTTGAGGTTGAGGGTGGTATCTGGAGTGGCGGTAGGCATACAAGGGGAAAAGGTTATATCGGGGATATGGAGAAATATAACGCAGCAACCATGCTGGGTTATCAGGTAATTCGGTTTAGTACAGAGCAAGTGAAAAGCGGTAAGGCGATTCAGCAAATTGAGAAAATGATAGGGGATTTAGGATGAATGCATCAGTAACAATTATGCAGTCAGTAGATTGGTCGCGATTTGACTTGGAAGGTTGGCTTTATCAGTTTGGGGCTTGGATCTATACCGCTAGTGGTCGTGGTGGCCGTAGTGTAAATCCGATTGCGGTTGCAATGGATAGCGCAGTGAAAGCGAGCAAGTTTAAAAAGCTCAATAAGCAAGAACAACAGCAGATCATTGCAGATTATTTAACTGGAGATTTCGAACCGCCAAAACCGAAACGTACCAGAATCACTTGCCAAATAGATGACAATGAAGCTCGGGCTGTACAGCGTTTAATTTTGGATATGCAGGGGCAGTCTGAAATTCTTGATGATTGGATGGATGCGATTATTAGTCGGTATTTTTATGGGGCTTCATGGTCTGAGATGGTTACTGAAGAACGCAGTCAGATAGATTCAAGGATGGATGTGAAATGTGGGCTGGCAGCGCTGCATGTCCGGTATGGGTTTATAGGGTTTTGAAATAAAAGTATATGCAAAACATCAGACATTGAAATATTATTAATTATATAACTTATGGAAATTACTAATGAAGTTTACGAATTATAAAAAATATAAATTGGAGTCACCTAGGGTAGCATTTGCTTATTTAATACCATTATGTTTGATAACATCTAATGTTAGTGCGCAAAGTACCTCATCTGAAGATCATCTTGAGCAATTAACTCAAACGTTGGTTAACGGTGCTTATTCATCTGAAGACATTCAAAAAACTGAGCTTAGTGTTTCTACACCAGCAAATGATGTTGATTTAGACGTACGTGCGACTGATAATCGGATGCAGGCGGTACTTCCTGAAGATTATAAAAAACTTAAAATTTCACCTCTTTATACGGATTCATCTGTTTATTACGATAGAGAAAGTGGTGATTATTTTGAAACTAGGCTATTCGCTAATAACATTAGAATGTATTTAAATATCTTTGAAAAATCGGCATTAGTTGCAGATATAGATGATAAGGAATCACATAAAAATAGTTGGAAGGTTAGTTGTAGTAAAGATCGAATTACTGATGCAAAAACATGTTTTTTGAATAAATATGAGCTGGGAGTTATGAAATCCCAGAAGTATGGAACTATGTTGGCGGTATCCAAAGAATTAAAAAGCCTAAATAACTATATTTATAATTACATCCGAATTGATAAAAACAGCGCACATAAGACGAAAGGTTATTTTCACTCAACATCTGCAGCTAAAATTATAAATGAAATGCGAGCTGGATCGACAGCTTATACAAGATTTCAGGAGTGGGACGGCGAGGAGTATGAGGAGGTGCTGTCATTATGGGGGTTCTCAGCAGCGTACGAAGTCATGAATAAGATGTATGAACGCTTAAAGTAGATAACGAAAACTAATCATTGACCCTGTACAAGGTATATGGCATATTTCTGCTATAGTGACCGAAGTGTATGTAAAGCACTAAGTTAATTTAAAAGCTCGCCAAATGGTGGGCTTTTTTTATGAGAGCCACAATTTTCTACTTCTATGTTATTTTTACTAAGAATCTTTAATGCACAAATTGTGATACTTTTGCTTTTTATAGGGTTAGTTTGGTATGCCTTTTGGCTTCACGACTATTGGGAAAAGAGCAAATATCAGGAATATTTGCATGACGTAGACATGAAATTGGAAGTTGCAAGAGTAGATCCTAATATCGAGATTTATGCGGATATTAATATTCATCGGTATAGAAAAAATGAAGTTATTTATGGAGGAATGAATATTTCTATAATTCCAATAAATTATGAGCAAATTCTATCTAAACTTAAAATGGATCCAGATTATTCAAATAGCACAGATAAAGTATGGGTTATAGAATTCTATAAAGAGGATTTACTTTTTATTCATTATGATAATAGTAAGTGTTATTATTATGACGATTGCTCTTTTAGAGTGATTTTTGATGATGATCCATCAAGTACTATTTCAATCAGCCCTAGTGACTTTTCACGAGGATACCAGCAGAATTATTACACTTTATCAGCAAGTGATACATCAAATAGTATCTACTCTGCTTTAAGGGAAAAATTTTTTAATTCTAAGAAAGCTACCTTATATATTGATATAAAAAATTCTAAATCCCCTATAAAAATCGAATACATTACTGATGCTTTGTTTGACTTTGATGAAATGCAATCAGCAATGCGGGAGCACCTCAGTTCGAGGTTCGACTTTATGATTGAATAAAAAATATCAGCCAAAAGCTTTTTTTATTCGTAGTGGTTTAAATTGAATGCCGTCACCTTGCGCTTTTAGCTCAGATGGATAGAGCATGGGTTTTCTATACCAATGGTTGTAGATTTGAGTCCTGCATGGCGTGCCAGATTCTAATTTTTTAACTTTTTGGTGTATTTTGCCAGTGAGTATTGTTCTATTAATGTTCAATATAGCAAGCAGAAACTAGCTGTAGTTTCTGAATGGCCCTCCAAGGTCCTTAGTTTATAGCCCACACTACACCTAGCGTGGGCTTTTTTTGGCGATTTTTATTTTCAGGGAGATGCTCAGCATGCTCCAATTTTTAAAACGGTTATTCTGCATTCATGCGTACGACTATGAATCAGATATTTTTATTCAAGCAGAATGCCGCAATTGCGGTAAAGCAAAAAAGTAACCCTCGCCACAACTCTAGTGGCATTTTGCCGAACGGATTACGGCACACAAAACCCCTCGCATTCTAGATGTTGAGGGGTTTTTCTTTTCTTATTGGTAGTGAATATGGTTTATGTCGCAGTGGGTTTGGTTTCATTCTTACTTGGGTACGGGGTGTGCTTTAAGTGGTTTAAGAAAGACATTGTTGAAGGTAAGCCAATCGCGTTTAACGAAGGCGTATATGTAGCATCTAAAGCGAAGATTGAGCCATGACAGACAAGGTGCAAGAAAATCAAGACTTTATATTTTGTGATTTTATTCACATTTTTTATTAAAAAATTGACTTAAGTAAAATTAATGCATTAATATACAACTGTTATTTAATAATAAATAAATAACAATAATCCTTAATCAGCGCAAATGATAAAGGTGAAGCTTCATAGGGGACTATGGAGCTTTTTTAATGGGCGCCGTATATGAACGCAGACGACTATTTAAAGAAAACTAAAAAGCGCCCACCAAAAACAAAACCACGTTCCAAACCCTTACCAAAAGCAAAAGAGAAATACCTAGAAGCAGAAGAAACATTTTTTCAGGAATTAGAAGAAAACTTGATTGGCTATGAGCGTAAATTTCAATTTGAACATACCAAAAACTGGCGATTCGATTTTTATATCGTAAAGCTCAGGCTTCTTATAGAGATAGCTGGTAGTCCTTGGGCTGTAGGTCGCGGTGGAAAAAAGATAGCAAACGCATTTAATAAATATGATTTGGCTGAAGACATGGGATATAGAGTTGAACGCCTTGAGCCACATCAAATTGGGTCAGGCTATGCAATTCGCTGGATTCAGAGTCAGTTAGAGAGATTAGATAATGGAACAGATCAGACCATTTCCGCCGACAGACTTGATTGACCGAGCAGAAGAACAAGAAGCGATTCTGCTTGCACCTGCACCAGATTTAAAAGAGTGGGTTTTAGCAAACTGGCTGACCATTGGTGGTGAACTTCATAATCCTGATCATGACCACATTGCTGAGCTGCTTCATGATGATGAAGCCTTTTTGGCATTTGCGTGGGCTTCATCTGCTGCTATGGCTAAAAAGCGCATGGTGTTGGGCCAATGCGAAAAAGTGATGTTTAACCAAGGTGGATGGAAGAAAGCTCGCCAAGAACAACAAATGCGCGACTGGTTTGGCGCCGTACCTGTTTATCTAATAACAATTGATGCTGCGTACTGTGAACAGGCAGCTGATAGAGATTTTTGCAGACTCATTGAACATGAGCTTTATCACATCGGTGTAGAGCGTGACGAAGATGGCGAACCTATGTATAGCGATAACACTGGTCTACCTAAGCATTATTTAGCTGGCCATGACGTTGAAGTGTTCTTTGGTGAAACTAAACGCTGGGGAGCTGATGAAAATGTTAAGCGACTGGTTGAGATTGCGAAGCAGGCGCCGTTCGTTTCAGAAACAAGTATGGCGGCATGTTGTGGGACCTGTGTAATAGGTTAATTTTTTTGCCCACTTTCCTTGACGTACCTTGACGGATGGAGAGAAATGGCAAGACTAAAAAAACATGAGAAAGCCTTTATAGTTCGGTCACTTGCGCAGTTTATGGAGCCATCCCAAGTAGCAGAGGCTGTCAAGGAAAACTACAAGATAGATGTATCTCGCCAACAGGTTGAATGCTATGACCCAACCAAAGTGGCTGGTGCTGATTTATCGCAAGAATTCGTTGATATGTTTCACGAGGCAAGAAAAAAATATATTGATCAGCCGATTTACAACATAGAGGCTGCAAACGATATTGTTCAGCTTAGGGTTTTAAGTGCTTTATTTATTAAAAAGCAAGGCAATACCCGTGATGCAATCAAACTTTCAGATCAGATTCAGAAGATTGTCAAAGGCTATTATGAGAAGAAGATTGAAATCACAGGTAAAGACGGCAAACCAATCGAAACCATAAACCAGAATGTTTCAACCGAAAGCTACCTTACTGCAAGGGAGCAGGCCTTAAATGATTACTGACCCAGCACGTGAACTTGCGATTCAAATTGAAGCGCAGGAGGATTTGTACTTCTTCTCACGCTATATGTTCAAAGAGCGTCGCAAGTACAAATGGATGCATAACTGGCACCATCGTGTGGTTTGTGATGCTCTGATGAGAGTATTTTATGGTGAAACTAAACGCTTAATCATCAACATTCCGCCACGTTATTCCAAGACTGAATTAGCAGTGATTAATTTCATGGCGTGGTGTTTTGGCAAGGTACCTGATTGTGAATTTATTCATATCAGCTACTCAGCCACATTAGCAGCTAACAATGCATTTCAGACCCGCAACTTGGTACAAGAAACTGCATATAAACGCGTGTTTCCTGATTTTCAGTTGCGTGATGACAGTAAGGCTAAAGATGATTGGCGCACGTTAGCTGGTGGAGTGTGTTATGCCCAAGGTACAGGCGGTACCATTACGGGTTTTGGCGCTGGCAAGATTCGAAAGGAGTTTGGCGGGGCTATTATCATTGATGATCCTCACAAGGCCAGTGAAGCGAGTTCAGACACAATTCGTGGCAATGTAATTGAGTGGTTTCAGAATACGCTTGAGTCTCGGACCAACTCACCAGATACACCAATCATTGTAATTATGCAGCGCTTGCATGAAGAAGATTTAGCAGGATGGTTGCTTGCTGGTGGTAATGGTGAAGAATGGGAGCATTTATGCCTACCAGCTATTCAAGATGACGGCACAGCACTTTGGCCTGCGAAGCATTCAATTGAGCGTTTGAAGGTTATGGAGGATGCTGCGCCGTATGTTTTCTCAGGACAGTATCGCCAATTACCATCACCGCCAGCAGGCGGTTTTTTTAAGCCCGACAGAATTGAAATTGTTGATGCATTACCTGCGGAATATCTGAAAGAGGTGCGTGCTTGGGATTTAGCTGCCTCAGAAAATGAAGGTGACTGGACTGCTGGTCCACGAATGCTCAAGACCAAAGAAAACATCATTTACATCGTGGATATGGTACGAGGTCGATGGGGACCTGATGGTGTCGAAAATACAATTAAGCAAACAGCCCAGATGGATGGAAAATCAGTAATGATTCGGTTACCTCAAGATCCTGGTCAGGCTGGTAAATCTCAAGCCAAAAACTTCATTACCAAGCTTTCAGGTTTCAATGTGAAGGCCGAGACAGTCTCAGGTGACAAGATTACACGTGCTCAGCCTTTTGCTGCGCAAGTCAACATTGGGAACGTGAAAATGCTACGAGGTGATTGGAATAAGGCGCTGATTGATGAGTTACGCAACTTTCCAAATGGCAAACATGATGACCAAGTGGATGGTTGTAGTGATGGCTTTAATGAATTGAATGAGGCACGGGTGGGTAAAAAGCCTGCTGGTGCGGGTAGTCGCGTATTTAATTAAGGTGTATTTATGGCAAAGTCTAAAAAAGACAAAGCGTCAAAGAAGGCTTTGTCTAAAGGTAATTTATATTCTCAAGAGGCTGTATCCGCATTTTTTACTCATTTTGGCAAGCAGCCCGATAATGATGAGGTGCTACGCAAAGCAGGTATTACGCGCCATCGGCTTAAGGTGTTGCTGGATGATGACGAGATAGCCCAAGCAGTTGAAACGCGGATTGATGCACTTTTGGGCACGCCATTTCGCTTAGAGCCCAGTGATACTCCAGAAGCTCAGCATTTAAAGCAACAGCTTGATGAGTGGTACTTTGAAATTGCTTCAGGCGCACTGAATGCTTTGTTTTTTGGCTATTCCGTGCAAGAGGCTGTATATGAGTTAAAGCCGGAGGGTTATATCGGATTGCAGTGGATTGGTGAAAAGCCGATGCAATGGTTTGAGCCTAAGAATGATGGACGGCTCATTTTACGTAAGGAAGGATCTAGCCAAGAGCATGTCGTTGATCAAATTTTTAAGTTTTTCCTTACGCGCCGTAAAGCCACCTATGAACAACCTTATGGTAAAGCATTGCTGGCGACATTGTACTGGTTGTTTTTCTTCAAACAGAATGGATTTAAATTCTGGGCAAAGTTCTTGGAGCGTTTTGGCACACCAATTCTACTGGGTAAGTGTAAGGATTCAGAAATTGATGATATGAATCAGGCGCTGCTTAATGCACATGCTCAAAGTGTGGTATCGATTGATGTGGAAGATGATGTTCAGGTTCTGTCAGCGCAGGGCTCGAGTGGTGGTGCAAATGGGGCTTTTGAGACGTTCAATAAAACCTTGGCACAGCAGATTCAAAAATTAGTACTCGGGCAAACGCTTACCAGCGGAACGGATGGAAAAGGCAGTTATGCGCTTGGCCAAGTCCATGAGAATGTCCGTGCGGACAAACTCAAATCAGATATGCGATTGGTCACCCCAACATTGCAAGCAGTAGTTAACGCACTATGCGAGTTAAACAATTGGGCTAAACATACAATCGTATTGGGTGAAGAATCTAAGGTGCTGAATACAGAGCAGGCTGAACGCGATACACGATTGAAAAATGCCGGTGCAAACTTCTCAGACGCATATTTCATTCGTGAATATGGCTTACAGGAAGGTGATCTTAAGACCGCTATGGAGCCATTTCAGCAAACTTTTTCCGCATTACCTAAACCTGCATTTAGCTTTAAAGCCTCAGTACAAAAGCAATCGCCTGAACAGCAAGAAGTTGAAGAGCTCACGGATGGCCAAGGTGAGTTGCAATTATTGACCAATGAGCAGATTAAGCAATTAGCAACTGAATCTGAGACGCCAGAAGCACTGTTATTTAATTTGTCGCAATTAATACCCGATGCAACACAGTCGCAGTTTACAGCGAGTTTGGATCAGGCTTTATATGCTGCGGATGTGTTGGGGTATGCAACAGCTGCTAAGGGGAAATAGATGCAACCAGTCACATTCCTTGAAGCGTTGCAGTACGCGCATGACAAAAAGATTGTGCTACCTGATGAGTTCTACTCGATGGACTTAAAGACTCGGCAGTTGGCGACCACGGTTAGCTTTTTATCTAGTCTAGAGCAGGTTGAGACTGTGATTAAGTCGCTGAATAAGACTTTGGCTAATGGTGGGACATTTAACGATTTCCAGAAGCTTATAGCTGAATCTGAGATCATTTTACCTAAGCATTACCTGGACAACGTATTTCGGACTAATATCCAAAGTGCGTATGGTCATGGTCGGTGGCAACAACAGCAAAGGAATAAAGATAAACGTCCTTATCTGATGTACTCGGCGATCAATGACAGCCGTGTACGTCCTGCACATTTGGCATTGAATCGCATTGTATTGCCGATAGATCATCCGTTTTGGCTGACGCATTACCCTCCCACTGGATTTCGCTGTAGGTGCACGTGTATCGCGCTTACAGAGGCGCAGGCATTGAAATACGGCATTACACCTGATGATAAGTTGCCTGAAGTTGCTGAGGCATTGGATTGGAGTTCACATCCACTGCAGTTTGGTGAGATGGAAGCGCTGGTTGATAAAAAGATCAATGTGTCAGTGCTGGACAAGGAATATCTCCTTGAGCAGAAGGAAGCCATTAAGGCTGAGTGGACTGCATCCAAAAAGCTTACAAGCCTTTTAGCTCCAATGAGTGATAAGAGTCGGGACCTATTTGGTACTGTGGTCAATACAGTTATTCCGCTTGATCCAACCATTAGGCCAAGTGCGATTAAAACATTCTTAGACTATGTACAGGGCAATGATGGTTCGCTTAGTAGCTACCTAAAACAGCCCTCTATTAGTTTGGCAGAAGATGTGCTTAAACGCTGGGTAAAAGATGATATGGCAAAGATTCACGCCGTATCAGCCAATAGTGCTGATGTGATTACTGGTTCAACCACGTTGGCTTACGCTGCTGTGCTTGAAGTGGGCAAGGTGGTCACTTTGGATGCTCCAATGCTCTTAGCGGGTCGGTCTAATGTGATGATTCAAATTGAAAATGCTAAAGGTTTAGGAATTGACCTTGAAAAGTTGAATGCGGGTGAAGGCATCCTAATCCCAATAGGTTTGTCGTTTGAAGTGGTTTCGATTGAAACACTGAATGGCAAGATGATTTACACACTTAAAGCATTGGTGAATTAATGACTGAAAAATGTGAATCGTGTCGACGTGGTTTGAATGGTCTAAATGGAAATGGTTATTCACCATGTAGTTGCGGGAAGAAAGTGGTTGTGATTGGTAGCCTATCAAAAGTGAATAATCTTGTTCGTGCTATGTGTTGTGCTTTATCGCGACCACCAAAGAAACCATAAGTAAAAGTTAACTGAAGCCGCCCAATAGGGCGGTTTTTTATGGAGCATGAAAATGCCAGAAGCTGAAAAGCCTAATCAGTATTGTTTCCAGCTCGGGCAACTGAGTGTTGATAATGCTGAAGAGGGTAAGAAAAAACGCACCTTCTCCGGTGTTGCTTACAGCGGGGAGCCAATCACTGATCATTGGTATTGGGATCGAATTATTTTTGATTTGGACTCAATGCAATTAAAAGGCCGCATTCCCGCGTTACTTGAACATCGATCAAGTCAGCGAGCAGGGGCAATCAATACACATTCAATTAACCATCAAACAGGATTAACTGTTTCTGGTGACTTAATGAGCAATGAGTTTGGTGCTCAGGTTGCTCAAGACTCGGATGATGGTTTTCCGTGGCAAATGTCTGTTCGGATTGAGCCTACAGCTATCGAAGAAATTCAAGCAGGCGCATCTGTATCCGTAAACGGAAAAGTTCATCAAGGGCCAATTACAGTATTCCGCGGCGGACGCATCCGCGAAGTGTCCTTTTGTGCTTTAGGTGCAGATGACAATACAAACGCCGTTGCCGCAAGCCACACACCAAAAAACTTTAATCAACCAGAGGACACAGACGTGACCGAATTAGAGCAAGAAAAAGCAGCCCGCGTACAGGCTGAAAAAGAGCGTGACGCAGCACAAACGGAACTTAAAAAGTTCAAAACTGATAAGCGTGAAGAAGATATTAAAGCGCTTGAAACGTCTTTGAATAAGCAATTCAGTGCTGAAGAAAAAACGTCATATACAAATATGGACGATGGTTCATTTGCATTTATGTCCCAGCAATTAAAGCAATTCTCGGCAGGCAATACACCGCTAGCTGCGCAACCACAAATTCAAGCAGTTCCACCACATCTTGCACACTTGTTTAGTCATCAAGCTACAGGTGGTCAAGGTGGGCAACAAGTGCAAGGTGGTAATCAAGGTTCAGCACTGGACCAAGCTTTTAACCAATTTGCTGCAGCTCAACAAGGAGCAAAACAATAATGGGCACAATTACTCAAACAATCACTACTACACAACTTGTGGTTGGTGATGGTGTTCGCACGGAAAATGCCAAAGTAAAAACGGCCACAGCATACAAGCGCGGTGATTTGCTAAAGGTTGGTACTGGCAACTTAGCAGACCATCCTGTAATCACTGAAGGCGTGGTGGGTGATTGGAATGCAATTGCGAATACCGATATGACTGCAGAACAAGCAACTTACCATGCAGCCAATGGTCTAGAAATGCCAATTTATGTACAAGGTGCATTTGATATTGCCGTAGTAACGGTAAAAGGTACCGCATTAACAGCTGGTCAATATGATGCGGTTCGTGCACAGGCATTGGTCAACAAAATCGAACTTCGTAAAGTCGTGGGGAATTAATAAATGAGTCAACAATTTACATTTCAAAATGCACCAGTTGAACTGCTGGATGTTCCGCAGCTGGTACTGTTAACAGATACCACTCAAAAGGTTGATACTTGGTTGATGGATCGATTCTTTCCGCAACGTGTGTCGTATACGAAAAAAGAAGTGCCAGTAGGTGAATTAAATACAGCAACTCCATTGGCTCCATTCGTAACGCCAACGGCTGCGGGTCGTCAAATTAAAGTGGGTGAGTCTGGTAACGTAAAATTTGTTAAGCCAGCTTATTTAAAGCCAATGATGACGGTATTCCCAAGCGATGTTCAAAATACTGCATTGATTACGCAGTTACGTAAATTTGGTGTGATTGCAACGGGCTCAAACCGTTTAAGCGATGCAGATCTATTGCTGATTGACCAAGCGCAAAAGGCTCTATATCTGCGCCAATCCATTGAAAACCGAAAGTTGCTGATTGCTCGTGATGTACTGCTTTACGGCAAAACAACATTCGCCTCTGCTGACTTCCCAATGTATGAAGTGAACTATGAACGTAATCCAGCTTGTAATTTCGCACCATTGATTAAGTGGGGGCAAGTGGGTGCCACACCAGTTAAAGACATCCAAGCGATGATTGATTTGTCTGTAGAACATTCAGGTACGTCTCCAATGATGGCTTTGACGACTTCGAAGGTCTATAACACCTTGATTAAAGATGCAGAGTTTAAGGAAAAGTTCATTGCGCCGTATGCAGGTATTAGCGTTCCTTTAACACCAACCTTTGATCAGATGGATAAACCTCAGTTCCGTGGTACCGTCGATAATATTGAAATCTGGACATACGATGTTCAGCACAGTATCGGTGGTGCAACACCTGAACGTTTTATCCCTGAAGACTTCTTTGGTTTGATCTCGGATGCAAATGGCTGGATCGCACACTGTGCAATTCAAAATGTAGAAGCATTTGGTCAGGCTTTAGAATTTTATTTGAGCCAATGGCAAGAAAAGAATCCATCCAGCATTCAAATGCTAGCTGAGTCATCACCGCTAGCCATCCCTAACAACAAGAACGGCCTTGTTGGCGGTCGTGGATTTGTATAAGGAATAAAGCATGCCAAAGTACATTGCAAAACAATCACTCGGTCACTTTCGACCAGGGCAAGAAATCACAGGGCTTGAAGCTAAACAACTTCAGGCCCTTTTAGCATCTGGGGCTATTGAAGAATATCAAGAGTCATCAGAACCTAAAGCAGATGGCTCAGCTACAGAGTTAGCAAGCCTCACAGCCGAAATTGCTGAGCTGAAGGCAAATGAAGAAATTCTGATTGCTGGCAAAGATAAATCTGATGCTGAAGTGGTTGAGCTGAAGGCGAAAGTTGAAGGTTTGGAAAAATCACTGGCCACATCCGAAGCTGCTTTAAAGAAAGCGACTGCTGAAGCCAAAAAAGCAACTACTGCCGATAAATAGGTGATGCTATGTATGCGACTCGGAACGACTTAGAAGCGCGTTTCGGGGAAGAGGAAATTCAGGGGCTGGAATCAATGCAGACTGTGGTGAATTCGATTGAGGAAGCTCTGCAGGATGCATCAGAGGAAATCGACAGCTATATAGCCGTTCAGTATGTACTGCCTTTACCTAATACGCCCAGCACATTGAAACGGATTGCGTGCAACATTGCACGCTACCGGCTTTACTTTCAGCAACCAACTGAAGAAATCGAAAACCGCTATAAGGCCGAAATTGATTTCTTGAAACGGGTTGCAGATGGCAAGGCAACCTTGAATATTCTCAATCCTCAAAATGAAGTCACTGAAGAAAAGCCAGCAAGATCACCTACCACACTACCAATCGGTTCAACTTATCGCGGTGGCGTATTTGGTGATGATGTCTTGAATATGATGCCTAGCATCAAGTGAGGCTGATATGTCAGGTGTAGGAATTGCGATTGAAGCGGATGGTGAGTCTGCAGTGATGCAGGCTTTAGCGCGGTTATCCAATTTTGATCAAAATAAGCCCAAACTGTTTGATGCAATTGGCCATTCGGTTGTGAGCAATATTCGCAACCGATGGACCAATGGTGAGGGTCTTGAAGGTAAATGGCGATTATCAGGGCGGGTCGCCCGTAAAGGTGGTACTACTTTGCGTGATACATCAAGACTCATGAATTCCATTACCCATAATGTTCTGCAGAATAGTGTCGAAATTGGTACAGATGTTGAATATGGCCCGATTCACCACTTTGGCGGTGAAATTCATTATGAAGCACGTATGCGCCGTACTTATTTCAGGCAGAACCAACGTTCTGGTTTAGTTGGTAATAAGTTTGTTCGTAAGGCGCGTTCCAATTTTATGCAGGAAAGTATGGGTAAGGCTTACAAGGTAAATATGCTGCGTAGACCATTCCTTGGCTTAACTGAAAGTGATGAATTACAGGTGATGGATTTAATCGTGGAGCATTTAACAAATGACGGATGAAGATAATTTCTTTGCGGTCCGTAATGAAATTTATGAAAAGCTGAAAGAAATTTCTGATTTCAAAAAGATCTATACACCGGCCAATTCTGCAAAAGTAACAGAGCTTTCCCAGGTGACGCCAAATGCTCAGATTTATTACCGACGCGTACGCAAGTCTGATGATGCTGGTCGTTCATCAGTAATGAGCTTAACCCAACAGTGGGAAGTCACGATTTGTGAGCGTCACGCTGCATCACAGCAAAATGATGGTTCTGCGGTGTTGGATCGTGCTGGCATGCTGA
Source organism: Acinetobacter sp. SwsAc6 (assembly GCF_013391565.1). Classification (NCBI taxonomy): domain Bacteria; kingdom Pseudomonadati; phylum Pseudomonadota; class Gammaproteobacteria; order Moraxellales; family Moraxellaceae; genus Acinetobacter; species Acinetobacter sp. SwsAc6. The sequence continues at coordinate 192,666 of NZ_JACAXE010000005.1, forward strand.
CTTTGAAAGTTCTAAAGCTATTGTCAGGTTGGCGTCCCGCCTCCAGTAAGCGTCCACTCGAAATGGTTGCTGTGGAAGAGGATTATTCACCAACATGTGTGTATATCACTTTGGTATTTGAATCAAAATTGTTTGTGTAGGAACAATTCATGTCAAAACAATATAAAGCCCGGCAACCAGTCGGGCGTTTTAATGCAGGGGATATCGTAGGCGGTTTAAGCGAATCTCAAATTCAAGATTTACTACAGCGCGGCGTAATTGAGGTAGTTAAAGCAACTACAAAAACCAAATCTGTAGCAACTAAAAAAGAAGAGGTAAAAATCAATGTCGAATAAACCAGATTTAATCTCGCTCCAGGGTGAACTCTGCTTAGCAAAGATGATTAATGGCCAACCAGCGGCGCTACTACCGATCGGTAATACACCTGAGCTTCAGCTTAAAATTACATCAGAATCGACAGATCATTTTGAGTCTAAAACTGGGATGCGTGCGAAAGACGCTGTACTTCGCAAGCAGACAGGTGTTTCGGTTAGTGGCACTTTGGAAGAAGTGACCAAAGAAAACTTAGCTATGATTCTAAGTGGTAAATCCATTGAAATTCCTGCTAAAGCTGTACCTGAAACATCTATTGGTGCCGTAAAAGTTGGTGAAATGATTGATCTTGGAGTACGTAACCTATCTGAGGTTACTTTTAAAGGGCCAGCTGATACTGCTATCACAACTGATAAATATAATCTGGATCTTGTATTCGGTACGGTTGTTTTTAAAGAAGCAATTACTGATGTGAAATGGACAGGACAAGCGGGTGCTACAACTCGTACAACCATTGCAAATGATTTAGGTGGGGAGTACCGCTTCTTCTTTAAAGGTGTTGATACATATCAGGGTGATAAGGTTACTGTGACACTTTGGCGACTAGAACTTTCACCAGATACAGAATTTGATCTGATTCATGAGGACTTTGCTAGCTATAGCTTTGAAGGCGAATGCCTTGCAGATATTTCTAAAGCTAATGATCCAGAGCTTAGTATTTTTGGTCACATTGAGCGGTTCTCAGTAGCAGCCTAAACCTACTAGGTACAAAGATTTTGGCGCATCAGCGTCTTTTTTTTGTGCTCATAAAAGCAAAAGCCCAACGATTGCAGTCGCGCTGGGCTTTTTTATTTCCACCCGCCAGATAAAAGCAAGGGAAAGAAATCTGTGGTTGAAATTATAGCAGTAGTTTTACAGAAGTAGAGGTTGTAATGGAAAAACATGGCTATTGGAAGGTAACGGGTGCCATTTTGATGGGTATTTTCATCTGGCAGCTCTCAAATATTATTAATGCATTTGTGGCTCTAGCTAAGGTATTTCGATGAATGAGTTTTTCTTAGCAAATAATCGAAGCATTAAGATTGGCGACATTATTATTCGTCAATTTCAGATGTATGATTTTGATGAATGGGCGCCAGTAGCCAAGGTTATTAAGGATTTTATAAAAAACCATTCAGATGAAATTTATAAATCGCTGTTAAAAGCGCATACAGCTGAAGTAATCACTCTGCTGTCCAAATCTACACATCAAGATGAAACAGCGCTTATTTCGATGGTTGAGGCGTCAGAATCATTATTGATGCAGCTTGTTGACGCAATGTTTAAAGTGAATGATGTATTCTTTAGTGAAAAAGAGACAAAACGAAAATCTAAAAGAAAATCACAGAGCGAAGATACGGATCAAGCGAATTGGTTTGATAATTTTCAAATACTCATTGAATCTGGCCATCGTCATAAAGACATCATGCGGATGAGCTACGGCACATTCATTGGGTACCTAAAAGCAGCTCAAAGACAGCAGTCAGCCAATATGCGGATGCAAACCAGCTTAATGCGCGCTGCTCAGTATGCCAATGCTAAGGCATTTGCGAAATTAATTGATGAGCTGAAACTGAGCGAAGATTAAGCGTTGTGATGTGTAATTGAGCAAGTTATGATTTAGCAATTAATAAAAGGGGAAAATTAATGAAAAAATTATTAGTTGTCGTAGCATTAATGACTGCTTTTTCATTTGCTAATGCAAATTTAACCAACGCTGGTATTAATGGTGAGCGCGTTCGTGTTGGTGATAACTATGGCCAGATCGTAGGCAAACTTGGCCAACCAGCATCGACTTACGACTACACCAAAAATGTGAATGGCAAAGAAACACCAGTGCGTGAAGTGTCATACAATAGTGATGGCAAGAGTTATACGATTACCATTGAGAATGGCAAAGTAGCGAGTATTAAGACTTCGCGTTGAGTCTGAATAAATAAACGAGAACCTTCTTTTCGGGGGGAACTTAAAGATTGACGTATAAGAGAGAAACTAAATAACCATCGTTCGCGGTGGTTTTTTACACCCAAAGAAAAACCCCGATGTTGGAAGCATCGGGGTTTTTTAATTCCACTCAACCAAGAAGTAAAGAGGAAGAACATTTCGTATGGATGATTTTATCAAATTGGCGAATTTATGTCTAATGGAGTTACGAAAGATGCAAGCATGGCGATTTTTAGCAATTCTTCTGACGATAATTGCTTGTACTTATATTTGGAGAATGTAAGCCGACCCAAATAACGTCGTTTTTATGTCTTTGCACCTACGTAGGTGCTTTTTTTATGCCTGTAATTTGAGGTTCTCATGTCTGGTAAAAATCTAACTTTCAAATTAATCATGGATGGCGATAGCAAAGGCCTTATTGCCGCGGCAAAGCAGTCTGAAAGCGTTACAACAAAAGTCTTTGAAACGATTAAGAGTGAAACAGAGAAGCTAAAGCATACCAGTGCAGATACAACGAAGGCACTTGGAAATATTGTTCCAGAGAAAAGTAAAGAGTTGGCAGATAGTTTAACTAAGTCATTAGCTAGTGCTACTCAAATTATTCGAGATGCTGGTGATGATGCTAAAAATACCGCCAAAAATTTTACGGATTTTGGAAATCAGTCTGTTAAATCTTTAGCTTTCTTAAAGTCAGACCTAGAGACAGCCAAAAAGAAACTGGAAGCTTTTTCTAAAACAAAAGCAACACCTACGGATATTGCGGTTGCACAAAAACAAGTAGATCAGCTTGAGAGTGAAGTCCAGCAAGCTGAAAGTGCATTTATTGATTTTCATACTGAAGTTGGTAGGGCAAATGCCAGCCTTAAAAACACAGACATTTCTGCGCAGACCGCACAAAAAGGGCTGAGTGGTGCGAAGTTTGCAGTAAATACACTTGTAGGCGCTATGGCTGCATTAGGCATGGGACTTGGTATTCGTGAATTGGCAGAAACAGCCGATACCTACACCAATCTATCAGCTCGCATCAGCATTGCAACTAAAGAAGGTGGTGACTTTAAGTCTGCAATGGCTGGCGTGCACCAAGTTGCTTTAATAACAAACTCAAGCTTGAGTGCAACAGGTGATCTGTTCACAAGATTGAATGCTGTCGGTAAAGACATGGGGATGACCCAACAGAATTCTCTTGATTTAACTAAAACTATCAATCAAGCAATTCAAATCAGTGGTGTATCCGCGCAAGCTAGCGAGGCATTTACACAGCAATTTATCCAAAGCATGCAGCAAGGTACGCTTCGTGGTGAAGAATACAATTCCATGATGGAAAATGGTTTTGGAGTTGCAGAAGCGTTAGCCAAAGGTCTAGGGGTCACCACTGGTGAACTTAAGAATATGGCTGACAATGGAGAGCTTGGCGCAGAGCGTGTCTATAAAGCCTTATTGAGTCAAAAGGATGCAGTACAGCAAACCTTTGATCAATTCCCAACTACTATCGGAAATGCGTTGCAGCGCATTTCAACCAGTTGGGAGATTCTAATTGGTAAAATGGATCAGTCTAATGGCGCGAGTGCAACCGTTGCTGATTGGTTGGTTACTATTGCATCTAACATGGATGTGGTTGAGAACTTATTAAATGACATTGGTGAAGGCTTTGTTTGGATAGGTGACCAATTTAAGAAAATTGATACAGCTACGCTTACTGCTTTAAAAACTGCCCTAACGAGTATTTACGAAGCAATCAAAACAGTAGGTGAAACCCTTGGTGAAGCTTTCGTTATTACTTTTGATGTTTTAAATGATGTGCTAAGTGGCATATATGATTTCAATAATGGAATAGATGAGGCTAGTTCCAAAACGAATGGCTTCACCAAGGTGCTACAAGTTTTCAATGTTGCGATAGGTTTTATTAGCGATGGATTTATCGGGATTCAAATTGCTGCAAATCTACTTGTAGGAGTTATCTATGATTTAGCAGCTGCGTGGGTGCAATTAGTTTCAAAATTCACTTGGGGGGATGTTAAGCAGAAAGCTATTGCAGATATGGATGTAATGGCGACTAAGGCTCAGGAGTACTACAAAAAAGCCTCAGATGGCGCCTTAGAATTTAAATCTAAAGGTGTGCAAGCTCTTGATGAAATAGCTAAAACCCAAGAGCAAAAGAATGTTGAAAGCTTAGCTGATTCAAAAAAACACATGGATCAAGTGCTTGCAAATCAGCAAACTGAGCTAAATGGCAAGAAAGCTACAGAAGATGAAAAGTTAAAAGCCGTTCAGGATTACGCTGAATCCGCAATTGTAGCTAATAATGGTGTTATGGATGGCATGATGCAGGCTGATCTTATAGCGAAGGGCTATATGGTTACCATGAGTGAGGCGGGCAAAGTATCTGTTCAAGCTTGGGATAAGTCTGCAGCAGGCGCTGAGAAAAATGCAGCTTCAGCAGATAAAGCTCGAAAGGCTGCAACTGCATTAGGTTTGGATTTGGATGTTTCTTTAAATCGAGTTTCAGCGAAATTTAAGGAAAATGAAGCCAGTGTTAATAACTTTGTTTCAGGCTTGGAAGCACTAGGCATTACAGGAAAACAGGCAGCTGATGTTACCTATGAGGCTTGGGTGAAATGGTTGGGCATAGCCAAAAGTCAGGCAGAAATTGACTTTGCAAAGTTAAAGCTTCAATCCTTTGGTGAGCAAGGTAAATTGTCCACTTCTCAAGTGGAGATGGGGATGCAGGCACTTAAGCGTGCTGTGCAGGAATTACCTGATGCTTTAAATCCGGTTGAGCAGGCATTCGAGCGTCTCGGTGTAAAAACAAAAGAGCAACTCAAGCTTTCTGCTGATTTAGCAATGAATGACTTCAATACTATTTTGAAAAGTGGCAAAGCTACGCAGGATGGTTTGCAAAAGGCTTATGAGGAAACTATTCGTTTGGCCTATGCATCGGGTGATGCACAGGCGATTGCAACTGCAAATGCTAAAGCGGCCTATTTAGGCCTCGAAGTCCAAATCGATTCCACTGGTAAAACTACTGTTTCAAAACTCAGCGAAATTCAGCGTGCAGCATCAGCGACTCAACAAAGCATTCAGCAAGTCAATAACAATAGTTCAGCAGAACCAAAACCTGCAGAAGACAGTCTCGCGGGGCAAGATTATTGGGATGAATTCAAAGCTAAGCGCGCGAAGATTAATGAAGCCACACGAGCTCGAATGAATAGCACAAAGGCAGGGGCTTCATTTCGTCCATTGGGCTTATCAGCTTTCAGTGATTCTGGCCCAATTACACCACAAGCTGACATTGCCAATATGGCGCCAATGATTGCGAGTAATTTTGATATTCAAGGAATTGAGGCTATGCAACCAACTGAGAAGAAAGTTCTTGAGCTAGTTTCTGCAGGCAAATCTGCAAATTTAGAAGGAACGCCAGAAGCTGTTGATGCCGTGGATCAAATGCTTAGTCAGCTTGAAATGTTGAAACGAGGAATGTAATGAAGTTGATACGAAAAGCCACATCAGAAACCGTCCCATTAGAGGACGGTTTTTTATGGTCGGATGAATTTGATTGGAAACCTATTGAGCAAAAGCAAGAGCGTGCAATCAATGGTGCGCTGATTATTCAAGAAGGAAAAAAACTCACTGGTCGCCCAATTACTTTGGTTCCTCCAGTTCAAGGGATGGGCTGGATTAAGCGCAGCTCTCTGCAAAAAATTCTGGAGTGGGCATCAACCCAAGAACAATTCACATTGCGATTTGAATGGCCACATGATCAGCGCCAATTTAATGTGATTTTTAATCACGAAGCTGGAGCAATTGAGGCTAAACCAACAAAAGAGCATCCGACAGTATCAGAGGATGATTATTACATTGTCACTATGCGATTCACCGAGGTAAGCGATGGCGATTGAAACCAATAACTTAAAACTGCTGGAATCTGAACGCATTAAGACTGATGCGGAAGATGGTGGCGGTAAATATTCAGGCCGTGAAATTGTCGATGGCCAAAGCAATAACCTGTTTAATGACATTTCTGAAATGGATCGCACGACAGGCCGCACATCAATTCAAAAGATCTATGCTGCAGTCAATACCGCTGATACAGATGCTTTGATGGGTGCTACAGTCTTTATTTCTGAAAACCCAAAAGATCCGAATGTATCCGCCGTATTATTCAGTACAAATAGCTGGACAGATGAGCGTTCAAGTGCTCAAAACCGCATTGAAAACTACTTAGCTAAAGGTGCGCAGCTGACAGGCACACCGCTGGATACACACTGGCTGGGCATGAAGTCGCTACAAGTGGCTATGTTCCCACAGGAAACTGAAAGCTCGATTGGCGCATCTATTGTGCTAATTTCAAATGAAGGCAAGCCTTTAGAAGTTGAGCAGTATCTTCGCATTACTGAAGTTTCCACACGTACTGCAATTTTAATGATTGACGGTAAGCAGGTTGAATACAAGATTGCAACTTACGGCCTCAGTGACGCCTTAAAAGCTGACTTTGTGGGCCTCTCTGCAAAGCAGTGGTACAGCGGTGAAAAAAGCCAGACCATCATTCGAGACACTATTGTTGCCGATACCGGTAAATACTATGCCAGTGCAAATTTGAAAGAAGCTGCTCAGGTCGGTGATTATTCTGTCGTTGCTGATAGTGTCTACACGCAGCTGGTACCTTCTGCGCAGACTGAAACACCGATGGTGAATATCAATGCTGCCGGCGATTCTGCGGCGTTGGTCAAAACAGCCAGTGGCGTATTAAGCAAAACATTCTCCAATATCACTGTGAATACTGTGCAAGGGCTGTATATCGGTTCAAGTGTGATGCCTAAATCTGTTGAATTTACCCTGTTTGGATTGGCTATTACCGATGTAGGCGGTGAGCTCAAGAATAGTGCTGGTACTTCAATCGGTACGATCAACTACCAAAATGGCGCAATTGCGTGGAATGCCAATGCTGGCACGGGTACAACCAATTTAAATATTACGTTTATGCCGGCTGCCGCAGTAACTGCGCCAGTTGAATCGATGTTGATCTATGTGAATCAGGAAAATAATGGATTTAACTGGATTAAGAACTTGGTGCCTTTACCGTCGCCGGGCAGTTTACAGTTTTCATATCTGGTGCAAAACCAAGTCTACACACTGCGCGACAATGGTGCAGGCCAGCTGCGTGGTTCTGATTCTTCATTCGGATCTGGCAGCATTGATTATGAAACGGGCACCATGGCGGTTACAGTTGGTGAATTGGCAGACGTTGGTAGCGCAATATTGCTAACGTGGAGCAATATGATCACAGCTCAAGAGCGTTCTGGGCTGGCCATCAATAAAGCTTATGTTGAGATTCCTGTAAATGATTCGATTGTGGCGGGAACATTGACTGTAGATTGGCTACTAAATGGTGTGACTAAGACTGCCACAGACAATGGACAAGGGCAGTTCACAGGTGATGCGACTGGTAGCATCGATTATGCAGATGGTATGGCTAAACTTATGCCAGTCTTGCTACCAAATGGTGGTACCACATTTAATGTGTCAGGGCAGAAAGGTCCTAAGTCGACAGTTCAATTAAGCGCAGTACCATCAGGCGGATCAATTACAGTTGAGTTAGACAATGGCTCGGCACCGCTAGTTCCTAAGTCTGTAAAAATCCGTGTGCCAGTAAAATACATGAGCTATTCAGGTGAAGTTGAATTGCACGATATGCCGATTGATGCGACATCTGGCACTATGATCAATGGTGCTGGTCAGCAACAAGGTTCGATTAACTACACAACTCGAACCATTACCGTTGCGCCAAGCGCCACGCTTGAAGCGATTGAGCGCGAAAAGGTTATGCGCCCTTACTACGGCACACATAATACATCCCAAGCAGCAATAGAAGCAGGCATGCTGGGGATGATTATTAATTATCAAAATGTCAAAACCACAAACACCTTGACCTTAACTGAGGTGGCGACTGCAGTCACAGTGAGTGTTTCATATCGTGATGAATCAGTTGCGCAAAGCTGGAATGACACAGTGATCGGATTGGTATTGAAAACTGATTTAACAGAAGGTTTTGCTGAGCAGATTCTGGCAGGATCGGTGCGACTTACGCTAGCCAGCTCAACTTACGTTGATAAGATAGGATCTCTCTATCGAAACCCATCTGCAACCACAGGCGCTGGAACGCTTGCGGGTCAAATCCAGTATGGCAACGGCACTATTGAGATTTCATCGTGGGATGTAGGCGGCGCGAATAACCCAGTTTTGGAGTCATTGGCAACACAGCTAGAGAGTGTAAAAACCAACCAAGTGTCTTATCGTGCACCGATGATTCCAATTCGCGCTCAATCATTGACTTTATCCGCAGTGAAAGTTGAAGGTGGCGTGCTGAATGTTGTGCCAGATGGTTCAGGCACGATTGATACGGCTGACTGCGATGGATTTTTTAATTTTGATCAAGGTTATGGCCAATTCGTATTTCGTGAAAAAGTGATTATCACTGAAGCAAACCGCGCGGAAATTATGGCGCAGGATTGGTATGTGGCTGAGCTTGAGTATGCAAAAGATGGCAAGCAATGGATTCACAAGCCAATCATGGTGCTGCCTGAAACCATCAAATATAGCGCAGTGGGCTTCAGCTACATTCCGATTGATGCTGATCTGCTTGGTTTATCTGCAGTGCGTTTACCCATTGATGGCCGAGTCCCGATTTTCCGTAGCGGTGAGATTGGTATAGTCAGCGCGAGCAAATCACAGGAACTGCCAGACTATATTGCGGGCAAGGTTTATGCTTTGGCTGATCAGCGAATTTCTTGGTGTGAACTTGAAGATGCAGATGGAGCTAAAGTGCCATTTGATATGTATGTTGTGGACTATGACTACGGTAAAGTGACTTTAAACGGTGATTTTGCCTTAGGCAATCTGACCGGACCACTTACTGCTAAGTATCGCTATCAGGATATGGGCTTGGTGCGTGATGTCAAAATCAATGGTCAAGTGACTTTCACTAAACCACTGACGCACAACTACGATCCAGCCAACACCATTGTCGGCTCAGCGTTGGTCATCGGTGATATGAAATCACGTTACACACGTTTATTTGTTCAGCCGACATGGAACTCCGTGTGGTCGGATGAAGCGACTGGTGGTGCAATTTCAGCAAACTACAACGATGCTTTGTATCCTATTGAAGTGAGCAACAAAGGCTCAATTCAAGAGCGCTGGGCTATGGTGTTTACGGATGCAACAACGTTTAAGTGTGTTGGTGAATATACTGGTGAATTGGCACAGCGTGGCACCACCACAGCTGATTATGCACCACTCAACCCAATCACCAATGCACCATACTTTAAGATTAAAAAAGAAGGTTGGGGCAGTGGCTGGGCGAATGGCAATACTATGCGTTTTAACTCGATTGGGGCAAATTATCCGATTTGGGTGATTCGCACCGTAAAACAGTCCGAGCCTACTGTACTGTCAGACTCATTCCAAATCATACTGCGCGGTGATATTGACCGGGTTGCTTAGACTTCAACTTTAATATGACCGCCTTGGCGGTCTTTTTTATGGGCTTTCAAATATGGCAACAGATGTAGAAGTTCAATTTTTTAGCCACTTGAATGGGTTAGTGCTGAGCAATACTTGGGGCGATATGATTCGCCTCTTAGATGCTTGTCTAGTAAATGGGGTCGAACTGCCAGGTGTGACTTCAGCAGCAATCGATAAGCAAGGGGATTTGCATTTAACACTATTTTCTCCGCACAAAGCGTTGCTGCTGCAGGTTGTTGAACTTACTGGTTTTGAGTCATCATCTTTAAATCAAAAGTATCGAATTAAAGGTGTGCCAAGTGACACGCAGTTAATCCTAAAACCAGCAAACACCATTGCTGAGACTGCAATTACAACTAAAGGAGCTGGAAAATTAGCATCACTGGGTTATGACATTATTTTTCGTGATGATAAGGATGTTAAGCGCGTGTACCGCGCCAAAAATCCAACAGTACAGCATCCGTATATTCGTGTAGATGAAACTATTTCTGATGGCGTGAACTCATATAATTCTAGCTATGCAAAATCAGCAATGGTTGGCCTGCTTGAACATATGGATCATATTGATGATTTTGAGAATCCAGAAGTCCTTCAGTTGCCCATGGATACTGCCAACCCTACAAAGAACTGGAAAATCAGTGGAACAAGCGGTAATGTAATCCGAGGTTGGTCGCGATGGCATTATGCTAATTATGGCAACTATGTTATGAGTGGCGATGGTGAGTCTTCAATTCCAAATAATGGGACTAGAAACTTTACTCTAACTGGTGATCAAGATTGTTTTTACTTGGATCGGTCTATGACCGCTGGTAGTGCTGATAAGATTTTATGTGGCTGTGGGTTATTTAATTCAGCATTGCCTAACGACGTGGTGCCACCGTGGTTTTTAGCAGCTTATACTCGAATAAATACTGCAAATAATGGGCTTAACTACGCCAATCAAAGCCGTGACACAGGTACACACCCTTTTATGTTCGGGGCGGGGGAAGCAAGTGTTCAGGTGCCTCAATTTGATGTACTTAGCAAAATATCAAATAGTCGATGGGCCAGCCCAATGATGCCTTCCTACGCTTCAGGCCAGTCAAATATGTATAAAAATAATGTTGGGGCCTTAGAGATACCGCTTGTTGATGATGACACATATTTAAGAGGAACTTTTAAGCACATTGCATTTTCAGGGAGTACTCTTGGTGGCGTTAATACGACACCGCTAGTTTCTGAAAATTCGATGTATGTTTATGATTCTTTATCAATTTTTAGGTCTGTTGGTGGGATTCTCTTTTATCTTGGGGAGTTGTCATGAGGCTATGTAGAAGAAGGGTGTTGAATGGCGGGAATCTACTGCAAGGCTCTCTGATTGGAGTGGGCTCAGTTGCTTCAATTTGCGGTTCAACTAAAAAACTAGGTAATGAGTATAAAAATGCTTTAGTGGTTTTATATAACAAAGGGAATTTAAGCCCGCTTGCGGTGAGAAAACCAGATGCAAATGGTAAATATCAATTCGCAGGTCTTGATACGAATTTAAAAACTTTCATTGTTGCTTTCGACAGTAACCATCAGTTCAATGCGGTAATTCAAGATAATGTGGTGCCAAAATGATTTCACCATCACTCAAAGCTGGGCTTGCGCAACTGCGAGCACTGGCTGATTTTATTGACTCGGGAAGCGGAAACGCTTCCTTTATTTATTATGAGTCTGCAAAACCTGAAAGCATATTAATCCCTGCGGATGATTCCGCAAAACTTGCAACGCTTACACTACCCAAACCATGCTTTAAACGCTTAAATGAAGACAGTATTGAGCTTAAACCAACCAATGATGTTTTAGCGCTCAAAACAGGTACTGTGGTCTGGGCGAGGCTGTTTAATGCAAATGGCGATGCTGTGGCTGATTTTGAAATGGGTTTAGATATTATTTTGAATAGCTACGATATTGTGATGGGTGCTACACAGCGCCTTGATTCGATAATTTTAAAACCAGTGATTTAGGTGTGATATGAGCGATAATTACGAACACAAAAAGCCGTATTCGCTCACAGCATATTATCTTGATATTGTTGAGCCAAGTACTCTAACAGCGCCTTTTGATTTGCATGCCGTTTATGATCCAGATCTAGTTGCTAATTATATTAGAGCATCATTTAACACTGGCTTTATTGTGGAAATTGTAGGTTCAAATCTACAGCCAGTTGATAATAGTGGTTACATCAATACATACATAAACTGTAGATTTATTTCATTGTCAGTGGGCTTTCAAGACATCAATCATCAACTTGGTGTTGAGCTCGGATTAAGTACTGTCTTTAAAAAGGCCGTAGCTAGGATTGGATCCGCTCAAATACCATGGGCTAAAGCCATGTTAAGAGTCTCAAATGAGGCTCTTTTTTTTGATGAAAGCTTAGTAATTAGTCATGGCAATGAAGTTGGCTTTGAACGAGGTTTAACTTTATCTGAATCTATTCATGCAGAATTTGATCAGGGCTTAAAACTCAGTCGAAAGCAAGTGCTGCGCTGGCAAGAAAATCTAAAAATTCGCATTGCATGTGATTTGTATTTTGATGAATCAATAAAACTTCAATTAAACCGTGAATTTTCTCATCAAGAGATGATTCGAAAGCGTCGAAATATTTCATTTTCACATCAGGTCGCGCATGTGTTCGAAAAGCGCTTCAGCTTTGATTGGGATAAAGGCTTAGAGCTGGTCACGAAAGATTACATTTCATGGGATAAAGCCAAATCGATTCATTATCGCAAGCATTTGATTAAGCCGTGGCCAGAACCTGAGATTCCCAAATATGAAGGCGCGGGCGACCTTAATTTTGTATGCGTCTGTCATGAGGTTAATTCTCACAATGTTGAGCTGAACTTTGGTGCAGATGCTTGCTTTCCAGCAATTCCAAATAAAAATTGGTGGCACATATTGAATACCTTATCTGTAACTCGCCTGGACAATGGCGAGGAAATAAATGTGCTGGATGGAAATTACAGCACAGACCGCAGCCGATGGTGCTGGTCTTACAGTCTGACTGTACCAGCAAGCGGATTGCCAAAACTTGAACCGATTAGTGGCCAACCTGTGATTCTAAAAATCATGGTGAATGGCAATGAACACCAAATGCTTCTTGAAAACCGCAGTCGCTCACTCAAGTTTGCACAAGATGTTTATGTACTTACTGGTCGGAGCCAAACGGCATTACTTTCAGAGCCATATGCAGCTGTACGCTCATTTCTTCAAGAGAATGAACGCACATCAGTGCAGCTATGCCAAGCTGAGTTGGACCGAGTCTTTAGTGATACACAACTGAACTGGCAATTGATTGATGAGTTGGGCTGGATCGTTGCTAATAACAGCTTGAGCTATAGCAATTTAGCACCGATTTCCGCGATTAAAATGATTGCCGAAAGTGGTGGCGGGTTTGTGTATAGCGAAAAAAATAGTAATGCGCTGACCATCAAACCGCTTTATAAAAAGACCTTTTGGGATTCACTGACCATTGATGAATATGATCGATTAATCCCCGAAAGTATTGTCACAATACAGTCTACTGACTACGAGGTATATCCAGACTACAACAGCATCACACTCACAAACGACCGCAGCGGAAAGATGGCTCAAGTCAAACGAGCTGGTACAAGCGCAGATACACTATTGCCTGCTGAAAATAATCCGCTGTTTGATCATGTCAGCATGGGCGCTTTCGGCAAAGCAAAATTAGCAAAAGCCGGAATGGTTGAAACCCACACGTTTACCATGCCTATCTCATCAAATATTGGTGAGTGTATGCCCGGGGAAATATTGGCATTCAATGCTGAATGGTGGGGTGTTGTTGATAGTATTAGTGTTGCTTTTACCCATTCAACAGTGAATCAAACAGTCAAGGTGGAGCGTGTAAATCATGAGTAATGCATTGCAGCGACTGATTGGTTTATTGCCGAAAGCGCCTGAATTTATTGGTACGATTACCAGTGAAGATCACCCCAATTACAAAGTTTTGGTTATCGATGGTTCGGGTCTTGTGATGTGTACCAGCACAACACGCTATAACTTAGGTGCCACCGTGTTTATCGGTGATGCAGAAATAAAGCGTTTAGCGCCAAGCAGCGGTGAAATTATTCAGATTGAGGTTTAGACAATGGCGGGAGTAAGACTCGAGTTTGCTCAATTTGGGCACTTTGATTATTTCAATATTTATAGAAATTCAGTTTCAACCGCTATAGAAAATTTAGGGCAGCCGATTGGTACATCATCAACAATGTATCATGAGGATTTCACAACTGAACCAAACAACGACTATTACTATCGCATTGGAGTTATTAGGGATTCGATTGAAGAGTTTAGTGAAGAGATCTACATAAGAGCTGCAGTGGGAGATGAATATTTCAGCAATGTTGTAATGATCTCAAATATGTCAGCAGCAATTTCTGACTCATTGATCAATGATGTAAAAGAGCACATTTTTACATTAAGGGCAGGTTCTGCATTCATTATTGACGATTCTAATGCGTGTGATGGAAAAGCTTTGTTTGTTGACGGAGGTGTGCAGTCAGCGACATCTAACGACTGGAATTTCGATGGGAAATTCACAATTGAGATGCGATTCAAGTTCGAATCACATCAAATGTATGGCGGGATTTTATGTTGCGCTTCACCAGATGTGTACTGGAAGGGGTGGAATTTACTTTTCAATGGAAATACAAACGTATTAGCACTTGAGCTAAACCAAACATTTCAACTTTTTTCAAATATAACGATTACAGCAAATGTTTACTACGATATTGCTTTTGATCGTGATGAAAACAATATTGTGCGACTTTATGTAAACGGCAATGTTGTTGCGCAAGGCACATATTCAGGCGCGATTAATACAGCTGGATCAGTGTTACTGCTAGGGCTTGAGCGTACATTTGCATATAAAACCGTGGCTACATACGATGCAATTCGTATCACAAAAGGTGTGGCTCGGTATGCTGGAGCATATGTACCGATGAATAAACCATACTTCGAATTCTAAGCACCTCACTAGGTGCTTTTTTATTGCCAAAAAAATATAGGGGGAAAATAAATGGAACCAGTGTCCACAAGTGGGTTTGCCGCGTTTTTAAAATTCTATGGTGCTGCAGTCGCGGTAACTTTAGCTATTTGCTTGGTTGCAACGGTTGTCATTATGATGCGCTTACCACGCTCACCACAGGAGTGGGCAGTTGGCCTGATCTGCACGGTTGTATCTAGCCTTACTGGTGGTGCTTTCATCATCGTGAAATGGGGCCTACATGAGTGGGTAACTGATATTTGGGGAATGATTGCCTTAGGCGGGTTCTTCTTTATTTGTGGTTTACCTGGTTGGGCTATTGTGCGTTGGACTTTTAATTTTATTAACAAACAAGAAGGCAAAACGATAATTGAAGTTGTGAAATATTTGAAAGAAGCAAAGGATGATCTTAAGAAATAATTGTTAATTATTGATAAGTAAGTCACATTTATTTCTTGTATGGTTGTTTTGTTGTCACTATAATCCGCACAATTAGATTAAATTGTGAGTCTTTTCCATGCATACAATTTTGTGGGATGAAGAAAGTGTTTTTCCAGAGAAGATTCAATCTTTTAAGAAGTTCTTAAAAAAATATCTAACATCACTGAATTGCACTGAACTTTTGCAGAACAAACCATTTAATTATGACTCAGAAAATGATGAATTTTTGAACCCAGATATCCAAGAATATTATGAACTTTGGTCAATGGCTTAATGCTGACTAAAGCTGAATACTAAATTGTAATTTATACCGCCTTCGGGCGGTTTTTTTATACCTAAAGAAAAACCCCGATGTTGGAAGCATCGGGGTTTTTTCATATCAACTTAAAGGAAAGGAGACATGATCAATCTATGTTCGAATATTCTAAACCAATAGTGGAGCTTATAAAAGTGTCTATTGAAAAACATGGATTATGGCAAACTATTTTTGCCTTCTTGATATTATTTTCCATTCCAATTCTATTTTGGAAATTGCCTGAAATTATCTTAGCTATCAAATCTTAAATCGACTTCTTTTAGAGGTCGGTTTTTTATCATCTGTGCGCCATAAGGCGCTATTTTTATGTCTAAAGGAAAGTGAAATGTGTAAGAAATTAACTGCAGAGCTAGTTTTAGAACAAGCTAAGAAATTAGGTGTTGAAAGCGCCGTATTACGTGCAGTCATTGAAGTCGAATGTAAAAGCTCTGGGTTTAATGCCGAAAATACACCAGTCATTTTGTTTGAACGTCATGTAATGCGGCAGCGTTTGATCGCAAATGGCCAATCTAAAATTGCAGATCAAATGATGATTAAGCGCCCAGATCTGTGCAATAAAACTGATGGTGGTTATGGCTTATATTCAGCCCAACATGGCCGTTTGAATGCTGCTGCTCAGTATCATCGTGCATCCGCACTTGAATCAGCAAGCTGGGGCATTGGGCAGGTAATGGGGTATCACTGGCAATCGCTTGGCTATCCATCTCTGCAGGCATTTATTAATGCCATGTATAAAGATGAAGCCTCGCAATTAGAAGCTATGTGTCGATACATACAAGTGAATGGCCTAGTGAATACACTTAAAAATAAGGACTGGAAAGCCTTTGCTCGTGGATATAACGGTAGTGCTTATGCAAAGAATAGCTATGATGTGAAGTTAGCTAATGCGTATAAAAAAGCCCTCAATTGAGGGCTTTTATTGGTTTAATATTTAATTCATTGTGTCAGGGCAACGTCCAAAAGGATAGCGAGAAATCTGAAGGCGCTGTGTTTCGGTACGAATTGAGTTCATCCCAGAAGAGCTATTATTTTCTTTGATTTCTTTTCTCTTATACACGCACTCAATTGTATATGTGCTTATATTTGATTGATATAAATACCAAGGCCCCCAATTTGGTGGTCCTTCGGTAGTTGTCCATGCAGCATGGCTGAGCATGCTGAGTGGTAGAAGTAAAAATGTCATGAAGAATAATATCTTTTTCATAATTTTAGCCTTTTATAAGTAATTTTTTGTTTGAAATTTATACATGTTGCGAGAATATTTTTATAATTATTCACATGTTATTTCCATGTAAAATTTGTTTAAATTATGAATGTATTGTTGATGGTAAATATTTTATTTGTAGTCGTTTTTTATCAAACGTCAGCTTAATTTTTTTCAAAAAGTCAAAAATGGTTTTTTGAAAGCGTGTTGATGGCTGATAAATTAATCCGTCACATCAAGGCGCTGTCCGAGCGTTTCAATGTTTCTGCCGATACCTTTTTTTAAATAGAGCGCCGTGTGACGCTCTACCATGATTAAACTATTACGTAAGATCAATATTCATATAGTTAAGGTCGACTTTAAAGTTTTTCTGAATGTAGCTTAGATAGGGTTTCTCATTATCCTTTAAGGGATATTGCCCAACTATATAAAGTTTTACTTTCTTTGTAGGATCTAGTCGATGTGCATATTGGATAATTTGGCCTAATGCTTGCCGTATACATGTAGCAGCGTAGGCATCGGATTTAACCTCATATAGCGTGATGGTATCCTTATAAGTAAGAGTCAAATCTACATAATTTTTTTCGCAAGCAACACAACTTTCCCCATATTCAGCTATAAGCATATTTCGCAATTTATTTTGTATTATATTGTGGGTTTGTTTCGCAATATAAGATGAAGTTCCTGACCGTTTTTGATCATTTGTACTCTTTTCTCCTTGATCTTGTTGGGGCGTGCTTATACCTTTCGGTTTTTTCTTTTGAGGACGAAACTTCGCCCAAAGTTCAACCATAAATTCATGAGTGTTCAAATCTAATGGTTTATTATCAATGAGTACTTTTTGAATTGCAGATACAGTAGTTTTACTATTCACAGATAAGCCATAGTAGGTGGCAATTTCTTTTAAAACTTCCCGTTGGAAAATAGGAATGAGTCTTTCATTGGAATAGAGGTAAGCAACTTTCCACTTAAAAATATCAGGAATAGGGATCGCATCAATTTTTGAAAAATTCCCAGTTAAAGAACAATTAATGATATCGATTAAATGCTTCTTGATCTCTGAAAATGCTACATTTCTGTCATTTCCGTATTTTTTATTCCATGTGTAAAGCTCATCATTTGCATATCCATCTAATGGATCTGAACCATTTCGTTTGTACATACCAAACATTCTAGATCCAAACAAGCCACTAATAGAACCTAATTCAATAGTTCTATTTTCAACCCACTGTGTAAATGTGGCACGGTTCTGTATATCGACGTATTGGTCAAGAGATATTGCTTCAACCTTTTCTAAAGGCCAATGTTCCAGAAAATCATTTAAAATATTTTGGTAGCTACTCATGGAGTTCTCATTAGTTATTAAGTTGGTCAATTCTTTAAAGTGATAATTTAAAGTCGGTGTGTTTATCTTTTCTTCTTCGGGCACTTCTTCCCATTTCCACCTGGCAAGCAATCACATGCTTGACCATCACCGTCGCGGTCTAAACTTTTCCAGCCTGTTTGTCCTGATTTCTTTCTTTGCTCATACCATTTCTGTGCTTGTTGTTGCGTAGAAAAGTCAGCGCATTTTTTTTGCATAAACTTGGATGGAAATGAACCCCAAAACTAAAATGAGTAGAAATTTCATAAATTATTTTAAAGTCAAAACATTAGCTGAAGTCTAGCAACTCTGAGCTTGTTTGCTCAATGAATCTAGTCAAAAAGTCGTATAAATAAGGACTTGGTTGACAAATCCTATTTTTAGTCCTAAAAATTGGTTGACAAAACTACAAATTAGTCACTTCTAGTTCTAAAAATAGTATAGAATTTACCAATAAGGTGAGTTTTAAGTAAACTTGCCATTTTTTATATCTATTGTTTTTTTAGGGTACAAAATATGGCTCAATTTCTTGATGTAGCAAAATATATCACAGAAAAAATGGGTAAAATTTCAGCAATGAAATTACAAAAATTAATGTACTACTCTCAGGCTTGGCACATGACTTGGGATGATGAAGAATTATTTGTAGAAGATTTTCAAGCTTGGGCAAATGGACCTGTAATCCCAGAGCTTTATCAAAAGCACAAAGGCATGTTTAAGGTATCGTCAGAATTATTTCCTGATGCAAATGCAAATAATTTACTTGATGCAGAAAGAGAATCTGTTGATGAAGTATTAGACTATTATGGTGAGAAAAGTGCCCAATGGCTAAGTAGTTTAACTCACCAAGAAGATCCTTGGGTAAATGCTCGTGGGGATTGTGAACCTGGTGCGCGCTGTAATACAGTTATTACAAAAGCTTCTATGCATGAATATTATACTGGGCTATAAGCCATGGTTTCCAAAAGAGAAAAAAGACTGCAAAGACAGCAATTAAGGTTAGATGAGCAACAGCAAAAAAGCATTAAAGTAAGAAATATACTTTTATCTGAAAAAGAACCTAAACAAGCTGAGCTTGTAAAAACTTCAAAGAAAGAATTATACGTCGCTCCACATATAGAGCGTCAACAACTTGAAGAACAGGCCAAAGCAGTCCTAACACCCATTCTCAAAACTTCACGTTTTTCAAATAAGGTTACTTGGTGTATATCTAAAGCAGACAGATTAGATCATTGGTCTTGGGGGGAAAGTCGAGCATGGAATACTACTGAATGGAACTCGGAAATTGAACCTAAATTTATAGATTTTTCTAAACTAACTTGGAAAGAAATAGATTCTTTTTCTTCTGATACCGGACATAAAATGCATCACGGTCATGAATTGACTGACTTGCATGAGGAAGCACAAGAAAGATGGCTTCTAGAATTAGATCTAGATGAATTTTCAGATAATATTTTTCGATTCAGGTTGGGTAATACTCAAAGAGCTTGGGGGTATGTATTACAAGCACATTTTTTCCTAGTTTGGTATGAGCGAAAGCATATTATTTATACTGTAGATTAACGATGAAATGAATAAATTAAAAATTAATGATGTACTAACTTATATTCCTATAATAACTCTTATTCCTTTAATTATTGGGATTTTTTATAAAGTTGGGTACTTATTGCTATTCGATTTGCAATTTCTAATTAGCTCATTTTCATATACGGAATTGGCATTAAGTTCATATTCTTCAATACTTTTTGCTTTAGTTTCGTTATATAGCTATTCAATAATGAAACTGAATTTTTTAGAAAAGATAACTTGGAAATTCGTAATATTTATTAATTTAGTATTTATTAGTACACATTACCTTCCAATCTTTGATATGACATTTTTTGATTTGGTTCTAAAATTATTGTTTTTAAATATATTAATCTTTTTCAATATAACAAAAAGTTTAATTGTTAAGTCAGTTTGTATTTTTATGGCATTAGTTGTTGCACCCGCTGTGAATGGTATGAGTAAAAACTATGAATTTCCAAAAGAGGCATCAAATAAAATAATGCTTAAAGGTGATTCTACAGAGTGGTACTTAGTTGAGAAAGTATCTGATACTTTGGTTTTAGTGGATAAAGACACTTTAGTCAGTAGGGACTATAGATACAAATTTGTTGAGCTTAAGAATGTAGAGCAGATGGAAAGTAAGTTATGGCAGAATTTAAAAAAAGCACCTTAGGGGAGGGTGTAAATAATTCTGTGTAAATACAGTTTTAAAAATACTTGGTTACACGCTCTTCAAACATGATACTAAAGCGGTTCATAGCAGATTTCCAATTTTGGATAGGCATTGTCCATTTTTTGCTTG
>NZ_JACAXE010000050.1:0-14871 GCF_013391565.1 Acinetobacter sp. SwsAc6
CGGACCATACGTTATAGTTGGCTGAGCAAGCATTTATTTGATACTTTGGATGAAGTACAAGATTATGCAACAAACTGGTTGTGGCATTACAACCATGAAAGACCACATCAAGCTAACAAAGGAAAGCCACCTCTAATGACTGCTTAACCTCTACTTTTAACTTCGGTTATTTATGGGAGGATTACCCATTTAACTCGAATTTGGTTAAGATAGAATGGAATTAAATATATAAGTAGAGTTTGCACATGATTATTTTGTGGGGATTTGTTTTTTTGCTGTCTATGGCGGTAATTTTTTTAACATGGATGCAATTTAAAAACCAAGGGGATGAAGTTTTTAAGCAGTCTGAGCACGTGCAACTGGATCAGAAAGTTGTAAATCTTGAGCAGAATTTGAAAAAAACTTTAGAAATTATGCAAGATTTAGCAAAAAAAATGCATACCCAACAAGAGGTTTTAGATCAAACCACACATAAATTACAGCAAGTCGAATTACAAAATGCCGAATTGGTAACCTTGCTGGCAAAAGTAGTTATTCCTAAAGAATAAAGCTTTATTGCTATTGGTTAAGAGAATATCTTTAAATGATGTGAATAAAGCTCGGTGCATATTGAATATATGCATTGAGCTTTTTTAATTCAAAAGAATAAATAGGAAGTGCTGAATACATTGTTTAGCTGAGTGCCATACGTAAAAAAGCCGCAGTACTCATACTAATGATGACAGTTGGCAGTAGTGACAAGCGAGATGCTGCAATTAATGTCACTACGATTGCAATCATGTCCGCAGGATTATCACGTACAAAATAAGGTGCAATCACTGAAATGAGCACACAGCCAGGTACGACTTCTAAGATTTGTTTTTGCTTTG
Source organism: Acinetobacter sp. SwsAc6 (assembly GCF_013391565.1). Classification (NCBI taxonomy): domain Bacteria; kingdom Pseudomonadati; phylum Pseudomonadota; class Gammaproteobacteria; order Moraxellales; family Moraxellaceae; genus Acinetobacter; species Acinetobacter sp. SwsAc6. Next base: position 870 of record NZ_JACAXE010000050.1, read on the forward strand.
TGCTCAGCGTTTTATTTTTTAATAAAACATAACCCAATATACGGGTTAAATAGGTTGTGATCGCGACAAAAAGAATGGCAATAAGGGTGGCTGTGTGAATCATGCATCATCTCCAACAAAGTAAAAAGCTGAAGCAATGCCACAAATTGCACCGACAGGGACATACCAGCCTGTAGGTAAATATAAATAAGCTAAAGCAGCTGTAATTAAACTCACCAACCATGGACGTGCCGCAGTCATTCCTTTCCACATACTGCGTAGCAAGATTAAAAATACCGCTGGGAATGCCATATCAAAGCCGAAACGACTAATATCACCTAAGATAGGTCCAATCATGGCACCCAATGTAGTAAAGCCGACCCACATAAGGTACAGCGCTGTACAAATGCCCGCATAAAACATCATGCTAAATGCAGAGGGGGCTAAAATTCCTTGTTTCTTTTGTGCATCGGCTAAACCAACAGCCCAGCTTTCATCACACATAAAAAATAATGCGGTATAAACCGTTTTATTGGGTAAATGACGTAAAAAGGGCACTAAGCTTGCACCCATAAGTAGGTGGCGACTATTCACCAAAAAGGTAATAAAAATCAACATAAGAATGTTGGGTGGATTGGTCCAGACTTCTAAAATGGCAAACTCGGACCCACCTGCAAAATTAAGACCTGTGAGCAGTGGAACTTCTATTGCAGAAAAACCTTTTTGCGTCGCTTGAGCACCTAAAACCAAAGCAAATGGAATAATACCCAGCAGTAGTGGTAGAGACACTTTGAGACCACGTTTAAATTCTGTTGCTTGAACTTGTGTGTTGGGTGTATGTGTTGAGCTGCTACGAAGGCTGTACATGTTGGGCATTAAACTGCAAATAGAAAATCTATTTTATTCTGTCTATGTTGGCATTTGTGATTGAAATTGGGGTTATGTTTTGCCTTAACGCAATTTTATTGCTAATTTTATCTTAAATGAGATATTAAGTGCTTTAATTATGGATCAATTAGACAAACGGATTTTGCAAGTATTGCAACATCAAGGGAAGCTACAAAATAATGAGCTGGCCCAGCAGGTGGGGTTGTCTGCATCACCGTGTTTACGTCGGGTTAAACAGTTGGAAGATGAGGGTTATATCGAAAAATATGTTGCCTTGTTAAATCCACAAAAATTAAATTTAGGATTAACAGTCTTTGCACGGATTTGGTTGAAAGGACAAGATGCCAATACAGTAAATAGTTTTGTAGAGGCAATACAAGATTTGCAAGAGGTGGTTGAATGTCAATTAATGGCAGGCGATTGTGACTTCTTTTTAAGAATAGTTGTGGCAGATTTGGATGCATATCGACGTTTTCAGGTTGAGCATTTAAACAAAATTATCAGCATACAGAGTGTGAAAACAGAAATACCATTACAGCGAATTAAGCAAACCACGGCATTACCACTATAGTATTTAGTTTTTGGTGCGTTATTCTTAGGTGTTAATAGCGCTTGGATGTGTAAATTATGCGCAGGTAGTTTGCTATTTCCTTCATAAAAATACTTTATATAATCAGTTCTTAAGAAAATATAACGATAGATTTCATACAAGCGTGTTTATTTGCACATGATTTATGAAAAAGTCATGTGCACAAGCTAAGTGATCGTGCTAGACTAGGAGAAATCGGGTGTGCTCCCGATTTTTTTATGCGGATTTGTTCCGCGCTGACAAGAATTTAGGTTTACAACATGCCCATTTCAGAGACATGGTTATTACCTGATGGTGTAGCTGATGTACTGCCAAAACAGGCGCAAGTGATTGAATCTTTGCGTCGTGAAGCATTAGATTTCCTCGCATCTCGAGGTTATCAGTTGGTGTACACGCCATTCATTGAATACATCGAATCTCTATCTTCTCTTTCAGAATCGAATCAAGATTTAGACTTAGCCACTTTTAAAGTGATCGACCAACTTTCAGGTCGTTTGCTTGGTGTGCGTGCCGATATGACACCACAAGTGGCTCGTATTGATGCGCATGTACATCCTGTCGAAGGTGTAGCTCGTTATTGCTACGCTGGTACAGTACTACATACTAAGCCACAGGGTTTTAATACCACGCGTGCACCTTTACAGTTAGGTGCGGAATTATTTGGTTCAGACAGCATTGATGCTGACGTTGAGCTGATTGATGTCATGATCAACTTGCTTGAAAAAGCCGGTCATGCAGATGGTATTCATCTTGATTTAGGGCATGTCGGTTTATTCCGTAGCATGGTGAAACAAGCAGGCTTGAGCAAAGCGCTTGAACGCCAATTGTCTGACTTATATCAACGCAAAGCTTTGCCTGAACTTGCTGAATTCACACAAACTATTCCGTTTGGTGCAGACTTTTATACATTAGGTCGTTTTGCAAGTGATTTAGATGCACTGCAAGCTAATTTAACGCCTGAAGTATTAGCGAACGAAGCATTTAAACTTGCTTTTGATGCTGTGAAGTCGACTCAAGCAGCAATTCAAGCACGTTGGCCAGCGCTAGATATTGGTATTGATGTGGTTGAACTTCGTTCATATCACTATCACACTGGTTTAATGTATGCAGTATATGCACCAAACCGTGCTGCACCACTGGCTCAAGGTGGTCGCTATGATGGTATTGGTGAGCACTTTGGTCGTGCACGTCCAGCAACGGGTTTCTCTTGTGACTTATATGCTTTAACAGCTGGTCAAGTTCAGAGCACTCAAGTTTTGGTTGCACCTAAAGGCATTGAAGCAGATTTATTAAAGGCAATTGATTCAGCACGTAACGAAGGGTTTAGTGTGGTTCAATTGCTAGGTAATGATGATTTAAATTCAATTTCATCTGCGACACACCAATTGGTGCGCGCAAATGACGAATGGACAATCAAACAAATTTAACCGCGGATGTGCCTGCGGGCACACACGCTATTTCCAATTTTAACAGCATGATGCAATGAGGCTATTATGGGCAAGAATGTTGTGGTACTTGGTACCCAATGGGGCGACGAAGGTAAAGGTAAGATCGTCGACCTGCTCACAGATCAAGCGGCTGCGGTAGTTCGCTATCAAGGCGGACACAACGCAGGTCACACTCTAGTTGTAGGTGGTAAGAAAACTGTATTACACCTCATTCCATCTGGTATTTTACGTGAAAACGTACTGTGCTTAATTGGTAACGGTGTTGTACTTTCACCTGAAGCACTTATCAAAGAGATGGATATCCTTGAGAAAGAAGGCGTGCCTGTACGTGAACGTCTACGTATTTCTCCAAACTGTCCATTGATTCTTCCACATCACATTGCTCTTGACCAAGCACGTGAAATTAAACGTGGTAATGCGAAAATTGGTACGACTGGTCGTGGTATCGGTCCAGCATACGAAGATAAAGTTGCTCGTCGCGCAATCCGTGTTGCTGACTTGGTACGTGGTGGTGAACATCTTAAAGCTCAACTAGAAGAGCTTCTTGAGTACCATAACTTCCAATTGACTCAATTCTTCGGTGTTGAAGCAGTTAAAGTTGAAGATGTGATTGCACTATGCGACGAATGGCGCAAAGTAATCGAGCCTATGGTAATGGACGTGACTGGTGAACTTCACGCATACCGTAAAGCTGGTAAAAAAATCATGTTTGAAGGTGCGCAAGGCTCACTTCTTGACGTTGACCATGGTACATATCCGTATGTTACTTCTTCAAACACCACTGCTGGTGGCGTAAGCTCAGGTTCAGGTCTTGGTCCATTACACCTTGACTATGTATTGGGTATTACGAAAGCATACACAACTCGTGTAGGTGCTGGTCCGTTCCCAACTGAACTTGTTTATGATGCTGCTAACGATGTTGGTGATGCAATCGGTAAACACTTAGGTACAGTGGGTTCTGAATTTGGTGCGTCTACTGGCCGTCAACGTCGTTGTGGTTGGTTCGATGCTGAAATTCTACGTCGTTCAGTAGAAGTAAACTCACTTTCTGGTATTTGCTTAACTAAACTAGACGTTCTAGATGGTTTAGAAGAAGTGAAAATCTGTGTAGGTTACGAAGCAGCTGATTCTGGTTGTGTAGGTTCTTCTGATGCGCTTGCATTTGAAACTTTAAAACCTATTTACGAAACTATGCCAGGTTGGTCTGAGTCTACTTTCGGTGCTAAATCGATTGAGCAATTACCACAAGCGGCAATTAACTATGTTAAACGTCTTGAGCAATTGATCGAATGTCCAATCGACATTATTTCAACTGGTCCAGACCGTGAAGAAACAATCGTTCTTCGCCATCCATTTGATGCTTAATTTGCATTTTTAAATGGAATAAAAAAGCCCTACATGCGTAGGGCTTTTTTTTGCCTTCATATTCAATAACTAAATGATTGTATTTTATTCATAAATGATTTATAGTTGGCACTTATAAATAAAAATGTCAAATAAGACATAATTTATAATAATTAATTATTTTTGGTGAAAAAATGTTGAATAATAAAAGTTTACTGGGGCTTGGCCTGATCCTAAGTCTGTCTGGTTGTACAACTGTTGCTGAATTAACAGGAAATGACTCTGCTACTTTAAATTTAAATGCCGCGCAAGATTATCAGCTGATTGTCGAAGATGCGAAAGCGCAAAAAGCTTTAGATACAACATCTGCAACGTATAAGCGCATCAATACCATATTTTTAAAAATGAAGCCTTTTGCCGATCAGGTGAATCAAACAGGCCAGCAGTTTGATTGGAAATTGAGTGTATTAAAGTCAGATGAGCTAAATGCTTTTGTAATGCCAGGTGGTAAGGTCGTATTTTATTCTGGACTTGTGACTAAATTAAAATTAACAGATTCAGAAATTGCAGCTGTAATGGGGCATGAAATGACACATGCACTTGAAGAACATTCAAAGCGTGCAGCAGGCGCAACAGCCATTACGGATTTAGCAGTGAAAGCTGGAAAGGCTTATGCTGGCGATAAACTTGGTAGTACTGGATCGCAAGCTTTAGATATTGGGAGTAAATATGGTGTGGGATTGCCATACTCACGTAATTTAGAATCAAAAGCTGATCGTGGTGGATTAATGTTGATGGCTAAAGCAGGCTATAACCCAGATGCGGCGATTACAGTATGGGAAAAAATGAATAAAATGGATGGGGGTAGCACGAATGGTGCACAGAAGTTTACCTCAACACATCCATCAAATAATGACCGTATTGCTGATTTGAAAAAAAGCTTAGCTGAGGCAAAACAATTTTATACCGCAAGTGCAAAGCCTTAATACGGATTTAAATAAAGATTAAATTGAAGATTCAAAAAAGGGATGCTTAGGCATTCCTTTTTTTGCCGACTAAAGTTGACTATGTTGTAGCGCAAATTCACGTTAAAAAATACCACAAAGTAAAATGAATAAAGATGCTATGACCTTACAACCTAATATTGCCAAAACAATTTTGTATTCGTTATTGTTTGCAATGGGTGGTGCTCCCACCATCGCAATGCTGATTATTCAGGGGCAAAGCTATCATCCAGATATCTTTTATCAGGCTTTTGTGGGGTTGTCTGTAATGATTGCCTGCGTTTTAGCACCTGTGATTCTGATTCAAAATGCATACTTATTGTTTAAACGTAATGATGAGGCATTAGATCTTAAAATTAAGCCGTTAATGAAAGCTTATTTTGTTTTAAATATCGCTTGTTTGTTGTATTGGCTCTATATGCAGTTTATTGGCTAAAGCCGTTACATAAATTAAATGAATTTGTCCTTAATATTTATTTAAGCTCCTAAATTTAAAGAATATAATGAAGCATATTTTTGTGGAATACTGATGTTTTGGAGTTTAAATACAATGAATAAAAATATATGGATGGGCCTGTGTGTTGCAGGTACGTTGACTCTTTCGGGTTGTACGACTATTGCTGATATGGCAGGTGCTGATACTGCGACTTTAAATGCAGCAGCCAGTCAAGGTTTTAATAAAACGGTTCAAGAAGCCAATAGTAATAAAACCCTAGATACAAGTTCTGCAACCTATAAGCGTATTTATGCTGTATTTAATCGTCTTAAACCTGTAGCAGATCAATACAATCAAACAGGCACTCGTTTTGATTGGCAATTGGCTGTGCTGAAATCTGATCAGGTAAATGCTTATGTTGCACCAGGTGGTAAGGTTGTATTCTATACAGGTATTGTAAATAAACTAAATTTAACCGATGCCGAAATTGCAGCCATTATGGGCCATGAAATGACCCATGCTTTAGAAGAGCATTCTAAGCAAAAAATTGGTGCGCAAGCATTAACTGACATTGCTCTTGGTATTGGTTTAAGTGCTGCGGGTGTAGGTCAGACTGGTACTGCAGCTGCGCAATTAGGAAGTCAAATTGGTGTAGGTTTGCCATATTCTCGTAGTTTGGAAAGCCAAGCAGACCAAGGTGGTTTAATGTTGATGGCGCGTGCTGGTTATAACCCGCAAGCAGCAATCACACTTTGGGAAAAAATGAACAAACTCGATGGTAAGGGGGGTGCAACTTTCTTGTCGACTCACCCATCAAATACACAGCGTATTGATGCGATGCGTAAAAACTTGCCAGCAGCGCAAGCCATTTATATTCAGCGTAAATAAGCAGTTATTATGTGTAAATAAGCAGAGGTCGATCCTCTGCTTTTTTATGTCTTAAAAATAAAAAAATGGTGCAGGCCAATAAGCATTATTGCACTGTGAGTTTGTGTATTTATATAGAGAATTCAATTAGCTTAATTTAAAGCTTAAGGGGCTATGTTTATTTAACTGGTTGTGACTGTTATTGAGCGTGGGGATTGTAGGAGCGTAACGAGTCGATAGAATGTAATTTTCATATCTACAACTGCACAATCTGAAGATTTATACAAACAATCGTTGAAATCAAATACAAATAAATCAAATAAAAGCCATAAAAAAAGGCAAAGTAAAAACTTTGCCTTTTCACACTTTAGATCAATAGATCTTAGTGGTGGTGACCGCCTGCACCGTGTACGTGACCGTGGTCAAGTTCTTCTTGAGAAGCTTCACGGATTTCAACGATTTCAACTTCGAAAGTTAAATCTTGACCAGCAAGTGGGAAGTTAGCATCAACGATTACGTTGTCGCCTTCAACAGATTTAACAGTAACGATTTGAACGCCATCATCAGTTTGCGCTTGGAATTGCATACCAGCTTGGATGTTGTCTACGCCTTGGAACATTTGCGCAGGAACTTCTTGAACTAGTTCTGGGTTGTATTCGCCGTAGCCTTCAGCAGCGGGTACTGTAACAGTGAATTTTTCACCAACAGTTTTGCCTAAAAGTGCATTTTCAAGACCAGGAATGATGTTGCCTGCGCCGTGCAAATATGCAAGTGGTTCACCTTGAGATTTGTCAAGAGTTTCACCTTCTGCATTAGTCAATGTGTAGTGGAAAGAAACCACGAGGTTATTTGCAATAGCAGTCATGTTATTGATCCGTTCAATTTTTTAAGGGTTACATCATAAAGTGAATTTGCACTTTTGTAGACTGAATTTGCGAAAAAAATGCAAAATTTCAGTTCTTCTGATGCTTTTTTCATTAATGGGGATGAATATTTATTTTTCAATGCAATTTTATTTTTGGTGTGATTTTTCGTGTAACAAAATCTTTGGCTGTTAGCAGGCCAGCTTGGGTATAGCCATAAATAGTAGCTTGATGTAAGCGATATAATGAAACATACATCGATTTAGCCACAAAGCCCTGAACATTCACTTGACCAAGTAACTCGCCAACCGCTTTATGTTTGCTCAATGACACCAAAGAGCCTTTGTCAGAAAATACAAACATAGGTAGGGATTGACCTTTTATGCGTGCTTTCATGGCTTCAGCAAGAAAAGAGGCTTGTTGGCTAGCCACTTGCGCGCGCGGGCCCAATACAGGTTCATCTGCACGCGGTTGGCAGTGTGCACAATCACCTAGAGCAAATATATTGGGATCAGATTTGGTTTGTAAGGTAGCAAATACTTCGAGGCGTCCCATTCTGTCTTTAGCAAAACCTTCTAATTGGCTAATGACATCTGGTGCTTTAATCCCTGCAGCCCAAACTTTGAGTTCTGCTTGAATGCTCGTGCCATCGTTAAAATAAATATGAGTCGCGTCGACTTTTTCTACACGCTTGCCACTCAAAACATCAATTTTCATACGTGTGAGTTGCTGTTGTGCGTGATCTGCCATTTGGGCAGGCAGGGCAGGTAAAATTCGTTCTGCACCTTCAATTAAGGTGATTTTGACATTGTTTGGATGGATTTTATTTAAGCCATATTTATAGAAATTTTCTTTGGCTTGAATTAACTCGGCTGACAGTTCGACCCCAGTTGCACCTGCGCCAATCACGCCTATGGTGAGTGTGCGGTCAGCATTTTTATTTTGGGCATCGAGGTATAGGTGTAGAAGGTCTTGTTGGAAGACTTCAGCTTGTTGTAGGCTGTCCAAGTAATGGCAGTGTTCTTGTACACCTGACGTACCAAAGTCATTGGATACTGAGCCTACAGCTAAAATGAGGGTGTCATAACTTAGACGTGTTTCTTCATTTGTAGAGGCATATTTACCATTGATAATTGGGCTTAAGCCAATTTGCTGCTCTTTGGAATAGACTTGTTCTAGCTTAGCTAGTACAAACTCGTAATGATTTTTGCTGGCATGTGCATAATAGTTGGTTGCTTCATCATTAATATTCATGGTGCCTGCTGCAATTTCATGCAGTAGGGGTTTCCACACATGGTTGAGTTTTAAATCGACTAAAGTAATGTGAGCTTTTTGAGATTTACCTAAACTGCCGCCCAATAGTGTTGCAAGTTCTAAACCGCCAGCACCACCACCAACGATCACGATTCGATGTGGAGCTGTGCTTTCTGAAGTGGTATTTTTGTCATTCGGCATTGCAGTTACCTATTTTATTATTGTAAAAAAAAGATGGCCTTAGTATGCCATCTTCTTATTTTGCTTTATAAACCTTTGTCTGACATGTTACAGAAACACATCATTGCAAAAGTTATTTGCCAATAGGATAAGTTTTAATTTCGCTATTTACACTGCCACCAAATAAACTACTTAACCAGTGGAAAAAGCGCTGGAAAATGCCAGCTTCTTCAATCTGTACGTCATCTTCAATATCAAAGCTATTGATGAGCTGATTGTTTTGATAGACCTCGATTGTTGCAAGTTTCATCACTTGAGACAGTGGTGCGGTTAGCAACTTCTCATTCATTTTTACTTCTAAGTTAGTATTGGTTTGTTGGAGTGGCTCAAGGACTTGAATTTGACCATTGCCTAAGTCTTGTGCAATACGTTGGCGTAAAGGATCAAAATTGGCTAAATCAAGCTGAACAGCAGGATCAACAAGCGCTGTACTGATAATTTGTGGTGCTTTAGTTTCAACTTTAAACATTTTCAAAGTAGATTTAATCACAGGGACTTCAGCCAAAAGTGTTTTGTCTTTTACTGCAACTTCATTGCGTGTGTAGACATAAGCGAGGTTCATCAGTTTGTGCGCAACTTCTGCGCGTTTTAAACCACTCTTTGTGCCTAATACCACAACAATTAAGCGACGATCAGGGTCATTATAACGTCCTGTTGGTCGGCTTGCGGTGAGCGCTAGATTGTAACCTGCAGCGCGGGTAAAGCCTGTTTTTAAGCCATCCACACTCGGGTCTTGTTTTAATAATATGTTGGTTGCACGGTGAAAACGACCATTATAAGAAAAACTTTGTTGTTTTGAGTAGTTTAAGTAGTCTGGAACTTCTTTAACTAGGGCAGCACCTAAACGCGCTAAATCAGTTGCTGATGAATAATGCTCAGGCATTGTGACACCAGGTGGATTTTCAAAATGTGAGTCATTCATCCCCAATGCTTTGGCTTCTTTGTTCATGCGCTCTACAAATTTTGGAACACTACCCGAAATACGCTCTGCAAGTGTAACAGCGGCATCATTGGCAGACATAACCACTAAACCTGCAAGAAGATGATCAATCGTGATTTGCTCACCTTCTTTAAGATACATTTGGGATTCGTCCCATTGCACAAGTTTTACAACAGGTGTTGCGGTTAGCACTTCATCTTTGCGTAGGTGACCAGCCTGAATTTCTTTAAGCGTAATATAGGCCACCATCATTTTGGTTAATGATGCAGGGGCACGTTGAAGATGACTATTGTGCTCGGCGATGACTTGTCCAGATTGAGGATCTAGAATGGTCCAAGCTTCAGCTTCTACGGATTCAGGCTTGATGTTGAGTAAGGCTGCATGGGTTATCGTGGAGCATAAAGCTGCGAGCGCCAAGATGAAGTAAATTACGCGTTTCAATGGGTTTCCTTACGGCCTATCCTTAGGCTGAAAATACAAAAAAATTTTAGGAATGCTATGCCTTTTTTTTTCTGCTGACTAGTCTTAATTGTAGACAATTACGACAGTTCAGCGCTGTAGCAATAAAAAAATGTTAAGCTAGTTACTAAGTTATCTATTTTTATTTTATATTGCCCATTATGTTGCATTATCAAATCGAATTTGACGATTATCGTCAGCACTTGGTTCATGTCACTGCACGTTTTCTTGCAGATCCAACGCAAATCTTGTCTCTCCCAACATGGATTCCGGGTAGCTATTTAATCCGTGAATTTTCAAAGCATATTGAGTCTGTACGTGCTTATGATGAAGATGGTCGAATTTTAAAAATTCAAAAATTTGAAAAAAATAAATGGCGTTTATTTAATACGGATCATGAGCTGATTACGGTTGAATATGATGTTTATGCGTATGATTTATCGGTGCGTGGTGCCTATGTTGATGAAAAACGCTTATATGTGAATCCTGCATGTGTATGCTTAGCTTTGGAAGGGCAGGAGCATAAGGCGATTGAAGTTGAGTTGTTTTTACCGCAAGAGTTAAAGCACTTTCAATTGGCAACAGGATTGAAGTCACGCACTTTAGTGAAAGGTCGTTTTACCTTAGAAGCCGACAATTACGCACAATTAATTGATGCACCGTTTGAGCTTGCAGAGCAAACACGTTTTAGCTTTGAAGCTGAAGGCATTCCGCATGAATTTGTGGTGTCTGGCAAACATGCAATGAATGCCACACGTATGCAACAAGACATTGAAAAAATCTGTGCAACAGAAATTCAAATGTTTGGTTCGGCGCCATTTAAAGACTATACCTTTATGACTATGGCGACTGGCAACAGTTATGGTGGTTTAGAGCATCCGAACAGCACGAGCTTAATTAGCCCGCGTGACGATTTGCCAAAAGCCAATGAGCCTGTAGAGCCTTCTGCGGATTATCAGCGTTTCTTGGGTTTATGTAGCCATGAATATTTCCACTCTTGGTTGGTAAAATTCATTCGCCCTGAAAACTTTGTCAATTATGATTTAAACAGAGAAGGTTACACTTCACTGCTTTGGATTTTTGAAGGCTTCACTTCGTATTATGATGATTTAATCTTGCTTCGAAGTGGTGTGATTTCTCAAGCGTCATATATCAAGTTGTTGAAAGCTCAGATTGATCGCTATTTGCAAAATCCGGGGCGTGAGGTTCAGTCGGTATCTGAATCAAGTTTTGATGCGTGGGTAAAATTCTACCGTCAGGATGAAAACTCCAATAACGCAGGTACAAGCTATTACAACAAAGGTTGTTTGGTGGCTTTATGCCTAGATTTAGGCTTGCGTTTGCGTGGTTCTAGCCTTGATGCCTTAATGCGTAAGTTGTATGTAAATGCGCAAAATGGCATACAAGTTAATGAACGTACGATTGTAGAGTTATGCAATGAACTCACAGGTGATAACTGGGTTGAGCAAATCAATCATTTGGTTAACACGACCGATGAATTGCCACTGGATCAATTATTCCCTGAGTTTGGTTTAAGCTATACATTAAACAGCGATAAAGCTTTGCCATTTGGTTTGAAACTAACAGACAAGCCAGAAGGTGTGGTTGTGTCTTCTGCACGCCGTGATGGGGTGGCTGCTAAAGCAGGCCTTTCTGCCAATGATGTGATTGTGGCGATTGATGGCATTAAAGCCACAGCGAAGCTTGCAGAAAAATATGCTAAACAAGATGGTACTTTTACTATTCATGCATTCCGTCGTGATGAGTTAATGACATTTGAAGTGAATGCAGCTGGTTCTGTTTTAACTGAAGTTGAGTTAAAAGTGGAAGATCAGGCGAAAGCTGAAAAGTGGCTTAATGTTTAATTTGCATACGCTATAAAAACCATGTAAAACCCATACTTAGGTATGGGTTTTTTATTAGAAAAATATTATGAAATTGGGGCTACAACAATTAAATGAATTAGCGCAGTTAGTAGATGAATTGTTATTGGATGCTAGTCGAAAAGCTGAACTAGTCGAGTGCTTTAATGTTCATTTAAAAACAGAGTTCACTTTTACTGATGAGTGTTGTGAGGGTTATTTCTACTATATTTTAGCGAATTGTAGTTCTGAAATTTATAAATATCAGGATGAGCACTGGTTTTTGAAAAACTTAATAACTACGGTTAATTTGTATGAGAAGTCATTATATATCCTTAAAAAAACAAATTTTGGGAATTTTTTATCTTCAATAGGGCGCAGTTTTTGTGCTCAATATTATTGGGATCAAGCAATAAAAATGGATAATAACCCTGTAGCGTTAGTTGCTAAAGCACAAGGTGTAATTTTTAGGTCAAGTCAACTGTATGACCAATCACATGTAAATATTCATTACTATTTTGCAAATCAGTTGATAAAGCAGGCATACATGAGTTTTGATGCTTTAGAAGAGGAACAGAAAATTCCGTTAAAGGAGACAGGTGATTTATATCATTTTACTTGCTGGTATCATGAGCACTTCCAAGATACTGATTTTGATTATGTAAAAGAATATAAACAAAAGACAAAAACTAAGGCTGAGCTTAGGTATCTGGTTTGGAGTGCAGAAAACAAATTATTTTTAAATGACTTAAACGATTTGTTTGAGGATGAAATTGTACTTCAGGACATTTTGGGGCTTCCTGATATGACCTATAAAATTAATTCGTCTTTGAGCCTTAAAGAAAGTCTCGTATATCATTCAAATTTTGATGAGCTTAGAAATGAATATACTTATGCTAGATTTTTAATTTTTCAAGCTTCTGAAATAAAAACGGATACTCAACATTTTTATAATAAAACCTATCCACATGTGTATGATACTTTACATGCAATTGATAATTTAAAAACATCACAAATGAAATCGGCTTTTAGAATTTTATATTCAATTTTTGACAAAATTTCATACTTTTTAGCTAAGTATTTAGATTTAGAAATGAGTGATCGTCAAATTACTTTTTCAAAAGTTTTTGGATGGAATGAAAATAGAAAATTTAAGCCACGTGATAAACTGAAGGATTCAAAGAACTACTTTTTACACGCTTTGTTTTATATTTTAAAAGAAATTGAATCTGATCAGCTGAGTGGTTCAGATAAAGTAAATGAAATAAATTTTAAAGGAAAAGTTGAAAAGCCTAGATTGGCGAAGATTCGGAACAGTCTAGAACATCGGTCTTTTAGAGTTATTGACGATTTTGGATATGAGCTAAATACAAAGTTTGATATGACATCAAAATTTGCGTATGAGCAATTAAAAGAACAGGAAAATACTTTAATGGAACAAGGAGAAGCTAAGTCTATTGAATACTTAGAAATATTGGAAAAAATAAAAGAAAAAGAAAAGAAAGCAAATTATATTTTAGAAATACCTTTATCGGAATTTGAAAGCTCATTAATGGATCTTATTCGATTGGTTAGAAACTCTTTAATGTATTTATCTTTTGCAGTGCAGTTTGAGGAAAATATGAAGTCTGCACCCGAGGATTTGATTTTACACAGAGTGGTTCCATTAAAATAAAAGCCCACTTTCGTGAGCTTTAATTTTAGAGGGTGTAAATAATTCTGTGTAAATACAGTTTTAAAAATACTTGGTTACACGCTCTTCAAACATGATACTAAAGCGGTTCATAGCAGATTTCCAATTTTGGATAGGCATTGTCCATTTTTTGCTT
>NZ_JACAXE010000051.1:0-12176 GCF_013391565.1 Acinetobacter sp. SwsAc6
AAGCAAAAAATGGACAATGCCTATCCAAAATTGGAAATCTGCTATGAACCGCTTTAGTATCATGTTTGAAGAGCGTGTAACCAAGTATTTTTAAAACTGTATTTACACAGAATTATTTACACCCTCCGAACGTCATATTTTATTAGAAAAAACCAGTTCTGAATCTTTTATTTTATCGGCAATTGGCGAAAAGTTTTTTGATGAATTACATCCATTGTATTTAGGTTAGATTGAATAGCCACCATTCTCCTAGACAAATTTCGTCTATTCTGTCACTGATACAGTAGAGCATTTATGTGTATCGTGGTAGCATTTATCAATGATTTTAAACCTTAATCATTCCACCTATAATTAAGTCAATTATTGAATCGCCATATTGCTTTAAACCATCAATATCACTCGGATTTGCAAGAAAACGTAAAGCACCATTCATGATCATGCCAATGATGTTATGCCCCGTATTTTCACAATCCAAATTGGCTCTAAAAAAAACCAAGTTCAACACCGTGTTTTAAGTAATTGGCAGTTAAAATGCCGCCCATTTGCATAACACCTTGCACAAATTGAGTAAGTTCGGCATCAATTGAAGTCGCTTCAAGTAACAGCAACTTCAAAGAGAGAGGATTTTCTTGAGCAAACTGTCTTAAACGTTCAGAAATATGCTGACATTGCTCACGATACTCTTCGACATTCTTTACCGCCTGAGGTGTATTTTCACCAGAGAGAAGCGACATAATTTTTTGCATAGTATCAGAAATGACATGCTGCAAGCCCATAGTATATTGTCGAAAATATTGATGAAATTTGTCTAGGTTAAACCATTGTAAAAGAGCATACTAAAAACGATAATCGCCTCTATATTGATGTTGAATGCTCTTTTAGTAAAAGCTGTATATTGTCAAAATTTAATAGAGTTATAAGGGTAGTGGGGCAGTTTGGTGGTGGAAAAACTGTTATTTGATTAAAAAAACAACACTTAAACTATGTATCCTGGCGTGTATCCTAAATATTATGAAAAGTAATTAATTGATTAAAAACAAAAGGGTAGGTGGAGGTTTTCGTCCATGTGGGCCCACCATATAAAACAACCACTTAGGTGCATTAATCCTAAGTGGTTTTTTAATGAGTTATTTTATTTAAGAAAATTTAAGTGTTTGTTTTATTTGTATTAAATTATATCTACTCCAGCTGATAAATTAAAAACTAAAGTTTTACAATGAATTATGTAAATATGTTGTAAAAGATAAATGAAATATTTTGGATGTTTATACATCTATTGAGTTAATGTGTGATTTATCTTGAATTGACTTAAATCAAGTGCAAAATGGAAGGGTATTTCTCTATAGCCCTATGTTGCTTAATTTTACTTACTATTTATTTTTAACGAGTAATATTACAAAAATCAAAACTTGGTGATGATTCTGTCCCAATAAAAATCAATAAAAGAAAACCCAGAGAGTTCGACCAGGTCTACTTGCAGCATTAGCTATAAAGTTTTAGATAAATTTCAATACATTGCTGTAATTCACTTAGCATTGCCCATTTTAAAGGTGGCTATCGCACGTTGGCGTGACATTTTTAAATCAATGATAGGGTGCGGGTAGTCTAAATTGGAATCTGTAATATAAGCATAAGGCTCATGAATCTGTTTAGCATCACAGCTGGCCAGTTCTGGCACCCAGCGTCGAATATAATCGCCTTGAGCATCAAATTTTTGTGATTGGCTGGTTGGATTAAATACTCGAAAATACGGCACAGAATCTGTACCTGTTGAAGCAGACCATTGCCAACCACCGTTATTGGCGGCAAAGTCGCCATCGACGAGTTGTTGCATAAACCATGCTTCGCCTTTACGCCAATCAATCAATAAATTTTTGGCTAAAAACATGGCGCAAATCATACGAACACGATTATGCATCCAGCCTGTGGCTAACATTTGGCGCATTCCAGCATCCACAATAGGAATACCAGTCTGGCCGTATTTCCAAGCATTTAGTGCCTCGTCATCTTGTAACCACGAAATATTTTCTGTGTTCCGTTTAAACGGAAGATGCTTAGATACATGCGAAAAATCAGCCATAACATGTTGATAAAACTCACGCCACAATAATTCATTTAGCCAAAATTGCTGGCCTGAGTTTTGAATATAAAAGTGGCCTTGTTGAGCATTAAATAATGCCTCTAAACATTGCCGAATAGATAGAATCCCAATATTTAAGTAGACTGAAAGCTGGCTAGTTCCTTCAATTGCAGGAAAGTCGCGGGTTTGATCATATTGCACTAGATTTGAATCTATAAAATGCATTAAGTGATCGAGAGCAACTTGCTCTCCCACAGGCCAAAGCTGTTGCTTTTCTGCTGATATTGCTTCAAACCCCAATTGTTCAAGACTAGGTATAAGGTTGTCGATTCCTTCATTATCAAACACCATTTGCTGTGCTTCAATAGCTGGGAGAGCTTGTGGCACGCAAATATTTAGTTGCTCTATACAGTTCTTTTTGAAGGCACTAAATACTTGATAGGGTTGGTTTGATTTGTTGCGAATCGTATGTAAAGGAAAGATTGTTCGATCTGTATATTGCTCAAATTGACAATCCATTTTTGACACTTGAGTTGCAACAGATAGATCACGTTGCTTTTCATTCCAGCCATTTTCAATATTGCAATGTATGGTTTTAATTTGAAAGCGTTGGCAGAGCTGTTTGAGTGCTGCTGGAATATCTTGCCAGAGTGGCACGGTTTGAATATGTAGAGGAATATTGAAAGCACGTAACGAATTTTTTAATTCGGCTAACTGACGTAAATAAAAATCAATTTTAATAGTCGCATCTTGATGAAGTTTCCATTGATCTGGACTTAAGATTACAACAGCCATACAGGGGCCATTTTGTTGTGCAAAATATAAAGCACTGTGATCTTGAATGCGGAGGTCATTACGAAACCATACCAATTGCATCATATTTAATTTCTCTGCCTAAACTAAAATGAGGGTAGTTAAAATATGTACTTTGCAAATCCTAATGGAGTGATGCTACATATTGTGCGCGAAGGTATTGGTAAATATACAAGCTACTTTTAAATTGTGTAGAAAATTTCGTGAACAATTGTTTAAATTTGATAAATTAAGCAGTTACAAGCTAGATTTTGCTATGATCAGTCTTTAACATGCTAAATAACCTAGTGCATTTAAATGAGTGAGCTCACTTCTCGCTAGGACAGAAAAATGAAGGATTTTATAATGAAGTTGAAAACAGCCTTATTTGTATTGGTTTCTGTTGTTTCAGTTGCAGCGCTTACGGCTTGTGTTAAAAAAGAAGCAGCGCAAGAGACTGCTCCAGCCCCAGCAACAACAGCAGAAGCTTCAGCAGCTGAAACCCCTGTAACGAATATTGAAGTTAGCCCAGATATGATTGATGCTGCACCATTAGAAGGTCAAGCAACATCGGAAGCAACAGCAAAATAAGCACGAACGGCTTTGTGAATACATCTTATGTTAAGCGATTTCGCGAACAGTACTTAAAATTACAAAGCCGTTTATTCAAGTTGAAAAAAGTCTTATTTTAAAGGCGATAGCTGATTAATTTCATTTACAACGTGTATCGAATTGATGAAAGCAATTAGAATCAGTTGTGATTGTTCAATATGGCAGTTTAAAGCTAAAAACTAGCATGTTGCATCGGCTTGAAAGAACTGGATTAACTTGCAGTCTTATTGAGCCATAATGCAGATTTTTCATGGATATTCCATGAAGCCCAATCATGTGAATCAATGCGAATCACCATGAGTGCATCTTTGGCATAAATATGTGACAGCAGTTGGTCTCGAATTTCCTCAGAGCTCAGCTCACTCAGTAAAATCCAAGTGTCTTTGAGGGGGGTAATAGGTTTGATACTACTCAATTGAATAATTTTTTTCTCGAGATCATCATATTCTCGTTTTGATCTTGCTTCTAAGCTTATTAAATAAGTGGTCATGTTGAGTCTCATTGTATATAGAGATATTTTTTTGTTGCAAGAGTTTTTACTAAATAACACTTTGTTTTAAAATAAAGTTTTTGAAATATATAATCATTATCCATATAGAGTTCATCATAAATATTTTGTTGAAAATATTCAATAGTTTTGTTAACCCGTTCACTGTTTTTGGATGTTCTGCCAAAATCTGTATTATTTGTAATATTCTGATGAATGGAATTTGACAGGCTTAAAAAATATGATAATAAATAGGTATGGTTTTAACCTTATGGTGAAAACCGAAGCATTTCAGGATGAAATTGCTTAGAAGCGTTTTATAAAATTAAACGGGAGTTTTAACAACATGCTTCATTTATTTAGAAAACTATTTTGTATGCACATTTATGAATATGAGCAAATGGAAGAAATCGGTACGCACAAGGAATGTCGCAAGTGCGGTGATACTAAATAATAAAAAAGTGAGCGAAAGCTCACTTTTTTATGGTTGATGTTTTATCGTGTGTACTGTTGACAGGGTGATTTCATATTACAATGTGCACCTACTAAAGATATGAATACGCACATGGCAAAAGATTTTCAATCAGATACTTACGTAGTCGATGATCAATTACAGGATACTTTGACTTGGTTATGTCATCATCAAGAGAGTTTTGATTCTTTTCGCTACGATGCCATTGATGCTGAATTGGTGGTGTTTCATGCCAATGGACAAGATGTTATTAAAGAAGGTGATTATTTGAATGCACGTTATGGAATTTTAATTACTGCACATAATTTTGCAAAATAACTAGCTGTCTTATAAATAAAAAAGCCCAAATTGAATTGGGCTTTTTCAATTTTTGGCCTTAGCTTGCCATCGCGTCAACTGAAAGTTCTGCAACGGTTGCTTTTGCTTTTTCAGCCGTTAAACCGAGTTTCGCAAAGAGTTGTTTATCTTTACCTTCACCCGCATTTGGTGTGGTCAGTAATTTTTCACCAGAAAATAGGGAGTTAGCACCAGCCATAAATGCTAATGCTTGGTCTGAATCGGTGAGGGACTCACGGCCAGCAGATAAGCGAATGTAGCTTTTAGGCATAATAATTCGCGCTACAGCAATGGTACGGATCCACTCAGTCACATCAAGCTTTTCAACATCTGCCAGCGGTGTCCCGTCAATAGGAACAAGCATGTTAATTGGTACTGATTCAGGATGAATGGCTAAGGTTGCCAACTCCTGTAATAAACCAATACGGTCATTGCGGTTTTCACCTAAGCCGACAATACCGCCACTGCAAACTTTCATGCCAGCACCACGGACATATTCCAAGGTGTTTAGGCGATCATCAAAAGTACGAGTACTGATAATGTGAGAGTAATATTCGCGTGAAGTGTCAAGGTTATGGTTGTAATAGTCCAAACCTGCATCTTTTAAACGTACGGCTTGAGATTCATTCAACATGCCAAGCGTCATGCAGGTTTCTAGGCCTAATGCTTTTACTTCACGTACCATTTCCAAAACATAAGGCATGTCGCGCTCATGTGGATTACGCCATGCAGCGCCCATACAAAAGCGTGAAGAGCCTGATGCTAGGGCTTCTTTCGCTTCGGAAATGACTTTATCAACCGCAATACGTTTTTCAGCCTCTAGGTTAGAGTCATAATGTGCAGACTGTGAACAGTATTTGCAATCTTCGGGGCATTTACCTGTTTTAATGGAGAGGAGTGTACTGACTTGAATGGTATTGGCATTAAAGTTTTCACGATGTACACGTTGAGCTTCAAAAACTAAATCTAAAAAAGGCTGCTCATATAAAGCCTGAATCTCATTTCGAGTCCAGTCATTACGTAAAGTCATGTGGAGTCCATCATCATTGTATTTTACTTGGTATTTACTATACAGAAAGCGTGCCAATGCAAAAGGCAATAACTGTCAACTTTGATAGTATCTCTCGATTAAATTACAAAATGTATGGAAATATAAGATTGTATAATTACTTACAAAGTTGCTGAGATTTACAGTAAATTGCTCACAAAGTTTTTTTAGGGCTTTTTGATTTTGTAAGGAATGAGTCGGTTCGGTTTTGAAATATTGCAAACTTAACAGCAAACTGGTTGAGCTTAATTTGCTGTAAATCACTTAAAAAATATCACGATTTTGACTGTTGTTCGGCAATTGCCCAGTCGATGTGGACTTGCACAATTTCATCATGCAATGCGCGGTTCTGCTGTAAAGCATGCAGGATTTCTACAGAATAATCTGCATTGCCTAAGCCAATCGCAATATTACGCATAAAGCTTTGGTAGCCTGTACGACGGATTGGACTACCTTCAGTACAATTTAAAAATGTTGTTTCATCCCACTGCCAAAGATCCAATAATGAAACCTGATCTAAACCGTGGCGCGGGTTAAAGTCCTCTATCGAGGTCTTCTTGGCAAAACTATTCCACGGGCAAATGAGCTGACAGTCATCACAGCCAAACACTCGATTACCTATGCCTCTACGCAGTTCTTCTGGAATGATGCCCTTATATTCAATAGTTAAATAGGCAATGCATTTACGTGCATCCAGCATGTAGGGTTCAACAATCGCCTGAGTTGGACAGATATTGATGCAAGCGGTGCACGAACCGCAATGTTTTTCTGCAGGACTATCAAATGGCAAGTCCAAAGACGTGAATAGCTCGCCAAGCACAAAAAAAGAGCCTGATTTCTTATGAATCAGTAAGGTATGTTTACCCGTCCAGCCCATGCCAGCATTTTCTGCTAAGGATTTTTCAAAAACGGGCGCAGAATCGGCAAAGGGGCGTGATTCAAAATCACCCACTTTTTCGCGAATAACTGTGGCTAATGTTTTGAGGCGTCCACGCATGGTTTTATGGTAGTCGCGACCACGTGCATAGCGGGCAATGATGGCAGCATTGGGTTCATGTGGCACATAACGGGGCTTTGGTGTTTCAACTAAATAGTCCATACGCACACAAATGATGCTTTTTGTACCTGGGATGAGCAAAGTTGGGTCGGCACGTTTTTCTAAATTTTCTTCCAAAAATTTCATGTCCCCATGATAGCCACGTTTTAAATATTCTTTAAATCGGGGTAATTCTGCTTGAGCATCTGGTTTGGCAATGACACAATCTGAAAAACCCAAAGCCAAAGCTTGAGCTTTAATCCATGCTTTTAGTGTTGCTGGATCATCTTGATTGAGCTGAATTTTTGATTGAGCGGTAGTTGCCATAAACCATTTGGAAGGAAGAAGAATGCAACAGCAAGTTTACCATAGCCACGCTATTCAAGCATGGGAGCAACGTTGGTTTGGCCAGCAAAACAGCGCTTATGGCTTAATGAAACAAGTTGCATGGATGACCGCACAGCGTTTAATTTCATGGTTCGATTTGCAGTTTGAGTCTCGTAATAAAGCAACAGTAGCCATGTGCTGTGGTCAGGGAAATAATGCAGGTGATGGCTATTTAATTGCAAAATATTTGTTTCAAGTGGGTTTTAGGGTAGATGTTTATACAGCGCCTTTAGGTATGTCTAAAGATTTACATGCAGCAGAACAAGAAGCGCGAGAGTCGGGTGTGCGTATTATTTCAGGCTTCGATTTTCAACAAAATTACGATGTTTATATTGATGCCTTATTTGGTATTGGTCTGAACCGACAGTTAAATGCAGAATGGCAACAGATTATTCAACGCGTTAATGCGCAATATGGACTAAAAATTTCGATTGATATTCCAAGTGGCTTGCAATCGGACAGCGGACAGCCTTTGCCTTGTGCTATTAAAGCTGACTATACATTTACAGCGTTAGGATTAAAAGCGGGCTTATTTACAGGACAAGGCAAAGAATATGCAGGTGCTGTAGAGGTGATTCCTGCCTTACCGATTGATGATGCGCTTGAAGCAATCGCATATCTTTCGCCTTTAACGATCAAACTCCCACAGCGCAAGGCATTTGGGCATAAAGGCAGTTATGGGCATGTACTGGTGGTGGGTGGTCATGCAGATATGGGGGGCGCAGTGATCATGGCGGCTGAAGCTGCATTCCATGCTGGTGCAGGTAAAGTCACCGCTGTATGTGATGCTAAACATCATACTGCAATATTAGCGCGTGCTCCGAATATTATGCTTCGGGATATGAATGCCTTATCAACTTCCGATGTGCAGGCTTTAATTGCCCATGTCGATGCTGTGTGTTTTGGTATGGGGCTAGGGCGAGATGACTGGTCAAAACAGCAATTTGAGCGCTGGTTTCCATTGATTCAGCAGTCTACATTAGAAGTTGTATTAGATGCAGATGCCTTATGGTTTTTGGCTGAGTCACCTGTAGAGTTGAATAAGCATAGTTATTGCACACCACATTCGGGGGAAGCTGCTAAGCTTCTTAATATGAGTGTGGCAGCGATAGAATCCGACCGCATTCAGGCGATTTATCAGCTACAGAAAAAATATGCAGGGCAATGGGTGCTGAAAGGTGCAGGTAGCTTGATTTTACAAGAACAGCTCTGGATTTGTACTGCGGGCAATGCGGGCATGGGCACGGGTGGTATGGGCGATGTGCTAGCTGGCATGATGGCCAGTTTAAAAGCTCAATTTTATGAGGAGATTCATTTGCATGAAATTGTGACTTTACATGCATTGGCTGGGGATGATTTGGCACATAAAGGTATGCGTGGTTTGCAAGCACAGGATATGGCGCAAGCTGTGTATCGTGTTGTGAATGGACATACATTGCCATGAATAGAAAAGCACTCAAATTATGCATTCATGGTCAAGTACAAGGCGTAGGCTATCGGCGCTGGTTCGAACAGCAGGCGATTACCTTAAATTTAAAAGGCTATGTAAAAAATCTAAGTTCAGGTGATGTTGAAGCGGTTATTGTAGGCTCTGAGTTAGATGTTTCTAAAATGCTTGTGCTGTGTGAAAGTGGCCCTATACGAGCAGTTGTTACAGCTATTGAAAGCACAGCTATAGCTTTTGATGAAGCAGAGTTTACAAACTTTAAAATGCGACGTTAACAGTTGTAGTGCAGTATAAAACCCTACAACTTTTCTGTTTTAGAAGATGAATTAGCGACGTCTTGAACTATAACGGCTACGACCACGTGCCATACCACCCAAAGCATTTAGCACTGCCATTTTGCTCATGCTGCCAGATGCATGTGCATGGCAAATGGCTGCAGCTAAAGCATCGGCAGCATCTTGTTGTGGTTTAATGTCTAAGTTCAGTAACTTCATGACCATCATTTGTACTTGTTCTTTATCAGCAGCGCCGTAACCGACCACAGATTGTTTGATTTGGCGGGCTGTATATTCTGCAACTTTTAAATCTAAATTGGTTAAAGCGGCAATGGCAGCACCACGAGCTTGCCCAAGTTTTAAGGCAGAATCTGGGTTTTGTGCCATAAAGACTTGTTCGACAGCGGCTTCGGTTGGACCATGAAATTTGACAATACGGTCAATGCCAGCAAAGATACGTTTTAGGCGCTCAGGCATTTCAGTGGTTTCAGTGCGAATCGTTCCAGCATCAACAAACGTCAGTTTTGAGCCTTCATGTTCGATGATCCCGTAACCAGTAAGACGAGAACCAGGGTCGATACCAATAATTAATGGCATATTTGCCCTTTAAAAATAAAAATATGCCCATATTGTTACATAAGCGGATCAAAAAAGCTTGATAGTGATTAAGCACTTGATTGATGCACTTTATTTATTTAATTGAGATTTGATTAATTTTCATGAAATTATTTCTGATTGTACTTATTGGCTTAATCCTAGAAGTCTTTGTTTGGATCGGCGTGGGTGACCTTGTAGGCAGTATGTGGTATGTATTCTTCTGGTTTGTTGCTGCATTTTTTATTGGTATGAATATGATCCGCAAATACTCTGCGGGCCTAATGCCTCAAATGCAACAAATGCAGGCTGGTCAAATGAGTGCAGATCCAGCACTTTCAGGTAATCTTCCTAAAATTATTGCAGGCTTTTTGCTTCTAATCCCAGGCCTTATTACAGATGTATTGGCACTGTTAATTTTAATTCCACCTGTACAAAATGCCTTAAAAGCCACCATGATGAATGTGATGATGAAACGTCAACAAGCCATGATGGAAAAAATGATGGGTGGCATGATGGGCGGTGACATGGGAGGCATGGGTGGTACTCAAGGTCAAAACCCATTTGCAGACATGATGCGTCAAATGCAAGACATGCAAAACCAGCAAGCAGGGCGCGACTCTAGCATTATTGATGGTGAAGCACGTGAAGTGACACCAGATGCTAAGAAAATCGAAATGAAAGATGTGAACCCTAAATAGAACTTAAAACATCGCTATGATTAAGCTGGACATTGCTCCGGCTTTTTTTATGCAGTATTCGGTAGATAGCAACAAATTATTTGAACTATCGATATAATAATGCAGTTTTTAATATGATGTAAAAATGAAATGTCTTTGCTCTTCACGATTTGTTTGTTGCACTTTGTTGCGCAGCTCAGTCCAGGTCCCGACGTACTTTTAATTGCGAAAAGCGCAGCATCTACTACACGTGCAAATACACTTAAAATTATTGCAGGTATTTCCGTTGGTATTGTTGCATGGGTAGTGTTAACACTTTCTGGTTTTACAGTACTCGTGGAGCAATTTCCTTGGATTCAACAGGTATTAATGTTGGTCGGTGGACTGTTCTTGGCGAAAATGGGCTGGGCGATGTTCAATGGAGGCTTAAAAAGCTTGAAGAAAGTCGCAAGCTTAGAATCAGACAATGAATCAGAAGCCACTAAAAACTACTTCATGCTGGGACTGTTGACCAATTTATCTAATCCTAAAACACTGATTTATTTTAGTAGTGTATTTTCTTTGGCCTTAAGTTCTTCTGCGGGTACAGGGCTCAAAACACAATTGGCAATCATTATTCCAATACAAACATTTTTGGTTTTTAGCTTGCTGATGTTGATCCTGTCTATGCCAAAGATCAAAAGCTTATATCAGCGATCTGGAGCTTATATTGATGTCATTTCAGGTCTGCTTTTTTTAGGCTTTGCGATATGGCTGTGGCTTGATGCGTTAAAACTTGTTTGATACCTCTAAGTGGCTTGTAGCCTAAATTGTATGTTTATTTTGGTAAAGACAGTTATTCGTCAGGGGATGTTTTTGGTGTTTAGACAGGACGATGTGTCCACTACAGAAAATGCCAGTGTCGAATTTGATCATTCACGGAACTATTTTGTCGAAACCTTTGCTAGTTGAGCTACATGCGTATTGCTTTCCTTAACCACAGTTTCGTTCGTGATGGTTTCATGTGACGGTATTTCAGTTGTTAAAGACGCCTGATAACGATTGGGGTGTAATGTTGTCTCAGTGTTTTCAGAGCCTTTATAGCTACGACTCCGATTTGCACGCTCTCGTAAACCACCTTTTTTAATTAGCTGAACCATAGTCATTCCTCATTAGCTTCTTTTATTTTAAGCTAAAACGAATCATAAAAAAGCAGAAGAAATATACGAATAAAGAGGGAGGCTATAGGGCCTCCCAAATGTATGGCTCATATCTAAAAATTAGCGCTTATCGTTTTGTTGTAGTACTTCAAAAAGTGATTGTTGTTTGGGTATTTCTTGATGGTCTTGTAAATAAACATGCACGACTTTAAAAACGATAGATACGACTAAGCAGGTCAGGATGCAAAAAATCCAAAAGCCATAAGGGCTACGAATATTATGAGAGCCACAAGAGGAGCATTCTTTATCGCTTGAAGCTAGGGCTTTATTACAACAGCCACAGTGGTATTGATAGTGCATTGTATTTCTCCATTATTCTTTTCTACTGACCAACATTCTTGTTGTTATTGTCAATCATCAATCCGTGATGAATTTTTATCTTAATATCTAAAGAATCACTTGTACAAGTGAAAATCCGTTAGTTTTGCTCATTATCGTGTAAGCCATCACGACTATAGCGGTTAATATCTGTTTTTAATTGAATTAATAAATGCAACAAGACATGAACGCGTTGAGGAAATGTCATACGAAAAAAAGCCAGTCCTAAGACTGGCTTTTTTGCTTTAATCAGTGTGAATTACATAATTACTGACCTGAACGGATGATGTAATCGAATGCTGAAAGTGATGCTTTCGCGCCTTCACCTGTAGCAATGATGATTTGTTTGTAAGGCACTGTTGTACAGTCACCCGCAGCGAATACACCTTTCACATTGGTTTCGTTGCGTTCGT
>NZ_JACAXE010000052.1:0-11401 GCF_013391565.1 Acinetobacter sp. SwsAc6
TTTAAGTTCTTGGCAAATTCTTTGGCTAATGCCAGCATTGCTTCATCTTTCATGGTAAACACCTGTGTTGCCCCTAACAGCGTTGAGGGATAGTCTAAGCGTTTACACAGTTTTATTTACAGTCTCTCATCCCAAGCAATTAGATTTAAAGGAAATTTCAACTATTCTCGACATAAATTATGAAACTGCACGTAAATTAGCAAATACGGGATGGTTTGATTTGGACAGATTATCTAATGATGCTAAAGCAGCAGAAGGGTATTCTTTTACAAAACTCGAAAGTTTTAAGAGTGAATATATCCTAGCCTCAACAATTGCGAAGAAATTAGACATTAATCCAACAAATCTTGTTGAAAAACTAGCAAGTATAGGAATTGTTCCTATTCGAGGCCCACATATCGATGCTTCCCCAGTAAATATATATCTTATAAGCTCTGTTAATCACCTAAGAAAATCTGATCTTGAAAAAATAATACAGTATCCTACTCTTACAGGTAGACCTAAAAAAAGCGTTACTCCACTTAAAACAAAGCAAGATTTTTTTTCGTTAAATGAAGCAGCAGAACACTTAAACATTAGTCCCAATAAAGTTTCTGTTTTGATTAAAAAAGGAATTCTCGTTAAAGATACCAGTTATCCTTTGTCCATTAAAATTCCCAAAGTATCCGCCCTTCGACTAAAGCATAAATTGCTGAGTGAAAACTCAATATCCACTAAGCAAGCAGCAAAGCTACTCAATTGCTCAGTGAATTGGTTAGGAGAATATTGGTGCAAATCTGGTTTTTTAACGGTAGAAAATCTGGTGTATTGGAAACTCGTTCAGCAAAAAGATGTCGATGAAGTACTTAAGTTGAAAGAAACCTATATGACGGGAGCTGAAGCCAGTAAATTACTAGGTATGCCTCACTCACATATTACCAATTTACACACTCAGGGACTGATCCAACCTATTTATCTTGGAACAGGAACTCCAATCCGTCTTTTTAAGAGATCAGATGTTCAACGAATAAAGCGCAGAAACTTATAAAAAGCCCTGTTGAATTCCGTAATGAGTGTGAATTGGATAGGTATGTCAATGCACACTTATTTTAAAAACTTACTGAAGAAACTTTGATGCATAATCTTGGCTCAAAGCTCTGGCATCCGCTAACGCATTATGAGGAATCTTGGAATTTTTTGTACTAAGTGATAAATCGAGCAAAAAGCCTAGTACTGGCACGTTGATACATTGCCCCTGTCCCAATAGCAAAATACGGTTAAACAACTCTATATCTGAAGGATAATCAGCCACAATCGTGATGAGACCTTCCTCCTGATTATTTACTTCCCATAAGAAACTACATAGTTTATCAACCAACTCCCACATAGGAATGGTGGATTGCCCTAAAATTGGCATGACATGTTGTAAAACAAAGGGATTTGGATTTTTGCATCCAACTGCCTCATAAAACTCATATTTACCATCAGCGGATACCAAGCCTAATGAAATCAGTTCACCAGTTCCTTGATCATGCCAACCATTAAACTCACAGTCTAAAAAAAGATGCACCCTTCACCTCATGCTATGTAAATTACTTTTAGACATACCCAAACGCACCTTCAAATAAAAAATACCTGAACTCTAATAATTAGAATACATTAAAAATAACAGTTCTTAAAAATGAAAGACTGAAGACAAAACTTCTTCTTGCTGATGTCGTTTTTTTTTCCATTCAAGAAAATTCCATATTTTCAACAGAAAGTCATTATCTTGATCTTTTAAAAACTCATATAATCGAAACCACCAAAAGCTCCATTCAGATTTTCTACAATCTGATGGTAACCTTGAATGCCTCTCAAGTTGTGCTTGAAAGTCATTGAAATCATTCGCTCTTAATTGTGAGTCCACTTTTTCATAAAAATGCGTTGTTAGATGACAAGTTACTCTTGCTGATATTTGATAGACACCATCCCAAATTTGAATTTTATTTTCAATATTGGGTGTCATCTTTGCAAATGCTAATCTAATATTTACCATAGAATCATTCAAATCCTGGCCCAATATGATTTGGGTTTTAATAAAAGTACAGCATGAATTTCGTAATGGTACTAAAGGATAAAATGCCTTTCTTCTATTCAACGTTTCTGGACAAACTAATAAATTCTTAGCCCCTTTAGCTTTACTATTACAAATATGGCATGTAGGAATAAAATTGGCAGGATGCACTGTATATGCCGGATATGTATCCTTACATAAAATATGATCATAGTCTGCACGCCATTGGTCAACAACTCTAATATCTGTTCTATTTTGAGAAAGTTGTGCTGTTCCACATATCCAACATAGCTCACTATTGAGCATTATAAAATTCTGATAGTGCTCCTCAATGGATTCCCCAGCCTGTTTCTTTATATCTGCCAAATCTTTTGTTTTAATGTAAAGATAAGCCGTTAAGTTTTTTAGAGCATCATGTACTTCCTGTGTGAATAATGGAAGTGCTAGATTTGTATCATTAAAGAAACTACAAACATCCTGTGCATTAAAGATTTGCTGATAGATAGCTTGCCTTTCAGGAATAGTTTTGGGTAAAACATTCCATAACCCCTTAAATTTTTCCTTAGTTAATTTATTTGTCCAACAAGCACTCTTCTTTATTATTAATCCATCCGAAAAACTGGTAAATAAAGACTGATTAAATCGTTTAGCATTGATGCTTTTTTCTAAAAAATGTAAGACTTCTGTATTTAAAATTTCAAAGACTTTACATTGAGGAGTATCAGGATGAATAGGAAATAACATTAGCTTTCAAGTTTCCGCAATAGATATCCTTTTTCCATGGAATCACCAAGGTTCTGCTCAATCCAATGTTTTAAATCATCGAAGTTTTCTGCTTTTTGACTTTCCTTCAATCTGTGATTAATATCATCAACTACTGTTTGAGAAATTAATGTTTTAAGATTAAAAAAACTTTTAATTAATACATCAAAAGAAGCCCCATAGGTTTCTTCATTAACGGGTTTTAAGTCAATCAAACCATTATGATTTCGCTCAAAAAAGAAAACATTTTCTTTTTTAAGTGAAGAAATCATAAAAGGTGAATGTGTTGATAGAAATATTTGAGAATCTTCAGTTCCCCCATCATTTAGATTTAATGCTTTTTCAAGATAGGTATGGAAGTAAGTTCGCCATGACGGATTAAGATGTGTTTCTGGTTCATCAAATAAAAAGAGAGACTGCCCAAGACCAAAAATAGTTGAAGCTGCTAACACCTGCATAAGTTGAGCTTCACCATCAGAAAGATCATCAAAACATACTTCCTGATTCTTATTGTTCAGAAATCTCAGCTCAACCATACTTAAAGGTAACTGAGTTTTCAAAGGTGTTTTAACTGTTTCAATAAAGTCATCTTTAGCTAACTTTCTTCTATTAGTAATAGGCCATTTTTTATTCCCTAATTGTTGTAATTTCAAGAATCTTAGGAAAAACGATCTAGGATCATGATAATTAGCTTCTCGTAAATTATTCAAAATACTCGAATTACTAAAATCAAGCTCAATTATACCAGCTAGAAAATTTAACTCATATTGATCAAATTGATCATTAGTCGTTCTATTTCCAATGGGGGTTATATTATTTTCCCCAACAGACCTTACAAGCATTTTTACATCACGGATCGCATCTATATCGATAACCCCCGATCTCAAATCATAATAAATCTTAGCCTTTATAGGATATTTAAAGCCCAATTCCCCTAATATATGTTCAACTTTTTCTAAAGGTAATAGAACAAGGCTCAACAACAAAAGGCTTGTGCTATCATAATCTAGATATATTAGATTACTTGGCTGTGGATTAACTTCTCTAAGACTTAAATAGTTCTCTTGATCGTAATATTCAGAATAGAGATTATCGAATATATGAGGGTATTTCTTAAGAAATTTTTTATTAATTTCAGAAACTTGCTCTTCATCAACACTCTCAGTTAGTAGTTTTTGACGCTGTGCACTTATTCTTTTAATTTCAAAGTACTGTAATGAGTTTTTCATAAAAGCACGCTGAAGATTTTCATTCAGCCCAGAAGCATATCCCACAATAAAATCAGGTAATGGAGCTCCCAAAAGCAATGGATGTCGTTCACCATCTTCAGTAATTTGATAGGAATTTACATTACCTTGTTTATCAATATCCACCAAAATCATATCTTCCGTTTGATTCTGACTTTTGATTAAATACTGAACATTTACCCCAAATGGTAATGGAGTGCGTGTAATAAAATCTTCTCGCTGCTTTCGCTCTAGATAAGCAAAAGTTTCTGCAATTAACTCAAGAAGCTGCGACTTACCAGATCCATTTAAACCGATTAATGCAAGTATATTTCCTTCAGTATTCTGAAAATCGAAATACTGATCTTTTAAGCCCTTATATTGCCCAATAAGCTCTAAAGAAAGTAAACGCATTATGCTTTACCTCGACCACGCTTTGTAGCAGGTTTAGCTAATTCACGTTCTACTTTAATTCTGCCCAACAATGCTTCAGCACTGTTATCACCACTGATTAACTCTGGATTAGCCTCACGCCAATCAACAGTTAACTCACCGCGAAATGCTTTAGCAAGGATGGATTGAGTAAGGTTATTTACTCTGTTTAAGGCTACTTGGACTTGTCCTTCAACTCTTTCAATGTATTCAAAGAAGGATTCAATCTTATTAACAATCTCGATTTGCTCTTCAAATGGAGGAAGTGGAAACTCAAGACCTTGAACAATTGCCTTATTCATGGCCTGTTGATTATTCCCTGAACCAACTTGTCTTGTTTCTTCATACTTATACAGCAAATAAAAGTATAAGAACTCCGACTTCGCAATTTTCTCTGGAACCCTTAATGCTGCTGTATTTTGATTATGACATGCCTCAATATCCAGAATTGCAGCCTGCCCACGAGTTTTCCCCTGACCAATCATTGCCAGCATAACGGTTCCAATAGGGTGAATTGTTGTTGAAGTGGATTTGTACCCTTCATCAGTTATATTTTCTTTTGTTGATTGAATTCGGCAAAAGCCAACTTCTGAACTACTAACCCAATTTATCTCGCCATTCCAAAAATCTTCTCGTTGTCTACTTGGAGTAGCTCCAACATATACATCAAATATTCTTCCAACATTCGTTTTGACCCAACTATCAGGAAATGCAGATAAATCAAAACCACTCTTGGGATATTCTATTTTTTTATACTTTTTATTATTTTTCTTGTATTCATTTTCCCAGTACTTATCAATAGAATAAACATCTTGCTTAACATGATTCGTGTTGATTCTCCGCCACCCTTCCGTTAACTTCCCACTCACGGCAGCAGCAAGCACAGATTGACGAAGTTGTTTAAGAATCTCAGGGATACACTCTAAACGAGCTTTAATGCTTTCAACTTGAGCAAGCAAAGTATCAAGCTTATCTGCAATGACTTTTTGTTCTGCTAGTGGAGGAACTTGAACACTAATATCAGATATATCTTTCGTACTAATATTAAGTTGGGCTGCACCTTTAGCCATTTTTAAAACAGCTGATTGAACTACATCTGAGCGCATTAGATTGAAAATAAATGAATGAACAAGTGATGAGTCAACCAATAACCTAGCTACACGCTGATTAAGTACAGCAGGCAAATGTGCCTGATTGATAACTGCTACGCGCCCAACATTCCCTGTCAATGAAATTAAAATATCACCGCTTCTAAGTTTGAATGCTTGTGCACTTGAATCACTCTCATCAATATATGCAGGGTTATTTAAACTAATAAACCCATCTTGAACATTCCCAATACGAATCACAAAAGCACCAGTCTCAATATAGGTGTTACTTTTAAATGCGTATCCATTCTGAAATGAAATAAAGTCACCAAGATTAGCACGTGTCCAACCCGATGGAAGATCCAACTCCAAACTCATCAATTAGCCCCTTCTAGAGCAGCTAATAATGCATCCAACTCAGCTAATGCAACCACAAGCTCCTCTTTAGCCTCACTCGCTAAAACTTCAGGCTCAGGCAAATTCGCAGCATCCACACTGTCTTTATCTTTGAGCCAACTAATATCTAATGAATCACCTTTATTCTCAGCAATCCACTCACGACTAAAGCAATGCCAACGGCTATGAGGCAACTCTTTATCTACATTTCGGTTTGCATCTTCATTAGCTAACTCTACAGATAAAGCGTCAAAACTGTACTCACCTTCTTGTCTTGGGCTAGTACCTTTAGGGTCATCACCATATACCACCTCAAATGGCTTTAAATGTTGCTCTGTAAAGGGCGTACGTTTACCAAAATTTGGCATATTTGTACGCAAATCATAGACCCAGACTTGTTTGGTACAATTTTCTTCTTGGTGTTTGTCTTCAGCACTGCCTTTCGTAAAAAAGAGGACATTCGTTTTTACACCTTGTGCATAAAAAATCCCTGTTGGTAAGCGTAAAATCGTATGAAGATTACACTTGTTCATTAAATCACGGCGAATTTCTGTACCCACACCAGACTCAAACAAAACGTTATCAGGCAATACAACCGCTGCTCGTCCACCCGGCTTCAAACCACGATAAATATGTTGTAAGAATGCTAACTGTTTATTACTTGTTGGGTAGGTTAAATCATCACGAGTAATACTAGCTTCACCACCTTTCGATGTACCAAATGGAGGGTTCGCAAGAATGATATCGACTTTATCTAATTTCTGTCCGATTTGCCCTAAAGAGTTACCTAAATGAATAACTCCTTCATCATCACCTTCCATACCGTGCAATAAGCAGTTCATTAAGGCTAAACGACGTGTACTAGGAACAAGCTCAACACCAACGAAAGCCTTATTCTTTTGAAATTTTTGTTGATCAATAGTTAAATCATACAAATCATCTGTTTGTTCTTTAATATATTGGTCAGCGGCAATTAAAAATCCAGCAGTACCCGCAGCAGGGTCTTGAATTGTTTCTCCAGCTTGTGGTTTTAAACAACGCACCATACTGTTAATTAATGGACGCGGAGTAAAGTATTGTCCTGCACCAGATTTTGTTTCAGAGGCATTCTTTTCTAATAAACCTTCGTATAAATCACCTAGACCATCTTTCGTGGCACTAAACCAATCAATCTGATCTAGGGTCTTAATCATTTGTTCTAAATGGCGTGGCTCTCGCAAACGTGTCTGCGCATCTGCATAGATTGCAGAAATTAGTGGGTCTTCATGGATCTG
Source organism: Acinetobacter sp. SwsAc6 (assembly GCF_013391565.1). Taxonomy (NCBI): domain Bacteria; kingdom Pseudomonadati; phylum Pseudomonadota; class Gammaproteobacteria; order Moraxellales; family Moraxellaceae; genus Acinetobacter; species Acinetobacter sp. SwsAc6. The sequence goes on from NZ_JACAXE010000052.1 coordinate 7,214, forward strand.
TTTTCCATCATGGTCTTTACCAGTTGATAGACTCAATAGAATGCGTTTGTAATCATTAAGTAGATTTAGTCCAGATTTACCTTTTAAATCTTCCCAACGGCATCCTTCAGGTAAAGGATGGCTCTTTAAGGTGCCAGCTTCAGTATTTTCATGAACCATTTTAATAAACAATAATAAAACCAGTTCAGTCACATAATCTGAGTAATTAATGCCGTCATCGCGCAATACATCACACAGATTCCAAAGTTTTTGAACAATATCATTATTTGTCATGGTCAATCCAAATTAAAAAATTACGCACTTTGCGAAAACCATATGGCTTCGCTCAATTGATCTAAAACAGTATCGAGCTGATTGCCTAACACTTTATCCATTTGCTTAGCACCGCCCTCATCACCAAAGCGATTATTAACGAACTCACGGTCAATAATGACTTCATGTACAAGCTGCTTTGCTAAACGTTCTAACCATTTACGTTGAGCTAATGTCCAAGGATGCATACTATAAATTCGCTGCATACCTTGCATGACACGTTGTTCAAATGGAATTAATGCCTCACCTAAAGCTGCACGGCGTATGTGGCCAACAATACTCGCAGCGATATCTTGATTGGTTTGCTGGAGAACTGCACTCCGCAAATTGGCCTCATTATATCCATTGCCATCTAACAGTAACTTAACTTCTTTTAACTGCTCTCGAGTTAAATCTTTAGGTCTATTTACTACTACCCCTAAAGCAACAGACTGGTTCAACTGTTCTTTAATAAAGTGATTAAATTGATCTAAATAATCTTCAGGTTTTTGATTTGCACCGTAAGTCTGTTCTCGATTGACCAACTCATCCTGATGCTCTGAAATAATAGGCTTCCTGTCAGAACCAAGAAGTTCATCAACTTTAGCTAACTGATTGACTAAACCTGAATGCTGTATCATAAATTCAGCAGCCTTTTTAGGGCCTAGATCATGTAAATACTTATGAAGTGTCTTAGGCTCAACACCCCACTGTTCGTGCAATTCATTTAACTTTTGCTTTAATAACGGCTTATTTTCTGCTTTTTTCTCAGCTTTACGCAAAACTCTCATTAGTTTTTGGCTTAGCTGACTCAGGACAACATGCGCATGAGTTTCCCCTAATTGCTCACCAGGGCAGTTTAATGCTCTGTCCAACATTTCAGGATCTGTTAACTCTTCAACGAGTTGTTCTAGAGTTACATTCGGGTCTTTTACTAACGGCTTCATGGTATTTACATCTTGCAAAGCAGCATAAATATCCACAGGGTCATAGATACGAAAAACAGTTTTGCCAATCTCATCACAACGACGGGTCGCACGACCAATCATCTGTTCATATAAAATACGAGACTTCACTCGGCGCATGAACACAAGATTACAAATCTTAGGCACATCAATCCCTGTAGTAAGTAAGTCAACAGTAACCGCAATACTCGGGTATCTCTCATTTTTGTATTGACGAATTAGTTGATCAACCTTGTCACTTTTACCTGTAATCTTGGCGACCGCGGCCTGATTATACCCACCATTGTAAATATCTTTAAAAGCATCCCCTAAAAGACGTACCACCATATCAGCATGAGCATCGGTCGCACAGAAGATCATGGTCTTCTCATCACCAAATGGATCAATTTCTTGAGCTAATTGTTCACAGATCACTCTATTAAAGTCTTTAGTAATTACTTGACGGTTAAAAGCATCAACTTCGAAATTAAGCTCATCATCAAGTTCAGCACTTTCGATTGAGCCTGTTTGTGTATTGATCGCATTAACCTTTTCCCCTTTGGAAAATTTAATCCCATTTTGAGAAAGTAAAGTTTCATAACGAATCGGTGGCTCATGATCTATAAGCCAATCATCTGCGACTGCTTCTCGGTAAGAATAGGTATAGACGGGTTTACCAAATATGTCACTCGTATGTTTTGCAGGAGTTGCTGTTAAACCTACTTTGACTGCGTCAAAATAGTCCAACACTCTTCTATAGCTAGATAGATATTGAGCGGCATCACGTGTTGCAATTTCGCCTTCAGTCATTTCCTGATCTAGGGCATATCCCCGATGGGCTTCATCCACAATAATACAATCGAATTGGTCAACTGGAGGTGGGTTATCACTCTTAAATATGCGATTGACCATTGCCTGCACCGTTGCCACTTGCACACGTGTCTCTGCTTCAGCAGTCATATCACCCAACTCAGCTACATTATAAATTTTAGATAACGTATAGTTTTGCTCTAATGGAGCTTCGTTGAACGCATCAAGCGCTTGCTGACCTAAAGCAGTACGATCTACTAAAAATAAGATACGTTTAAATCTTTCTGTTTTTAAAAAACGGTACATTAAACCAATAATTGTTCTTGTTTTACCAGTCCCTGTTGCCATTGCTAACAGCGCTGAACGAACACCTTGAGATAAAGCATTTTCAACTGCAATAATTGCTTTTTGTTGATAATCACGAACTTTTAAATATCCAAAAGGCTCATCTTTTAATTTTTGCTGCGCCTCTTCTTTACTTCGTTTAAGGATATCTAATAAACCTTCTGGACTATGAAAGGATTGTAATGGACGTCTAGTGTTACTCACACTGCGTACATCTCTAAACCAAGTTCCAGACTGTTCTGCCGATTGTTTGAAATACTCGCGACCATTACAAGAATAAGCGAAAGGAATATGATAGAAGCTATCAACACCATCAGACCAAGGTTGTGATAATCCTTCTAGCAGCCAAGCACCTTGTAGTGGAGCTTCGATCGTTATTCCATGACTGTACCGTTCAGCTTGAGTGATAGCGCCAGCCACATTCAGATTTTCTTTTTTTGCCTCAACTACAGCAATTGGCGTTAATCCTACAAAGAGCACATAATCAGCACGTTGACCTTTAAAATTTCCCTTCATCGGCCATTCAGCAATTGCCATATTCCGCCCTTTTTCAGGACGAGCACCTTTACGATAATCCAGTTCTTGTGTATCGGCTTCCCAACCAGCCTCTTGTAATTGCTGATCAATTAAAATACGAGTTAGCTTTTCGTCTAATACAATAGATTGACTTGCAGCCCTTGCATTACGACCAATTTGTTGACGTTTAACAGAAACTTCTTTTTCATTCTGATTTGAAAGTTGTTGCTGTAACTCCTTAACCTTCTCTTCATATTCTCGTTGTTGCTTTGCAAGCGCCTCTTCATGTGCTTTAGTTTGAGCCGAAAATTTCTGAGCAGCTTCATCCATTGCTAAAGCTAATGCTTCATATTCCGACTTTTCCTTAGCAATTAAATCATTTAACTGCTGGCTAGAATCTATTTGAACATTGGCTTTTTGCAGATCATTTCGTAATTCCGATATTTCAGCCTGTAAATCTCGCAATTGTTGACTAGGATCAACAGGAGGCACAAAAGGTTCAGGTTTAAAGTCTGGCCCAGCTTTACCAAAAGAACGATGAAACCAAATTGCTAGATTCCGCGCTATAACTAAACCACTGACAGCTTCTTTATGTTTTGTCTTAAATTGGTGAGTAGCTTTGTTACCCTCAATCCTTAAAGTATGGAATAAATCACGGACAACTTTATCTAACCGCAGCTCACCACTTAACTTATAAATTAAATCAGCCTGTGTAGTTTGCTCATTAAATTCAATACCAAGTGTTAGCGCCATATGCTGTGCAATAGCCTCACCCAACTGGCGAAGTTTAATCAATGTTGTATTAGGATCACTATAAAAGGCCCTTTCTGCTGCCCCAGCCAATTCAACGAATAAGGGATCGTACTCAGCTAAAAAACCAAAATTTTTAGATTCAGGCGTCACGTTAAGTCTCTCAGTCTTATTTTTTATCAAAAGTAAAAATCCGTTACCCACACTATAATTACATCAAGTTATGATTGAACTAGGCAACTAAATTTCATCTTAGCTGATCAATGTCCTATATAGCTAAAAAAATTATAATTTTTTCTAAACTTCATAGAAATAATTTTGCGACATAAGATGTCGTTCTAATGCTTAATAGTGCTACCTAAGTCATCGTTCTATCTAGACAAATAACAAGATCCCGTTAATATCTGTAAGCGTCCGCTGAATCCCATACCTATTTTTTAATTCGATTTAGGTTTCCAGCAGTGCGGCAGCAATTCTTCAATCTGGGTCACTTTATGTGTCGGCAGCCTTTTCAGCACATCACTTAAATAGG
>NZ_JACAXE010000053.1:0-7751 GCF_013391565.1 Acinetobacter sp. SwsAc6
ACGACGGGTGACTTGTTTACCTGAACCATTTAAACGTACCTCAATAAAACTTGGGGTAAAGCCTTTAGGCATAGTCCATCGACCCGTTAAACGTTCATTGTTTTCAAAATTGAAGTTTTTGTCTTCCATAGGTACAGTCAGAACTTCTGTACCTTGAATTAAGCGCATTTCCACACTACCTGAAACATTGGCTTTATTTGGACTCACCTGCATTAAATCCAGTTGATATTCAAAAGCATTTTCAGGTAAAGGTTTGATAGCCAAGTGTTGGACTGCCAAGGCAATACCACCGCGTTGGCGTAATACCTCACGATATAACACACCAAGATTTTCTGCTTGCTCTTGTGCATCACGTGATTTAATTACAGATAATCCTAAATCATTTGAATTGCTTACTGCTATATCGCGCTCTTGCACAGCAGTATTGAGTGATTTGTGGAGCACAGCCAATTCAGCTTTTTGCTTTTGCACAACTTCAACCAATTGCTCCGCATCCGCATCATAGCCCACCACCGTCAGGCCTTGACGATGGCCAACGGAATAACCCAATAAACCACTGCTCAGCGCAATGATTGCAGCACCTGCAACCAAAGGCATATTACTTTGCAAAAATGGTTTGTTGTTACTTGAAGTCGGTTCTGACGTGATATTAGAGTCTGTATTCGGCATCGTCGTCTCTTATTTGATTTATTCAAAACACACATTTAAATCGAAATCTAAATGTGTGTGAAGTTTTAATGCGTTTCTTATGGTAATAAACCAATGCCTTGTAACCCTGCATTTTCTGCAAAATTAAACATTAAGTTCATGTTTTGTACTGCTTGACCAGCAGCACCTTTTACTAAGTTATCTTGTACTGCAAGAATTACTAGTTTCTTAGGCTGTGGTTTATACAATGCAATACGTAATTGGTTAGCGCCACGTACTGTACGTGTTTCTGGTGAACTGCCCACTGGCATCACATCTACAAACTGTTCATTTGCATAGAACTGTTCATATAAGTTTTGCAAATCTGCAGTTGCGCCAGCATCCGTTAAATCGATATAAATTGTGCTGAGCATGCCACGAATCATTGGCACCAAATGAGGTACAAATAAAATTTCGTTAAATACACCTTTTTGACCTGAAATATTTTCGAGTGCTTCTACAATTTCAGGGTGATGACGATGACCCGCTACACCGTATGCTTTAAAGTTATCTGCATTTTCAGAATAGATCATGCCAAGACTTGCTTTACGACCTGCACCTGAAACCCCAGATTTTGCATCAATAATAATACTTTCAGGTTTCACTAATCCTTCAGCCTTGAGCACAGGTGCTAAACCCAATTGCACTGTAGTTGGATAGCAACCTGGGTTACCAATCACTGAAGCTTGTTGAATTTTTTCACGATTCAGCTCAGACAGGCCGTAAACAGAATCTTTTAGAATTTCTGGGCAAGCGTGCTCTAAACCATACCATTTTTCAAACTGTTCAAGATCTTGCAAACGGAAGTCAGCAGCCAAATCAATCACTTTGGTATTTGCTGCAACTAATTCAGCAGCATGTTTCATCGCTACACCATGTGGTGTTGCAAAAAATACAACATCACATGCTTTTAATGCATTGATATCAAGGTCTGAATATTTGAGTTCAGTATGGCCACGTAAGCTTGGAAACATGTCATCGACACGGCGACCATTTTCAGTACGTGAAGTTAAAACTTTTACTTCCGCGTTTGGATGACGCAGTAAAATACGGAGTAATTCAACGCCTGTATAACCTGTACCGCCGACAATACCAACTGAAATCACGCTCATTACCTCAAATCTAAACTATCCATTTATAAGGTCGTAGTATGACAGGAAGTTAATATTTTCTGAACAGTTTTGCCGAGCTGTTGGCTGAATTTTATCATTTTACCTGAACTTAAAAAGCCAAGCTAAAGGTGAATTCAATTTTTGACAGCATTGTTAAAACTTAAGTACCCATTCGCCCATTAAATAACGATAGCTATAGTCGACGCCATAATATGAAGCACTGTTACTATAACCCGCATTTAAGCGCACAAATTGGTTTTGATGGATTGGGCTCTGTATGTTCAGTTCAAGCAGTTTTGTTGATTGGCTCGGTGCATCAGCCACTTTTTCTCGGCCATAACCAACGGTCATACCCGTCGTCCAACCACTGAATCGTTTACGCCACCCCAGTGCCAGCATACTTTCTTCATAATCTTTAGGATTAAAATACAAGCCTGCAACATCATCAGCATCACTTCGATACATACGGTATCGCGCCTGCAAAGTTAAGCCATGTTCTAAGGATGGCTGATAGATTAATTTTAAGCGACCATGGTCACGGCGATTATCATCAGAGAAAAGCTGTGTTGCAGCCAAACCAACCACGGTAACATGTGGCCCTATTTGTTGATCAACCGCTCCACCCAAATAAGTAAAATGAATACCTTGCTCTAAAGCTGGTCGTGTTTCGACCCAATCTCGATTGGCAAATACTTCTACTGCGGTACTTTTAGTTAATGGTTGACGATAGCTACCATCAAAGGTGGCTAAGGTATGGTCATTTTGTTCAAACACCCCAGCTTCGAGCGTCCATCCATTTGCAGTCGCTGCTTCTACATTCTTAGCAAGAATTGAAACTTTATAAGCATCACTTTGCCAATCATCAATTTTATAATTATAGGCACTAAAACGTACCCCCAAATAATCATTTGCATTGGTGTATTGAGGAAAAACTTCAGCTGATAATTTTTTCGTTTCAAAACCTTCACTATCATGGCTAATGAAAAACTCAGTACCCGCAGCCCAATCTGAGGGTTGGGTTGCTGAAGACTCACCTGCCTGCACATCGGTTGAAAGTAAGCACAAAAAGCATAATGAGAAACCAAAATTTATATTATTAGATTTCATTTAGTACCCCATTTTTTACGTGTTTTCAAAATTTCGTCCAAGTAGCCTAAAATGCTTGCTGGTTGCAACAAAAAACTATAACCCAAAACATATACAAAGAAACCGGTCAGGTTTTTACGTATTTTAAGATCCATAGCTTTAAACATACGTTTTTCAATACTGTAATTGAGAAAACCCAACAAAAAAGCCATAGGTAAGAGTGCCAAAGTCATTGGACCAACTATCCAAAAATGACCAAAACACGCCAGAATAATTCCAGGAATAAAACCAAAGGTAAACGCAATATCCAACCACGGGAAAAGCACATTCCAATGAATAAAGAAGGTGGATAATCGTGGCTTAATTAAAATACCTGGATGCTTAATAAAAGCCTCCATCATGCCACGTGCCCAACGCTGACGTTGTTTAACAAACACGTTGAGTTCCGTCGGCGCATTGGTAAATACACAGGCATCCTCCGAATGTCCAATACGGTAACCTGCTCTGAGCAATGCCCAAGTAAGTACAATGTCCTCACCTACACACTCAGGCCAGCCACCCACTTCAACCAGTGCATTACGATCATAAATTGAAAATGCGCCTTGAGCCACCAGCGTACCTTGATATAAAGACTGTAAGCGTTTTGTCGCAGCAATTCCCAAAAAATAATCCCACTCTTGCGTTTTTGTCAGTAAATTATGACGTGAATTTCGTACCAAAATTTTACCTGCAACAGCGCGTGTATTCGGCGGATCTGCAACATAGCGCTCCACAATGCATTGCAAAGCAATACGGTGTAAGTAGGAATCTGCATCAACAGTAAGCACCAAATCATGTTTGGCTAATTTCAAACCCTCATTTAAGGCATGAGCCTTACCTGCATTTTGGGTTAAATCCAATAAAGTCAGCCATGAATACTGAGCTTCAGCCCGTTTGACCAGTTGCGCAGTACGATTTTTAGAACCGTCATTAATCACAATGACTTGCAGTCCACCTAGATAATTCTGTCGATCCACACTCTTAAGCGTGTCTAGAATAGAAGATTCTTCATTATATGCAGCAATCAAAATTGTAATATTTGGATAAACATCTAAGATTTTTCGTTTAGGCCTTTTATCCATCAACAAACTTAAAGCAGCAAAGGAATTCATAAATCCAGGAATAATCGCAATACCATAAATAAAGAATATCGCTGCAACTGACCCAATCAATTGGCTCAAATCACGGATCCAATTTTCAGCCATCCATAAAGAAAACCATGTCCACAGACAGGCTCCAATGAAAGCGATCACAAATTTAACGCGAACAGAAATATACAACCGTGTAGCGGGACTGCTACGATCTTGGCTAACCATATATAATTACTTTAAGCGTCTATTATTAACGCTGAGGGAGAGAAAAAAATACGTGATTGAAAATATATAAATTGAATAAATTTAAATACACCCGTACTCAAATTAATCCTAAAAATCACTTTTTTAAAAAAACGTGATTAAAATACACCCAACCTCAATAGCTACACATAATAATATTAATAATTCACAAAACAATACATAAAACGTGATTTGTTTATCATTTTACAAAATAATTTGCTTGTATTTAAAGCAAAAATAGATTTCAAATTAATCAAAAAAACCTCTTAGCGCTGATGGTAGTGTGGGGTTACCCATGTGAGAGTAAGTCATCGCCAGCTCATTATTCGAAACACCCCCTGACTAGTGCAGGGGGTGTTTTTTTATGTGTGAAATATTGAAATATATGCATAGATTGTTCATTTACAGGTTTGTAAGTTGATGAAAACTCAGTAAATGAATGTTTATAAATTGAAAATAAAGATAATGATTTAAAATCAAGTACAGTTTTAAGCTTGTTGACATGAATCATTCGGTAGACGTGTTATTTTTAAAGATTTAGTATTCTAAAAAGTTATAGTATTTATAAAATAAAATGTTTAAAAATTGAGCTGTTTTAGTGATCATTCAGTCGCAATATATTATAAAAGTAGAATGTTTTGTGTAGAAATTACAGAATTTTTTGAAAAAAGTGGGTATTGTTAAAGGCATATAAAGACGATTTATTTTCAAAATTTTAACCAAGTTTTTTCTATAAATTGGTCTGTTTGTCATTTAGACGAGCATGCTCAAAAGGTGTGTATCTGAATCAAACAACAAAAATTAGTTTTATGGTCTTTTGATGTTAACGATATAACCACAATAAGTTGCATGTAAAAGGGCCTAAGGTTTAGGTGTTGTATGTCGGATAATCGTGAGAACTGGTCTGCACGATCAGGGTTTATTATTGCAGCTATTGGTTCTGCAGTAGGTTTAGGTAATATTTGGCGTTTTCCATACGTAGCGTATGAAAATGGTGGCGGGGCATTTTTAGTTCCTTATTTAATTGCAATTTTTGCTGCAGGTTTACCATTATTATTCTTGGACTATGCGGTAGGCCATAAATTTCGTAAAGCGCCACCAACGGCTTATAAGAAACTTATGAACGCTGAGTCTCTAGGCTGGTGGCAAGTCATGGTGACATTGGTGATTGGTATTTATTATGCCAGTGTACTGTCATGGGCTGGCAGTTATATGTTCTATTCATTTGGGCAAAAATGGGGAGCTGATACGCAAGCCTTTTTCTTTTCGACATATTTACAAAATGGCGAAGGCTTAGCTTTAGGTTTTGTACCGACCTTATTCTTTGGTTTGGTTGCTGTTTGGGCTGTAGTGATGTTCATCCTATATGGCGGTGTGCGTCGTGGCGTTGAATTAGCAAATAAAATCTTTATGCCGTTATTAGTGATTTTATTTACCATTTTAGTGATTCAAGCTGTACGTTTGCCTGGTGCAACAGAGGGTTTAAATGCTTTCTTTACGCCAAATTGGGATGCAATGACCAATTATAAAGTTTGGTTAGCTGCCTTTGGTCATATTTTCTTTTCGTTGTCAGTGGGCTTCGGCATCATGCTGACCTATGCATCGTATTTAAAGAAGAAGACTAATTTAACTGGATCTGGTGTCGTTGTAGCTTTAGCGAATTCTTCATTTGAAATTTTAGCAGGTATTGGTGTATTTGCAGCGCTTGGCTTTATGGCACATAGTGCTGGGGCAAGTGTACAAGATGTTGTATCTGGCGGTATTGGTCTAGCATTTATTGCTTTCCCTAAAATTATTTCAAGTATGGGTGCTGGCGGCGATCTATTTGGTTTCTTGTTCTTTGCGTCATTGGTTGTTGCTGGTATTACTTCCATGGTAAGTATTTTGGAAGTGCCGATTGCTTCTTTTCAAGATAAATTGGCTTGGTCGCGTAAGAAGTCTGTAACGATTATTGCTGGTGGTTCAGCAGTTGTATCTACGCTTATTTTCTCGACTCATAGCGCAATTACATTTGTAGATATCATTGATTACTTTGCCAATAACATTGGTATTGTTGGTGGTGGTTTATTGTCTATTATTTTGGTTTCTTGGTTCCGTCGTCCATTGTTGCAACAATTACAAGCACATGTGAATGAATACTCAAGTATTAAATTAGGTAAAGGTTGGAATTTCCTTGTTACCGTGATTACACCATTATCTTTATTAGTTGCACTTGTGTTGACTTTTAAGTCGATTATGCTTGAAGGCTATGGTGGTTATGCATCGCATATTTTATGGATTGTAGGTGGCGGTACGATGGCATTCTTAATTCTTGGTGCGATTGTATTGGCCTGTTTCAAAGATAAAGTAGTTGAGGAGAAATGATATGAATACATCTGCAATGATTATGATGATTATTTCTATGGTATTACTTTGGGGTGGGTTAGTTTTGGCGACTGTTCATCTTGTGAAACATCCAGATGAGGAAGATTGAGACTACTCATTCTTTTATTTTAAAAATTTAAAAAAACCAGACTAAAAGTCTGGTTTTTTTTTAAATATTTTATTTTTTGATAAAAATTATGAGTAGTTATTAGATCTCTTTCATAAATCAAAAAAAGATCTTTCTTTTGCCGATTATTTGTACCAAAGAATCTTAAATAATCGAGCATAATCTGCGTATGAAATATATCGATTCAAAGAAGCTTTCTGAAACACAGTTTAAGCGATACACAGGCATCTCATGGTCAACATTTTATTTAATGGTTGAGCAATTACAGAAGCATATTCCTGCGAAAGGCAGACCCTCTAAATTGAGCATAGAGGATCAGATTCTTCTATGCTTAAGTTATTGGCGTGAATACCGAACATTATTTCATGTGGCAACTAGTTATGGCGTGTCAGAGCCCACTGCTTCAAGAATTGTCCGCCATGTAGAGATTGCCTGATCAAGTCCAATCTATTCAATCTACCGAAGCATTTGCCCGAAGGTGAAGGCATTGACTGGAATGCGGTGATTGTAGATGCCACAGAAATTCCAATACAAAGGCCTAAAAAAACAGAAGAAAAGCTATAGTGGCAAAAAGAAGGCACATACTTTCAAAGTGCAGGCCATCATTCATTATCAAACTCGAAAAAATCCTAAGTTTATGCACGAGTCGTGGTGCCGTACATGACTTCGAACTCTTCAAACGCAACTTGAATCAGATTCCTACAGGTGCCTTTATCCTTGCTGATAAGGGTTATCAAGGAATTTATACAGTGTATCCAAACAGCTTGTTGCCATTAAAAGCAAAGAAGCGCTGTAAACTTGATCCTGAACTCAAAATTTACAATCAGGAAATTAATAAAAGAAGAATAGGGATTGAGCATGTATTTGGCTGTTTGAAAACCTTCAAAATCCTTGCTGAGCGATATCGTAACCGTGGCAAAAGATTGGGCTTAAGATTCAATTTAATTGCGGGAATCTATAATATGGAACTGAGTGAAAAATGACTTATGAAAGAAGTCTATT
>NZ_JACAXE010000054.1:0-7180 GCF_013391565.1 Acinetobacter sp. SwsAc6
ACGAACGCAACGAAACCAATGTGAAAGGTGTATTCGCTGCGGGTGACTGTACAACAGTGCCTTACAAACAAATCATCATTGCTACAGGTGAAGGCGCGAAAGCATCACTTTCAGCATTCGATTACATTATCCGTTCAGGTCAGTAATAAAAGAAAAGGCCAGTGTGTTCCCCATACACACTGACCTATTTTCTAAGCGTTATTGTGAATATTGTTGTTATCAATATTCTCGTTTTATAGGAACTTTGGATGCTAACACCGGAGTTCCTTTTTTTATCTGCAAGATAAGAATCAAAATGTCCCCACGCATTTTGATCCCGTTCTTTGCCCATCGTCTATTTTTGTTTTACAACCTTATTTTTATACTTTCCCCAAGGTTGTTCTTTTTAATTGCTAAGCTTATAAGCAATAAGTATTCCAAAGTGGCGTTTCATATTAAGACTTGAATAAATTCAATCCTTTAAATTTTTTTATTAACTGCTCTTGCGTTTCCACATGCTCGGGATGGGGCACGATGCACTCAATTGGACAGACATCAACACAGGTTTGAGTTTCATAAAAACCCACACATTCTGTGCAGCGGTCTGTATCAATTTTATAGACCTTCGCACCTTCATAAATCGCTTCATTCGGGCACTCGGGTAAACACATATCGCAGTTAATGCATTTGTCAGTAATGAGTAAGGCCATAGCGAACCCAATTAAGCCTGATAAGCCAAAGAGGATGCAGAAATATCTGCCGTCGAATTTGGTAAGTTACGAATGAGCAGGGCATAAGTCATATCGACATCGGCAGGCACAGGAATATCCACGATATGGCCTGAACCTTTCGCATCTTCAATGGAATTACCTTTTTTGTCTTTAATTTCAGTCAATGTGAACGTGATGTTGCCTTTAGTGGTCATTAGTTCCAATGAATCACCCACCACAAAACGGTTTTTCACATCAATTTTGATGTAGTCGCCATTGCGCTCTAAAACTTCACCGCAGAAAATTTGGTGGTCAAAACTTGATGAACCGTTTTCATAGTTTTGATATTCTCTATGCACATGGCGGCGTAAGAAACCTTCGGTATAACCACGGTTTGCTAAACCTTCGAGCTGAGTCATCAGTGATGGGTCAAAGTCTTTGCCTTGCAGCGCATCATCAATGGCTTTACGGTAAATTTGCGCAGTACGGGCACAGTAGAAATAAGACTTGGTACGACCTTCAATTTTCAGTGAATGAATGCCTATCTTGGTTAAACGGTCAACATGCTGAACGGCACGTAAGTCTTTAGAATTCATGAAATATGTGCCGTGTTCATCTTCTTCGGCAGCAAAAGCTTCTTCGTCATTACGTTGTAATAACACTGGTTCAGAAACTTGGTTTTGCGCTTGCATGTGCAGTTCATCTGCATCTTTTGAGCAGCAACCAGATTTTTTTGCTGTATCAATATTTTGTACAGGAATCACATCGCCATTGGCATCTTCAGCGGTTTCAGACACTTTGTATTCCCAACGGCAAGCATTGGTACATGCACCTTGGTTGGCATCGCGTTTGTTCATGTAGCCAGATAACATGCAGCGGCCTGAATAGGCCATGCAGAGTGCGCCATGAACAAAGACTTCAATTTCCATGCCCGGGACTTGCGTTTTAATTTCTTCGATTTCTTCAATCGACAGTTCGCGTGACAAAATCACACGGGTTAGACCCATTTTTTGCCAAAATTTAACCGTTGCCCAGTTTACGGCATTGGCTTGAACTGAAAGGTGAATGTCAATTTCAGGGAAGTTTTCGCGCACCATCATAATCAAACCAGGGTCTGACATGATCAGTGCATCAGGCTTCATTTCAATGATTGGTGTAAGGTCACGAATAAAATTTTTTAATTTTGAGTTATGCGGCTGGATGTTGACCACCACATAAAACTTTTTACCCAAAGCATGGGCTTCGTTAATGCCAATTTGTAAGTTGTCATGATCGAACTCGTTGTTACGAACACGTAAGCTATAACGTGGCTGACCTGCATAGACGGCATCTGCACCGTATGCGAAAGCATAGCGCATGTTTTTCAGTGAGCCGGCAGGTGATAAGAGTTCAGTTACAGTCGTGATGCTCATGACAAAAATTAAGGCATATAAAAAATATGGCTTTATTGTATGAATCTAAAAAAATGATTCAACCTAGTAAAAAGCTCGGAATTATAGATCCAAAACACTGTTATTTTCACCGAATAGCGAATAATATATATGCATATTCGAATATGCATATATATTATGGATCAACTGAATTTTTTTAAATGTTTGTCAGATCAAACGCGTCTCGACATATTGACTATTTTGCTGCTGCGCGGTGAAAGCTGTGTCTGTGATTTGATGACTGCCTTAGATTTAAGCCAGCCGAAAATATCCCGTCATTTGGCCTTATTACGCAGTGCCAAAATTTTGCAAGATCGCCGCCAAGGGCAGTGGATTTATTATCAAATTCATCCTGAATTAGAAACGTGGTGTGTCGATATTTTGAAACTAACGCTGCAGCATAATCCACGTGCAGAGCAATTTAAATGTACTGAAAATGCAGCGCCATGTTGTGACTAATATTAAGAGTAACACTATGAATTTTTTATTTTTATGTACAGGTAATAGCTGCCGCAGTATTTTATCGGAAGCGCTTTTTAATGCACGTGCACCGCAGGGCTTTAGTGCGTGCAGCGCAGGCAGTCAGCCTTCAGGTAAGGTGCATCCGCTGTCATTAAGAACCTTGCAAAGTTTGAATATTTCCACAGAAGGTTTGTGGAGCAAAAATATGCAAGATTGCGAACAGTTTAATCCTGAAATTGTGGTGACGGTATGCGGTTCTGCCGCAGAAGAGCCTTGTCCATTATATTTAGGCAATGCGATTAAAGTGCACTGGGGCTTAGAAGATCCTTCACATTTAGATTGCGAAGATGATGAAAAAATGCAGGCATTTATGCAGACAGTAGAGCATATTCAACGTCGTTTTGATGCCTTTTTTGCCTTGGATTTAAACCAATTAAGCAAAGAAGATTTAATTATTGAGCTGAATAAAATTGGTCGGATTGATTAATTAAATCGCAATTCTGCAAAAATAGAAGCCTGTTTTTTGTACATGGCTTTTCATTTTTGCGTCTTAGATTGATAAGTTGAAGATATGCAAACTGCAAAATTATCCTTTTTAGATCGTAATCTCACGCTGTGGATTTTTATTGCCATGGCACTGGGTATTTTGATCGGTTATTTATTTCCGCAGGCATCAACTGCTTTAGAAAGTATGAGCTTAGGCACGGTTAATTTACCGATTGCCATTGGTTTGATTCTGATGATGTATCCACCTTTGGCAAAGGTGGATTACGCCAATTTGCCGCAAGTGTTTCAGGATAAGCGAACGTTGGTGTTGTCACTGGTACAGAACTGGCTGATTGCACCGTGTTTGATGTTCGCCTTAGCGATTATTTTCTTACAGAATTATCCTGAATATATGACGGGGCTGATTTTAATTGGCTTGGCGCGCTGTATTGCGATGGTCTTGGTGTGGAATAACCTTGCTTGTGGTGATAATCAATATGTGGCTACCTTGGTGGCATTTAACAGTATTTTCCAAATCCTGTTTTTTAGTACATACGCATGGTTATTCTTAAGCTTCTTGCCGCCATATTTTGGTGTGGCAGGGCAAGTGATTGATGTCGGTTTTTGGACTATTACCAAAGCGGTGCTCATTTATTTGGGCATTCCATTTTTATTGGGCTATCTCAGCCGGACACTTTTGGTGAAACAAAAAGGACTAGATTGGTATCAAACGAAGTTTATTCCAAAAATTAGTCCGCTGAGTTTATTGGCACTGCTGTTTACCATCGTGGCGATGTTTAGTCTAAAAGGCGGTGAAGTGCTGAGTCTGCCAATGGATGTGCTGCGCATTGCCATTCCACTGACCATTTACTTTGTCGTAATGTTTTTCATTAGCTTCTTTATGAGCAAGTTGATGGGCAATGACTATGCCAAAACCACGGCGATTTCCTTTACTGCAGCAGGCAATAATTTTGAATTGGCGCTAGCAGTGGCGATTGCTACTTTTGGTTTGGCCTCACCTGTGGCATTTACCACCGTTATTGGGCCATTGGTTGAAGTACCTGTGCTGATTGCTTTGGTCAGTGTGTCTTTATGGCTACGTAAAAAATATTTCTCAAATGCAGGGGCAAATGCTGAATGAGTACTGATTTATCAAAGACTGATCTAGCGAATACAGATCTTCCAAACATTGAGATGGACTTGCTTGAGCAACCGACCTTTGCAAATGTGCAGGCGCAAGAACTTGCGCATCCACCACGGATTTTATTGCTGTATGGTTCAAACCGTGAACGTTCTTATAGTCGTTTAGCAGTGATTGAAGCGGGTCGTATTCTTGAACATTTTGGTGCTGAGGTGAAAATTTTTCATCCTAAAGGTTTGCCTTTACCTGAAGATGGCGATGCGACACATCCGAAAGTGCAAGAATTACATGAGCTATTGGCTTGGGCGGAAGGGATGGTGTGGTGCAGTCCTGAGCGTCATGGTGCGATGACTTCTATTTTAAAAGCGCAAATTGATTGGATTCCATTGGCTGCTGGGGCAATTCGCGCCACGCAAGGAAAAACCCTGGCCTTGATGCAAGTGTCTGGCGGTTCGCAATCTTTTAATGCGGTCAATCAAATGCGCATTTTAGGCCGTTGGATGCGTATGATCACCATTCCAAATCAATCTTCTGTGCCGAAAGCCTTTTTGGAGTTTGAGGAAGATGGCCGTATGAAAGCGTCGAGTTTGTATGACCGAATTGTCGATGTGATGGAAGAGTTGTATAAGTTCACGTTATTGACCCGTGGGCAGTCAAGTTATTTGACCAACCGCTATTCAGAACGTAAAGAGTCGGCAGCTGAATTGTCTAAACGTGTTAATCAAAAATCAATTTAATACATGATTTGATGCCGCTTATTCAGCTTCAAGCTGTTTTAAGATTTGGCAATGATCAATGGTGCTTTGTGCATTGCAAGATTGGCGGAGCTGCTGTAATTCCTGTTGGAATTTATGCAGTTCTGCCAATTTTTTTTCGACTTGTGCTAAATGCAGATCAATAATTTCATTCACCGCCTGACAGTTTTGCTGTGGTTGCTGTTCGAGTTCAATTAAAGTTTCAATTTCTTTTAAAGATAAATCAAGCGCACGGCAGCGCTGAATAAACAGCAGGCGTTTTAAGGCATCTTCAGAATAATAACGGTAATTATTGTCCGCCCGAAATGAGGGCTGAATCAGCTGTTTGCTTTCATAAAAACGAATGCTGTCGGTTGTTAATCCTGTTTTTTTACTCAGTTCACCAATTTTATAAGTTGCCATGCTTGACCTTAGAGTTACTCGAGGGTTTTTAATGACTATAACCTGATCAATACTGAAATGCATGGGAGTTTTGTATGGCTTGTACTTGCAGTCATGAACCAGCACCGCCAAAGCCAAATAGTAAATTTCGCACCGCGCTTTGGATCGCCTTATTCATTAACTTAGCGATGTTCTTGGTTGAGCTGATTGGTGGCGCTTATGCGCACTCTGCATCACTGTGGGCGGATTCTTTGGATTTCTTTGGTGATGCTGTCAACTATGGTGTGTCTTTGGCTGTATTGGGGGCGAGTCTATATTGGCGTGCGACAGTTGCACTGTTAAAAGGGCTGACGATGGCGGCCTTTGGCTTCGTGGTCATTGGTAAAGTCATTTACTCTTATATGCAAGGTATCCCGCCTGAAGCGATCACCATGGGCGCGATTGGTGTTTTAGCCTTGGTGGCCAACGTGATTTCTGCGGTGATCTTATATGCCTTCCGCGATGGCGATTCCAATATGAAGTCGGTTTGGCTATGTAGCCGTAATGATGCGATTGGCAATGTGGCCGTGATCTTGGCTGCAGTGGGGGTGTTTGGTACAGGCAGTTTATGGCCAGACATTATTGTGGCAGGAATTATGGCGGTATTAGGTTTAACGGGTGGTTATGCGGTGATTAAGCAAGCTTTGAAAGAGCGAAAAATAAAAGTAGAAGCACCAATGAACTGCTCTTAATTTACAATCTGCAACTTTTTTATCAATACAATTTGCTTTATAAGAGATGCGCTAGTCTTTAGTCCAAGGCTAGCTGTCTATGTCTAAAAAATGTAGAATATAGAAAATGAATATAATTATGTTATTGGGTAAAGGCTCAATAAATTAGAAAAAAGTACAGATTTATATGAAAATTGAAAGAAAATGGTCAGTGTACTAAAGAAAATATAATCAACATCTTTTATGATTTTATCTTTATCAGCTTTCTGTTTTTATTTAATTTTCAGTAAATATAATTTTTAAAATTACAATTAAGAATTTTTTATTATGCTAGGCAAAATACTTGCTGTATTAGAAAAATTAGGTTTATCCGCTCAAAAGCGTGCCATTCATGCGCAATTTTCCAATTCTGCTTTGAATGAAGAGCTTTTTATTCAACGTATTGATGGGGAGCATGTCTTAAACCAAGGCCTGCAAGCGACCCTGATTTGCTTATCCACCAATGCATTGATTCCGCTGAAACAATTTATTGGTGTACAAGTTGCTGTTGATCAAGTGACAGATCGGGGCGAACTGTTTCGGACTACGGGTATCATCACCGAAGCCACTCAAGGCCAGAGTGACGGTTCACTCACCCTATATAAACTTACGTTAGAAGATGCAACGTCGTTGTGGCATAAACGTCGTAATAGCCGTGTGTTTATGAATAAATCAGTGCGTGATGTCAGTGAAACTATTTTTAAAGAATGGCAAAGCAAAAGTCCACTCTTTGCATCCAGTCTAATGCTTGATCTAAGTGGTTTAAGCCAAAACTATGATGTTCGGCCCTTCATCATGCAGTCGAATGAAAGCGATTATGACTTTTTAACCCGACTTTGGCGTAGTGAAGGCATTAATTGGCTCATTGATGAAGCACAGCTGAAAGTGCCACATTCCTCAGTACCAATTGAAAAACAAAAACTCCGCTTGATTGATGACAATAGTCAATATCAAGCGCTTAGCCGTCGCAGTATCCGCTTTCATCGTTCTAGTGCAACAGAGCAACAAGACAGCATCACTAGCTTTATCGGTGAGCGTAGCATTCAACCGACAGCAGTACATGTGCAACGTTGGCAAGCTGATGGCC
>NZ_JACAXE010000055.1:0-5695 GCF_013391565.1 Acinetobacter sp. SwsAc6
AGATCATTAAGAGATTATGAAGAACAACTTGTGTGGATTTTTACTGGTTGATCAATCGAATATATTTTCATTGATAATTGGTAGAAATTTCTCGAAGTTTATTTGAGTAAATATTTGTCAGTAATTGATGAGCCAAGATTGGTACCCTTTAAAGGTACTATTGATTTTAAACTGAAGAGTTTGATCATGGCTCAGATTGAACGCTGGCGGCAGGCTTAACACATGCAAGTCGAGCGGGAATAGGTAGCTTGCTACCGATTTCTAGCGGCGGACGGGTGAGTAATGCTTAGGAATCTGCCTATTAGTGGGGGACAACATTTCGAAAGGGATGCTAATACCGCATACGCCCTACGGGGGAAAGCAGGGGATCTTCGGACCTTGCGCTAATAGATGAGCCTAAGTCAGATTAGCTAGTTGGTGGGGTAAAGGCCTACCAAGGCGACGATCTGTAGCGGGTCTGAGAGGATGATCCGCCACACTGGGACTGAGACACGGCCCAGACTCCTACGGGAGGCAGCAGTGGGGAATATTGGACAATGGGGGGAACCCTGATCCAGCCATGCCGCGTGTGTGAAGAAGGCCTTTTGGTTGTAAAGCACTTTAAGCGAGGAGGAGGCTACTCTAGTTAATACCTAGGGATAGTGGACGTTACTCGCAGAATAAGCACCGGCTAACTCTGTGCCAGCAGCCGCGGTAATACAGAGGGTGCGAGCGTTAATCGGATTTACTGGGCGTAAAGCGTACGTAGGCGGCTTTTTAAGTCGGATGTGAAATCCCTGAGCTTAACTTAGGAATTGCATTCGATACTGGGAAGCTAGAGTATGGGAGAGGATGGTAGAATTCCAGGTGTAGCGGTGAAATGCGTAGAGATCTGGAGGAATACCGATGGCGAAGGCAGCCATCTGGCCTAATACTGACGCTGAGGTACGAAAGCATGGGGAGCAAACAGGATTAGATACCCTGGTAGTCCATGCCGTAAACGATGTCTACTAGCCGTTGGGGCCTTTGAGGCTTTAGTGGCGCAGCTAACGCGATAAGTAGACCGCCTGGGGAGTACGGTCGCAAGACTAAAACTCAAATGAATTGACGGGGGCCCGCACAAGCGGTGGAGCATGTGGTTTAATTCGATGCAACGCGAAGAACCTTACCTGGTCTTGACATAGTAAGAACTTTCCAGAGATGGATTGGTGCCTTCGGGAACTTACATACAGGTGCTGCATGGCTGTCGTCAGCTCGTGTCGTGAGATGTTGGGTTAAGTCCCGCAACGAGCGCAACCCTTTTCCTTATTTGCCAGCGGTTCGGCCGGGAACTTTAAGGATACTGCCAGTGACAAACTGGAGGAAGGCGGGGACGACGTCAAGTCATCATGGCCCTTACGACCAGGGCTACACACGTGCTACAATGGTCGGTACAAAGGGTTGCTACCTCGCGAGAGGATGCTAATCTCAAAAAGCCGATCGTAGTCCGGATTGGAGTCTGCAACTCGACTCCATGAAGTCGGAATCGCTAGTAATCGCGGATCAGAATGCCGCGGTGAATACGTTCCCGGGCCTTGTACACACCGCCCGTCACACCATGGGAGTTTGTTGCACCAGAAGTAGGTAGTCTAACCGTAAGGAGGACGCTTACCACGGTGTGGCCGACGACTGGGGTGAAGTCGTAACAAGGTAGCCGTAGGGGAACCTGCGGCTGGATCACCTCCTTAACGAAAGATTGGCGACTGGTAAGAATCCACAACAAGTTGTTCTTCATGACGATGTATCTGAGGGTCTGTAGCTCAGTTGGTTAGAGCACACGCTTGATAAGCGTGGGGTCACAAGTTCAAGTCTTGTCAGACCCACCAAATCTGACTAACGAAATATTTGAATAAAATATGAGAGCAAACAGAAAACAGAGACATTGACTTAATTGATAAGCTGGGGACTTAGCTTAGTTGGTAGAGCGCCTGCTTTGCACGCAGGAGGTCAGGAGTTCGACTCTCCTAGTCTCCACCATACATCGCAAAGCGATGTATAAAAGACAAGTTAATAAATGAACAGTCAGCTGACTGTTAGTTTAGTCTTTAAGCGATCAAGTGCTTAGGTTATAGAGCTTAGCAACAAACTAGCGTAGAATGCGCTTCATTGTTATTAAGCTCTGTGATTTATCACAGCAACATGACCTGACGAAGGCATGTTAAATCATTAACAGAATATATTTGAGTTGAAATAATTTGTTCATACTCATAACTGACATTAACACTAACAGTGATTTATTACTGTGATGTGAAGATAGAAGCTATGAGTTACTAGCGAAATTAACTGAATCAAGCGTTTTGGTATATGAATCTAATTGAAGCTGTACAGTGCTTAAATGCACAAGACGCCAACTGTATGAGTAAGTCGTAAGACAAACTCTGTTGCTTATCCTACTTGTAAGGATAAACGACTGTTTGGGGTTGTATAGTCAAGTAATTAAGTGCATGTGGTGGATGCCTTGGCAGTCAGAGGCGATGAAAGACGTAATAGCCTGCGATAAGCTTCGGGGAGGCGGCAAATATCCTATGATCCGGAGATTTCTGAATGGGGAAACCCACCTATCGTAAGGTAGGTATCGCAACATGAATACATAGTGTTGCGAGGCAAACGAGGGGAAGTGAAACATCTCAGTACCCTTAGGAAAAGAAATCAATTGAGATTCCCTCAGTAGCGGCGAGCGAACGGGGAACAGCCCATTAAGTCATATAAGTTCTAGTGGAATGCTCTGGGAAGTGCAACCATAGTGGGTGATAGTCCTGTACACGAAAGGGCTTATATGATGATGTCGAGTAGGGCGAGGCACGTGAAACCTTGTCTGAATATGGGGGGACCATCCTCCAAGGCTAAATACTCCTGACTGACCGATAGTGAACCAGTACCGTGAGGGAAAGGCGAAAAGAACCCCTGTGAGGGGAGTGAAATAGATCCTGAAACCGCATGCATACAAGCAGTGGGAGCCGACTTGTTCGGTGACTGCGTACCTTTTGTATAATGGGTCAGCGACTTACATTCAGTAGCAAGGTTAACCGTATAGGGGAGCCGTAGGGAAACCGAGTCTTAATAGGGCGTTTAGTTGCTGGGTGTAGACCCGAAACCAGGTGATCTATCCATGAGCAGGTTGAAGGTTGGGTAACACTAACTGGAGGACCGAACCCACTGTCGTTGAAAAGCCAGGGGATGACTTGTGGATAGGGGTGAAAGGCTAATCAAACTTGGTGATAGCTGGTTCTCCCCGAAAGCTATTTAGGTAGCGCCTCGGACGAATACCATTGGGGGTAGAGCACTGTTTCGGCTAGGGGGTCATCCCGACTTACCAAACCGATGCAAACTCCGAATACCAATGAGTACTATCCGGGAGACAGACTGCGGGTGCTAACGTCCGTAGTCAAGAGGAAAACAATCCAGACCGCCAGCTAAGGCCCCTAAATTATAGTTAAGTGGGAAACGATGTGGGAAGGCATAGACAGCTAGGAGGTTGGCTTAGAAGCAGCCACCCTTTAAAGAAAGCGTAATAGCTCACTAGTCGAGTCGGCCTGCGCGGAAGATGTAACGGGGCTAAAACTATATGCCGAAGCTGCGGATTTGCAATTTATTGCAAGTGGTAGGGGAGCGTTCTGTAAGCCGATGAAGGTGGATTGAGAAGTCTGCTGGAGGTATCAGAAGTGCGAATGCTGACGTGAGTAACGACAAAACGGGTGAAAAACCCGTTCGCTGAAAGACCAAGGGTTCCAGTCCAACGTTAATCGGGGCTGGGTGAGTCGACCCCTAAGGCGAGGCCGAGAGGCGTAGTCGATGGGAAATTGGTTAATATTCCAATACTTCTGTGTAATGCGATGAGAGGACGGAGTAAGTTAAGTCAGCCTGGCGTTGGTTGTCCAGGTGAAAGGATGTAGGCATGTATCTTAGGCAAATCCGGGGTACTCTATGCTGAGATCTGATAGCAAGCTGTACTTGTACAGTGAAGTGGCTGATACTATGCTTCCAGGAAAAGTCTCTAAGCTTCAGTTACACAGGAATCGTACCCGAAACCGACACAGGTGGTCAGGTCGAGTAGACCAAAGCGCTTGAGAGAACTCTGCTGAAGGAACTAGGCAAAATGGTACCGTAACTTCGGGAGAAGGTACGCTGCTGACGGTGATGGAACTTGCTTCCTGAGCTATCGGCAGCCACAGAAACCAGGCCCCTGCAACTGTTTATTAAAAACATAGCACTCTGCAAACACGAAAGTGGACGTATAGGGTGTGATGCCTGCCCGGTGCTGGAAGGTTAATTGATGGGGTTAGCGTAAGCGAAGCTCTTGATCGAAGCCCCAGTAAACGGCGGCCGTAACTATAACGGTCCTAAGGTAGCGAAATTCCTTGTCGGGTAAGTTCCGACCTGCACGAATGGCATAATGATGGGGGCGCTGTCTCCAGCAGAGGCTCAGTGAAATCGAAATCGCCGTGAAGATGCGGTGTACCCGCGGCTAGACGGAAAGACCCCGTGAACCTTTACTGCAGCTTGACATTGAACTTTGATCTTACTTGTGTAGGATAGGTGGGAGGCTTTGAAGCAGCGACGCTAGTTGCTGTGGAGCCAATCTTGAAATACCACCCTGGTAATATTGAGGTTCTAACTCTGCTCCATTATCTGGAGCGAGGACCATGTCTGGTGGGTAGTTTGACTGGGGCGGTCTCCTCCTAAAGAGTAACGGAGGAGTACGAAGGTGCGCTCAGCGTGGTCGGAAATCACGCGTAGAGTATAAAGGCAAAAGCGCGCTTAACTGCGAGACCCACAAGTCGAGCAGGTACGAAAGTAGGTCTTAGTGATCCGGTGGTTCTGTATGGAAGGGCCATCGCTCAACGGATAAAAGGTACTCTGGGGATAACAGGCTGATACCGCCCAAGAGTTCATATCGACGGCGGTGTTTGGCACCTCGATGTCGGCTCATCTCATCCTGGGGCTGAAGCAGGTCCCAAGGGTATGGCTGTTCGCCATTTAAAGAGGTACGCGAGCTGGGTTTAGAACGTCGTGAGACAGTTCGGTCCCTATCTACCGTGGGCGCTGGAAATTTGAGAGGATCTGCTCCTAGTACGAGAGGACCAGAGTGGACGAACCTCTGGTGTACCGGTTGTGACGCCAGTCGCATCGCCGGGTAGCTATGTTCGGAAGGGATAACCGCTGAAAGCATCTAAGCGGGAAGCCTACCTCAAGATAAGATTTCCCTAGGAATTTATTCCTCTAAAGAGCCGTTGAAGACTACGACGTTGATAGGTTGGATGTGGAAGTGCGGTGACGCATGAAGCTGACCAATACTAATTGCTCGTGAGGCTTGACTATACAACACCCAAACAGTTGTTGTACGAACTGCGCAAGCAGTGAGCAGAGATTGATTCATTAAAGACCAAACGGTCTTGAAATACTTGATTCAGCTAACGCTAGAACATACAATTCGACTCAGATATGATCTGTTAATAACTCATTTGACGAAAGTTCGGCATCCAAGTAAGACCAAACGAGTAAGCATCCAAGTTGTGCTGGCGACAATAGCAAGAGTGAACCACCTGATCCCTTCCCGAACTCAGAAGTGAAACCTCTTAGCGCTGATGGTAGTGTGGGGTTACCCATGTGAGAGTAAGTCATCGCCAGCTCATTATTCGAAACACCCCCTGACTAGTGCAGGGGGTGTTTTTTTATG
>NZ_JACAXE010000056.1:0-5155 GCF_013391565.1 Acinetobacter sp. SwsAc6
AACTCAGTGCAAGGAACTTTAATAGCCAAACCAATGAGATCCATGCACGTGTAGCAGTGTTAAATAAATTTACCGAGTTAGGTCAACCACATACCCAAGTTATGCCTTAAATTTGAGTAGATATGGGCAATCTTAATTTTTACATCTTTGTGCAACAAAGCCGTTGAGATTTATAATAAGAATTATTCCCAAGTTTATTGATTACAATAATCGTAAAATATGAATAAATATAGGCTTTTATTTTAATTTAAAGCTTGCATAATAACTCCATAGACAGGATGAAAGTCAGAGGAGAGCAGTATGAAAGCATTAATACTTACAGATGAAATTAACCAATTTCATTGGGCGATGCTTAAATCTGTGCTTTTGATTTTAAGCTTGTTGCCTGTGAGCCAAGGGATTATGCATTTGTGGCTAAATACCGAAGGCAGTAGCCAAATTATGGTGGGCTTCTTTGCAATTAGTTTGATGAGCTCAATGTTGGCCTTGAGTTTTTGGTCGGCTTTACAAGCAACAGTGGCGAAGCTCAAACAAGAACATAGCACTATTGTTGAAAAAGCTATGGTCAATCTTTACCGTTATGTGCCCATGCTTTCTTTGGCAGGCATGTTGTCATATTTGGCGCTACAGTTCTAAACAGCCGAAACTTATGTGGTATATCAAACCGAGTATATAAACTCGGTTTTTTTGTGCCACTAGATTGGCTTGGGTTAAATTTGTCATGATTCATGCATAGATTGTCGGCTTTCAGTTATATGCTTTGGGGCTGATTTTTGTACAGTGATGGGAATTCATTCAAATCACAGCACATAAAAATCGCAAGGAGCTAAAGATGTCGTCATCCGAGATGCAACATATAGATTGGTCAGACTTTATGAAAGTCGAGCTCAGAGTGGGAAAGGTGATTCAAGCTGAAGTTTTTCAGCAAGCTCGTAAGCCTGCCTATATTCTACATATTGATTTTGGGGAGACATTGGGCATTAAAAAGTCCAGTGCGCAAATTACCCAGCTATATTCGCCTGAAGGCTTAATTGGTAAGTTGGTGCTTGCGGTAGTCAATTTTCCCAAAAAACAAATTGGCCCTATTCAGTCTGAGTGTTTGGTGACGGGTTTTCATAATGTGGAAGGGCATGTGGCCTTATGTGTGCCTGATGCAGATGTTCCATTGGGAACCAGATTACTTTAATACACGTATTAAAAAAACCGAGCTGAAGCCCGGTTTTTTATTTCTTTTTTATATTAGCGACGTGATTTAAAGCTTACATTCACGGTGCGTGGACGGTAAATCCAACCTAATATGAGTAAGAACATAGAGAAGCCTAAAATTGGCCAATCGCTTAAGCGGGTATACAGGGTTTGACCTTGCATGGCAGGTAAGTCCCCACGTAAAACTGCTTCTTGATCCATTGGTGCTTGTTTTACAATATGACCATTGTGATCAATAAAGGCGGTAACGCCCGTATTAGTGGCACGAATAAACCAACGGCCGTTTTCTTTAGCGCGCATTTGTACCATTTGCAGGTGTTGTAAAGGACCTGCAGTGCCTGTAAACCACGCATCATTTGATACAGTCACCAAGAAATCACTTTGGGCTGCATTTCGACGAGTTAGGTTGGGATAAGCCACTTCATAACAAATGGCTGCACCTAAATGATGATTTTTAATATTTAAAGGCTTTTGATCACTCGCACCACGAGAGAAACCACTCATAGATGGATCATTTTGCATGGCAGGCAATACCCAGCTAAGTAGACCTGATAAGGGTATGTATTCACCAAAAGGAACGAGGCGTTGCTTCTTGTACATTCCCGAAGCATTGTCACCTGTGGCCATTATGCTGTTGTAATACATCGGGTGCTGCTCAACATGTGAAGCTTTTAAATCCCAATAAGGAATCCCTGTCACCCATGATGTTCCTGTTTTATCTGCCTGTGCTTTCATGGCATCTAAAAAAGGTTCAATGTCGGTTTGGAACATCGGAATAGAAGACTCAGGCCAAACAATTAAGTCACGACCCCACTCACTACGGCTAAGTTCTGCGTAGATCATCAATGTTTTGACTTGATATTCCGTTAGCCATTTTAAGTCTTGCGGGATATTGCCTTGAACCAAAGAAACAGAGAGTGGTTTTTCAGCTTTAGGTTGAACAAAACTAAGCTGTGAGGCACCCCAAGCACCGAGCAAGAAAATAGCTGAAGGTACCAGCCAAAAAATGCGTTTATTCAGCACTTCTACGACAGCACAGGCCAGTACAATCACCACAAAAGACACGCCAAATACACCAAAGAGCGGTGCATAGCTGTCGAGATAGCGTTCAGTAAATGCATAGCCTGCAAAGAGCCAAGGGAAACCTGTGAAGACCCAAGTTTTAGCCCATTCAAACAGAACCCAGAGTGGTGCAAATGTTAGCGGTGTTTCTGGGAAAAACCGACGATATAGCCATGTTTGTATCGCGCTAAATAAACCCATAACGATGGCCATAACTGCAATCATTAGCACGCTCAGTACAGCATTGGTATCGCCGTATACGTGTATAGAGGTATAGAGCCAAAATGCGCCAACAAACCAAAGACCAAAACCATAGGCCAAACCAATGAAAAACGCATGTTTAGCACTGCGTTTACGCAGGCTTGCATATAATAATGCAGGCGATAAAATCGCCAGCCACCAATAATGGTAAGGCGCGAGTGCTAAGCTAAAAATCGCCCCTGAAAATAGGGCGATCAGCAAAGGTAAAATTAAAGGCAGCTGTTTTTGTTGTTCTGCGGGATTTAACAGCTTGTCAAAGAAGGTTCTCATTTACGGACAGCTCGAATCAGATGAATAGTGCGGGCATCTGCTTCCAAAATCGTAAATTCCCAATTTTCAAGGTCAACAGTTTGTCCTTGTAAATCGCTCACTAAACCAATTTCTTGTAGCAATAGACCGCCAACAGTTTCTACTTCATCATCCGAAAAGTCAGCATCTAAAACATTGTTAAAATGTTCGATTGGTGTAAGTGCTTGAACGAGCCAAGTATTTGCAGTATTGGGGTCTGCATCTGGCACGATAAACTCAGCTTCTTCATCCACTTTGTCGTGTTCATCTTCAATTTCACCGACAATTTCCTCCAAGATATCTTCTAAAGTTACGATACCTGAAGTTGTGCCGTATTCATCAATCACAATTGCAATATGCGTTTGGGTGTTTTTCAACATTCGCATCACTTGATCAGAGCGAGCGCTTTCTGGCACAAACAAAGGCTGACGCATTAAGGCGCGAATATCAACTTTAGCGGTAGGCTCAGTTAAAAATGGCAATAAATCTTTGGCCAATAATATACCCACGACATTGTCGGGTTGATCGGCAGAGAAAACTGGGAAACGCGAATGCGCAGACTCTACCAGCACGTGTAGGATATCAAGAAGCTCATCATCTTCTTGTAAGCTAATCATTGCTGTGCGCGGGGTCATAACTTCGCGGATTTTTGTTGCAGGAAGGTCAAGTACACCTTCAAGCATTGCAACAGTATCGGGTTCTAAAAAACGACGTGAATCTTGTACTAATTTTAACAGTTCGTCGCGGGTTTCTGGCGCAGTGCCTAACCATTTTCGTAAGCCGCGCATGCCCCACGACGGGCCTGATTCCTCGTGCATGATCTTTCCTGAAGACGCTGAATATCTAAAAAAATTGATTTTATCATACCGTAGAAAATACAGTTGTCTATGCATATTGCTATGGGATTGTAGAATGTTCAGATCAAATTATTTAAAAGTTTAGGATTACATCAAATCCCGCAAGCGAAGTTAAAAAAACCAACAACACCTATAATGATGGTGGAGTGCGAAGTTAGATGTTAAATGCAAAAGATTGAGCTGAAGCTGGATTGAAATCTGCAGGGTTTAAGCAAGACCATGTAGGAATAACTGGGCTATGCTAAACTAAAAGGGTTTTCTTCACCTGAGTTTTGCAATGTCTGATTCTGCTATCACACCAAGCCTTCAATTGAATACGCGTGGACTGCGTTGTCCTGAACCTGTGATGATGTTGCATCAAGCCATCCGTAAATCGAAGTCTGGAGATGTGGTTGAAGTATTTGCTACAGACAACTCGACATCATGGGATATTCCAAAGTTCTGTATGCACTTGGGCCATGAACTATTGCTACAAGAAGAACGCTTAGATGAAAATGGCAATAAAGAATTTCATTATTTGGTGCAGAAGGGCTGAGATATTTAAGCGTTTCAAATATTATGTTTGAGCTTAATTTTGAATAATTTACATTTTAAATAAAAATGGGGGCTAGCCTAAGGCGGTGCTAGCTCTTAGAATATCGCCGATTAAATATACAAAAACAATTAGAAAAGATTTCAAAAAATGTTGAATACGATTGCTAAAATTTTAGAAAAATTAGGCTTATCTGCCCAAAAGCGTGTCATACATGCGCAATTTTCCAATCCTGCTTTGAATGACGAGCTTTTTATTCAACGTATTGATGGGGAGCATGTCTTAAACCAAGGCCTGCAAGCGACCCTGATTTGCTTATCCACCAATGCATTGATTCCGCTGAAACAATTTATTGGTGTACAAGTTGCTGTTGATCAAGTGACAGATCGGGGTGAGCTCTTCCGTACTACGGGTATCATCACCGAAGCCACTCAAGGCCAGAGTGATGGTTCACTTACGCTGTATAAACTCAGTTTAGAAGACGCAACGTCGCTGTGGCATAAACGTCGCAATAGCCGTGTGTTTATGAATAAATCAGTGCGTGATGTCAGTGAAACTATTTTTAAAGAATGGCAAAGCAAAAGTCCACTCTTTGCATCC
Organism: Acinetobacter sp. SwsAc6; assembly: GCF_013391565.1. Lineage (NCBI taxonomy): Bacteria > Pseudomonadati > Pseudomonadota > Gammaproteobacteria > Moraxellales > Moraxellaceae > Acinetobacter > Acinetobacter sp. SwsAc6. The sequence goes on from NZ_JACAXE010000056.1 coordinate 4,807, forward strand.
AGTCTAGTGCTTGATCTAAGCGGTTTAAGCCAAAACTATGATGTTCGGCCCTTCATCATGCAGTCGAATGAAAGTGATTATGACTTTTTAACCCGACTTTGGCGTAGTGAAGGCATTAATTGGCTCATTGATGAAGCGCAGCTGAAAGTGCCACATTCCTCAGTGCCAATTGAAAAACAAAAACTCCGCTTGATTGATGACAATAGCCAATATCAAGCACTCAGCCGTCGCAGTATCCGCTTTCATCGTTCTAGTGCAACAGAGCAACAAGACAGCATCACTAGCTTTATCGGTGAGCGTAGCATTCAACCGACAGCAGTACATGTGCAACGTTGGCAAGCTGATGGCC
>NZ_JACAXE010000057.1:0-4513 GCF_013391565.1 Acinetobacter sp. SwsAc6
ATTTAACATAATGGCTGTTATGCGAAACGAGATCTACCAGCTCTCGTTTTTTGTTATGGAAACTGCTAAAATTCAAATACGCCATTGACGTATAAAGAGTCCATGTTATTTATTGAAACCAGCATCTTTACCAAGCAAATTAAAGACCTTGTATCTGATGAGGAATATCGTCAACTTCAGCAAGATCTTTTGGTACAGCCTGATAGAGGTGACCTAATCAAGAATGGCGGTGGTATTCGCAAAGTACGTTGTGCTCAAGGTAACAAAGGGAAAAGTGGTGGGATACGGGTGATTTATTATTGGGTCACCGAGGATGATCAGATCTTTTTCTTAGTGGCTTATCCAAAATCAGTAAAAGATAATTTAACAGATAAGGAAACCGCCATTCTGCACCAACTCGTGAAGGAGCAATTTCATGGATAACAACTTATTTGATGACTTGGTTGCTTCAATCAAAGAAGCTGGAGCTATCAAACGTAAAGAAGTTAAAGCAAGCCGAGTTACAGAACTCGAATTGCCTGATATTAAAGAAGTACGTGAAAAAACTGGCTTGAGCCAAAATGAATTTGCTGCACGTCTACATATTAGCCCCCGTACCCTGCAAAATTGGGAACAGGGACGACGCTATCCAACTGGACCAGCAGCTACATTGATTCGAATTTTAGATGCTCACCCAAGCCTTATTTGAAAAAATTACTTAAAAAATGGGAGCTTAAGGCTCCCATTTTTATTTCGTATAAGGTGTATTATGTTAATTTTAGAAAATCTTCACTACTATTATTTTAAAATAAGCCTTATATCCAAGCATAAAACAAGGTTGTCTAGACTTCTTTTAACAGTAAAGTTATCATAAAACTGAATTTTATTTTTTAGGTAAGTTTATGCATTCTATCCGCATTCGTTAAGACACAACTATTTGCATAGTGACACTATTTTATAATGGTGGGCTTTTGTTGTGTCTTTAAGAATATATGCGGATATATAAAGTAAAAGTATGCTTAATTTATAAGTATGCTTTTAGTGCATAGTTTCCAGTTATAACTTAATTGACTAGCTATTTGTCCACCCTGTGGATGAATAGCTTTTTTTTTGGGAGGACACTGTGATGCTAGCTTTTGTTTTCACCTAAATCCTGTTTGCTGCATAAAAAATTTCAAGAGCTAAACAGGAGTAAATAAAAATGAGTTTAATTATTAAAGCGAGAAACATACGCTTGGATTATGCTGGGCGTGATGTTTTGGATATTGATGAATTGGAAATTCACTCTTATGACCGTATTGGTCTTGTGGGTGATAACGGAGCAGGAAAGAGTAGTTTACTCAAAGTACTTAATGGCGAAATTGTTTTAGCCGAAGCGACATTACAGCGTTTTGGTGATTTTGCACATATCAGCCAACTGGGCGGAATCGAAATAGAAACGGTCGAAGACCGGGCAATGTTATCTCGCCTTGGTGTTTCCAATGTACAAAACGACACAATGAGTGGCGGAGAGGAAACTCGTGCAAAAATTGCTGCCGCATTTTCCCAACAAGTACATGGCATTCTAGCGGATGAACCAACCAGCCACCTTGATCTCAATGGAATAGATCTACTTATTGGTCAACTTAAAGCATTTGATGGAGCATTACTTGTTATCAGTCATGACCGATATTTTCTTGATATGGTTGTAGACAAGATATGGGAGTTAAAAGACGGTAAAATTACGGAATATTGGGGTGGTTACTCGGATTACTTGCGTCAAAAAGAAGAAGAGCGACAACACCAAGCCGTAGAATATGAGCTGATGATGAAGGAACGGGAGCGATTAGAATCTGCTGTGCAAGAAAAACGCCAGCAAGCTAATCGATTAGACAATAAGAAAAAAGGAGAAAAATCCAAAAACTCTACCGAAAGTGCTGGACGACTTGGGCATGCAAAAATGACTGGCACCAAGCAAAGAAAACTGTATCAGGCAGCTAAGAGTATGGAAAAGCGTTTGGCTGCATTAGAAGATATTCAAGCACCAGAGCATTTGCGTTCTATTCGTTTTCGTCAAAGTTCAGCCCTAGAACTGCACAATAAGTTCCCGATTACGGCAGATGGTCTGAGCTTAAAATTTGGTAGCCGTACTATCTTTGATGACGCTAACTTTATAATACCGCTTGGCGCTAAAGTCGCTATAACTGGATCGAATGGAACAGGGAAAACGTCCTTGTTAAAAATGATATCAGAACGTGCTGATGGATTAACCATATCTCCAAAAGCTGAAATTGGCTACTTTACACAAACAGGATATAAATTTAACACGCATAAATCTGTGCTCTCCTTTATGCAGGAAGAGTGCGAGTACACAGTTGCGGAAATTCGTGCAGTATTGGCTTCAATGGGGATCGGAGCGAATGATATTCAAAAAAACTTATCCGACTTATCGGGAGGTGAAATCATCAAACTGCTTTTATCCAAAATGCTTTTAGGAAAATATAATATTTTGCTTATGGATGAACCAGGAAACTATCTTGACCTAAAAAGTATTGCCGCATTAGAAACAATGATGAAGTCCTATGCAGGAACTATTATCTTCGTATCTCATGACAAGCAATTGGTCGATAATATTGCTGACATTATCTACGAGATCAAAGACCACAAAATCATCAAGACTTTTGAGAGAGATTGTTAATGATAGCCAATCTAATCCGAACATTAATTATTGAACTCTTTAAAGGAAATTAAAAATGACAATTCAAGATATTCAATCACTTGCTGAAGCACACGGCTTGTTGCTTACGGACAAAATGAATTTCAATGAAATGGGCATTGATTTTAAGGTCGTTTTTGCTCTTGATACAAAGGGGCAACAATGGTTGCTGCGTATTCCTCGTCGTGATGGCATGAGGGAACAAATCAAGAAAGAAAAACGCATTTTAGAATTGGTAAAAAAACATCTTTCTGTAGAGGTTCCTGATTGGAGAATTTCATCTACAGAATTAGTGGCTTATCCCATACTTAAAGATAATCCTGTTTTAAATTTGGATGCTGAAACCTATGAAATAATTTGGAATATGGACAAAGATAGCCCGAAATACATAACATCTTTGGCAAAAACCTTATTTGAAATCCATAGTATTCCTGAAAAAGAAGTTCGGGAAAATGATTTGAAAATTATGAAACCTTCAGATTTAAGACCTGAAATAGCAAACAATTTGCAGTTAGTAAAATCTGAAATTGGTATAAGTGAGCAATTGGAAACCCGCTACAGAAAATGGTTGGATAATGATGTTCTATGGGCAGATTTCACCCAATTTATACATGGCGATTTATATGCTGGGCATGTACTAGCTTCAAAGGATGGAGCTGTTTCAGGCGTTATTGATTGGTCAACAGCCCATATAGATGACCCAGCGATTGATTTTGCTGGGCATGTAACTTTGTTTGGAGAAGAAAGCCTCAAAACTCTAATCATCGAGTATGAAAAACTAGGGGGTAAAGTTTGGAATAAACTATATGAACAGACTTTAGAAAGAGCAGCGGCCTCTCCTTTGATGTATGGTTTATTTGCCTTAGAAACTCAAAATGAAAGCCTTATCGTTGGAGCAAAAGCTCAGTTGGGAGTTATATAATTTAAAAATATGATTGCTGAGAACTGCCTTGTTTTGAAACTTGGTTGGCTTTAATTAGTTTTTAGTATTCTTTATAGAAAATGCCTCGATCAAGGGGCATTTCTAACAATCATTTAACATAAAATTTCTTATGTGAAGTAACCTGAATGCAGCGGTGCCCCATTGGGGGCGCGTTGAGATAAGCCTCTTTTAGATAACTTTAGCAACTCGATAGACAGTTGCAACTCCACAATTCACTGCTTTGGCAATTTCTTCCTTAGTCATATTGCCAACTACTAGCAATTCTTTTATTCGTTTATGTTTAGCCTCATTTGCCTTCTTGCCTGTTGGTTTGTAACCCGAACGTGCCAGGCCCTGCTTAATACGTTCTATACGTTTCTCATTGTCTAGGCGGGCCATTGTTGCCAGAAGATCAATCAACATATTGTTGATGAGTTCCAAGATTGAATGAGTAATGCTGTCACTGGTTTGAATCATTTGGTAGGTAGTAGGAAGATCTGCTACGACTAAACGAAGTCCCTTCTCCTGGATCCTGCGCTTCAGCTCTTGAAAATCTCGTTGGGTTAGGCGTGATAAGCGGTCAATACTTTCAACTAACAATGTGTCACCTTGATTTGCTTCTGACAGTAGCTTATTCAATTCAGGTCGGTCTAACTTCGTACCACTATAGTTTTCCACGTACACAATGGTTTCACCCAAATTCAAGTTTTGGTTTAGATCCTGAAGAATCTGCAAAGCCCTTTCTGCATCTTGATCTTTAGTTGAAGCTCGTAGATAAATACGTGTATTCATTTCTATCATTTAATCTTAATTCTATTAGATTAATGATAATACTATCATTTAATTATTGCATTAAGTCTAATGATAGATATTGTATGCGATTTGGCTCGCTATCATTCAGGTATAGTCTTTTGATA
>NZ_JACAXE010000058.1:0-3759 GCF_013391565.1 Acinetobacter sp. SwsAc6
AGCAAAAAATGGACAATGCCTATCCAAAATTGGAAATCTGCTATGAACCGCTTTAGTATCATGTTTGAAGAGCGTGTAACCAAGTATTTTTAAAACTGTATTTACACAGAATTATTTACACCCTCTTTTTACACAGTCAATATTGCGACCAATGCCGACTCGCTCGCGACTTGGCTACTTCCAAGCATAAAACCTTGCTTAACTCAGCATAAAATTATTGCACATTTTCATGTAGATGATCAGTCCGAAACGCATCTATTAATGCAAACGGGTTTGGTTAATGCCTCTATTTCTGCAGAGCCACGTGCAATGCAAGGCTGTATTGCACAGCCTCTAGGCGAAATGCGCTATCGCTTAGTGGCAAATCCTGAGTTTGTAAACACATGGTTTAGTCAAGGTCTCACACGTGAAGCCTTAACTCATGCGCCAGCGATTATTTATAACAATAAGGATCAACTGCATAGCAACTTGCTTTTGCAACATTTTGGATTAAGCCCCGCATGCTACCCACACCATGTTATTCCCTCATCTTCCGCTTTTGCTGAGGCTATTTTTATGGGTTTAGGTTTTGGCCTAGTCCCAGACCACCAAATTGAGCAACGTTTAAAGACAGGGCAATTAATTGATTTAATGCCAAAGCTAAACATTGAAATAACGCTATATTGGCATCATTGGAAGCAACAAGCCTTGGCTCTTGATCAACTAACACAACACCTTTTACAGCATGCAAGTGAAAATATGAATGGTGCTATTAAGTAATTAATCTTATCCAAATGAATGATTAAAATAGCGAGCACATTATTTTGACTGTAACTGCCCTTTTAAACGAATATTCACTTTTTCCCCTACGCCACCATAGGCCTTTTTCATCCCAAAATCACTGCGGTTAATTGAACCCACTGCGTTCACATCCAATAGCCTTGGATTGGCTGTATTTGGCTTGAGTAAGGTCATAAATACTGTTGGTTTGGTAATGCCTTTTAAGGTCAAATTGCCATAGACGTTATAATGATCGGCATCAATAGGAACAAATTCAGTGCTCTTAAACATCATGGTTTTATATTGATCGGCATCAAAGAAATGTTCACTCAAAATCATTGGCCGTAATACAGGTGGATTAAACTGCAAACTGTTGGATGATAAAGTCACAACGACTGATGCATTTTTAGGTTGATTGATATCAAAATATAAACGTGCCTGAGCCTCGTCTGAAACACCTTGTACCACCGTTAAACCGACAGTTTTAATATCAAAACTAACCAAACTTTCTTTGGTAAGCCCCCAGACTTCTGCATGCGAAGTTGAATAAAGCAATGCTGATATACCAACACTTGCCCCAACTTGCATGACACCCCTCAGCCCCATGAACAACACTCCACGCTACCTAAAACGTAGCACTATATTTATATTTGCTGTATTTCATGCCTTGCATTAGTAATTGACATTGAAATACAAGCCTAGGATAAATTGCTTTTGTCTTGATTTTTGAAGTGTTTTTGTAACTGTTTATAGGTATCCGTGATTTGAAACTGCTTTAAAAATTCAATCGTTCCTGCTGGAAAGGCTGTTTCATCAATTTCACCGCGGTAATAGGCTTCACGGATGGGTGTTGCAGACATAGCGCCTTTTAAGCTTTCTAGCTCAACCAAAGGCCATTCTGGGAAGAATTTTAAATAATAAGATGAATCGTCTTTAAAATGCCCAATCAGGCCAATACGGTCATCGGGCTGTGTAATTTCTGCAACCGAAGTTTTCACTAGTTTTTGCCATTTCTCATCGTTATACACATCAATCACATGCACAAATTTAATCCGTACTTGATCTGCTTCAGAAAAATTCGACAAAATCATCTGCTCACGTTCAGTCGCTAAAAATGGATTTTTGATATTGCGTTCATTTTGTGCCGAGCCCAAAGCCAAAAGCACATTGCTACTTTGTTCTAAGGCAATTTTTATCGTTTGCAGGTGCGCCAAATGAAAAGGCTGAAAACGACCGATAAAAACCAAATAATCGAATGTATATTTCATATCAAATCAAACTTTTTATGAACTGAGCAGTTGTGCCACTGGCTGAAATATGCGACATAATGTCGGGCATAAAATCAAAACGAACTTTAACGCAAGGATAGTACGATGACACTGAGCTGTATTCAACAACCTCATGAACATTTGAATGCGAATTTGGACAATGGCGTACTGACCTTAGCCATTAACCGCCCTCAAGCAAAAAATGCGCTGTACAGCGAACTCTATCTTTGGATTGCCAAAGCGCTAGATGAAGCAGATCAAGACTCGTCTGTGCGTACGGTTATTTTACGCGGTGCAGATGCAGACTTCAGTGCCGGCAATGACATGCAAGACTTTATGAAGTCTGCTGCCATGAAAGATCAAATTCGCGCTGAAGATGGCCCTCCATTTGTACTCTTAAAATCTGCTGCAAAATTTTCTAAACCGCTCATTGCTGCGGTACGCGGTGTTGCCATTGGCATTGGTGTGACGATTCTTTTGCATTGTGATTTAGTCTATGCAGACAATACTGCCTTATTCCAAATTCCTTTTGTGAGCCTTGGTTTATCGCCTGAAGGTGCTTCAAGCAAATTGCTTGCACGCCAAGCAGGCCACGTAAAAGCAGCTGAATTACTGCTTACTGCAGACCGCTTTAACAGCGAAAAAGCGCTTGCGACCAATCTCATTAACAGCATTGAAGAAGATGTCTACACAACTGCTCAGAAAAAAGCAGCTCAGCTTGCAGCATTACCGCTTGCATCATTAGTGCAATCTAAAGCGCTCATGAAACATGATATCGATGAAATCGTGTCATGGATTGACCATGAAGCGGTGATTTTTATGAGCCGTGTCGGTTCTCCTGAAATGATGGAAGCTGTGGCTGCCTTTATGCAAAAGCGCAAGCCAGATTTTTCTCAGTTCAATTAATCTTAAAACTGCATCATCGTTAACAGAAACCATCCAAAATTTTGGGTGGTTTTTTTACATTTGCCCCCCATCTCTATTGCAAAACAATCATGGTACATTTGTTATGACTGAATCTCAGAACACTGAAAAAAAGCGCTACTTTGAGCCTGCGCCTGAAGGCATAGATATTGAAAATTTTAAAAAAGTAGTTCAAAGCCGCCGTTCAGTACGTAAATTTACGGATAAAGCGATTCCAAGCGACGTATTAGATGAATGCTTAGACCTTGCCCTGCTTGCGCCAAACTCATCGAATTTACAGCCTTGGACATTTTATGTCGTACAAAACCCCACAAAAAAGAAACAGCTGGTAAAAGCGTGTTTAGGCCAATTGGCAGCGAAAACCGCAGCTGAGCTGATTGTATGTGTGGCGCGTACTGACCGTGTCGATGAAATGGCAAAACTGAATATTTCTGAATTCCCATTTCCTGAAGCGCCTCCTGCTGTGCAGAAGTATTACAAGTTCATTCCTTATAATTACAAAACAGGTTACTTCAATGCGCTAGGTAACTTTAAGAAAGTGGCTTTCAAAGTTGCACGTACATTGGATAAGCAATTGCCTGTAACTGCCTTTAATGAAGCCGATGCCAAACTTTGGGCAAGTAAAACCACTGCCTTGGCTTGTGAAAACTTAGTTTTAGCTTTGCGTGCCTATGGTTTTGACGAGACTGTAAATAAAACTGTGTAAACGCTTAGACTATCCCTCAACGCTGTTAGGGGCAACACAGGTGTTTACCATGAAAGATGAAGCAATGCTGGCATTAGCCAAAGAATTTGCCAAGAACTTAAA
>NZ_JACAXE010000059.1:0-3633 GCF_013391565.1 Acinetobacter sp. SwsAc6
TTAAGTTCTTGGCAAATTCTTTGGCTAATGCCAGCATTGCTTCATCTTTCATGGTAAACACCTGTGTTGCCCCTAACAGCGTTGAGGGATAGTCTAAGCGTTTACACAGTTTTATTTACAGTCTCTGAATTATTGGTTAATCAAGTGACTGATCATAGTCGACAAATATTACATAGTTTGAACAGCAAATTAGTGAATATTCGACAAGCATTACCCGCGGAAGATCTTCACACTGTTGAGTCTTTCACTGCACTTTTTCAAATGACATCATCTTCACTCTCATTTAAAAATCAGTTGATTGCTATTCCATCCAAACAGTATCAACCTAAACAAGTATTACAGCAGTTGGAAGATGAGTTTTTAGCATTAAATGTAGATGTTGAAAATCTTGCACAGGATGTTAAATATTTGGAGCAGTTAATACGTAATGCACACAATCTGGAGTTCAACCAAGCCAACGAGTTAAAGCTCAGCAATGATATTCAAAAAAATGAAAATGATATGCGTCTGTTGGATGCTTTAGCATCGAATACGCAGCGTGCAAAGGAATTCACCATAGAAATTAACAGTTTAAATGAACAAAAAGAAAAATATGTAGAGCAGTTGAATGCGTACGAAATTCAATTTGACGATCTACGCAATCTGCAAGGAAATTGCCAATCGATTTTGGATCAACTTACAGACCAACATGATAAGTTTAAAAAAATAGTCGACTTCTTGGGGCATGCCTCGCAAATGTATGCGGTGCTACCTTCAACAGCAGCCGATCATCACGAATCACAACTCAATTCAACGGCTGTACACGACTTGTTTGAACAAGCGCATGGCTTAAGTGATTTGGCTAAACAATTAAAAGATAAATATAACCAGTTTGTCTTCAAATTTACCCAATTTTCCAATGAAGTACCCACGGCCGATATCGATTTAAATCGTGTATACATTCAACTCGATGAATTGGAACAAAGTTTTGAAATTTATCAAAATATGTTCGCAAATTTAGATTTAGAACATCAGCAATTTAAACATGCTGTACTTGGGCATAACGAAGAAATACGATCACAAGTGAATGAAATTAATGAGGCACAAGATCAACTGCATCGTGTTGTCGCCATGATTAACCAAAAAATTAATCATCATCAAATTTCCAATTTAACTGAAATTCGATTACAACTAGACACCGTTTCTGATTTCGATGCTTTAAAAAACACCTTAGAAAAACATAATATTTCGGGTGAAACATTAGCAGAGGAATCATTCTACTTATCGTTAATCGCTTTCTTTAATAAGCATCAAGACAAAGGTCGTTTGAAAATGGCCAATCTCATCGAATCCATCCAGTATCGTTATAAAATTGATGGACAAGAAGTCGTTAAATCACAATCTGGTGGAACGACTACGACAATTACTTCTTTTGTATTGGCTGTGCTTTTAAAAGAAATTCAAGTGATTGGCACGTCTGTGCGCATTCCAATTATTGTCGATGAAATATCAGCTTTAGATGCTGAAAATACGGCGTCTACTATTCAACAGATCGGAGAGCATGGTTTTTCAATCTTCTGTGCTACACCAGAATTGACGGCGTATTTGGTTTCAGAAGTGGGGCGCTATATTTACATTAATCAAAATGTCGCCAAGAACATTATGGAACCTGAGTGCCAGTGGAATATTATGCCGCACCATGTAAATCATTGGGGGACACATGAAGCTCAATCGTGACCTCATTATTAAAGCCATTATTGATGAAAAGAGTTATTTTTTAAGATTTATAGATTACATCAATGAGCATCATTCGGGTGGTGAGTTTCCTAAGAGCTTATATATTGATTTTTTTGAACGTCAAATTCGTAATCAAGCCAAACTTGACGCGACTAAAGCCAATCTCATTCAGCTCCTGAGCCTTGAATCCTTGATCGATAATCATATTTTTGCCGATTTTCCATCAACAGGACAATTGGTGCTCAATAAAACCGTACTTGATCTACTCAGTTTTCTAGACACGAAGCGTAGCCGGCAATTGGTGAATGCTCAGTTAGAAGACATGCGTAAACGTACCGTGGTTGTGGCACTTGATATACAACATGCTGAAGTCGGTAGCCAAAGCTATAAAGAAAATGTACTGAGTTTTAAATTACTACTGAATGAAATTCACAGTAAGGTGCAAGAAAACTGTACCGTTTTACAAAGTCGATTGGAAAGTTTTGCGGAAGAATATCGACTCTTTGAATTGGGCGAAAGCCAATTGACCATTCAAGATCTATATACGCAAGTCAACCAACTCTTTTTACGCAATGTGAAACCTTTTTTAGATTTTACTTCAACCGATCAAATTTTAACGGTGCAGTCTTTTCATGAGGCGGTCACTTCAATCATCGATTTTTTTGAAGGGCAATGCGACATTGAATTGGCATATCAACTCAGTTATCGACTCACTGCAATAACATCCTACTATAAAGATATTCAATTAATCTCTGAGCATATTAGCCGTTATTTACATCAAATTGGGCAAGATCGCTCAAGTTATTTGGCAATTGAAAATGCCTTTTCTGAATTGATGAATGCTTTAGAACCACTACGACACGGCGGTGCTAAAAATATTAAGCTTAAACCAGATGCTGAGTTTTTTGAACATTTAACGGTATTCGAAGGACTTGCTGACCATAAAAAGAAATATCAAGCAAAACTCAATTTGGAGCCAGAAAAGAGTCTATTTCCATTTGAATATTATTTAGAGCGTTTATATTCAAAGCCCTATAAAGAAACGCAAGTTATTGAACGTGTAGCGCTACCCAAAACTATACGTTTAGAAGAAACACGAAAAAAAATGATCATGAATTTAGTCGCGAATTTATCTTTACCGAACCAAATTGATGATATTTATTTGTATACGCATGAGCAACTTCAACAGCATTTAAATGATTATTCCCTCAAAGATATTTTGTTTGGTTTAGAGATGTTATTGCCTTTATTAAGAAGTGATTTCCACGGGCAACAACAAAGAGGGCGAGTTGAAGATCTACAGTATTATTTAGAATATTCTGTGCTTTCATGGCATAAAAAAGAGGTGATGCATGGTTAGTCTACAAAAAAGTGAACAGATCTTTAATACTTTAATGAATGGTCGAATCATCAATCGCGAAATCATTGATAATGATGTTTTAGTTGCAAATCCATTATTTAATGAAATTATGGACAACCTAGAAGTGTATAAAAAACAATATGAAATGAGTGGTTTCAAGTTTTTACATTCAGGGGATTATGTCTATATTACTGAAGATGAAAAGAATAAAACCGACATTGCCATGAAGGCACAAATTCTACTGCTATTGATTGGCAAATATCTGAATAACAATAATTACAGCCTACAAAAAATTAAACATTTGAATGTTGGTCTAACACGTTCAGACATTTTAGGTGTTCAGGCGATGCCAGAGACCATTGAATTGTTAAATCGAGCAGGCATGGGGGATGATGTTTTTGTTCAAATCAAAAATATATTGGTCGAACGTCGAGACTGTAAATAAAACTGTGTAAACGCTTAGACTATCCCTCAACGCTGTTAGGGGCAACACAGGTGTTTACCATGAAAGATGAAGCAATGCTGGCATTAGCCAAAGAATTTGCCAAGAACTTAAA
>NZ_JACAXE010000006.1:0-107423 GCF_013391565.1 Acinetobacter sp. SwsAc6
TTTAAGTTCTTGGCAAATTCTTTGGCTAATGCCAGCATTGCTTCATCTTTCATGGTAAACACCTGTGTTGCCCCTAACAGCGTTGAGGGATAGTCTAAGCGTTTACACAGTTTTATTTACAGTCTCCACCACAACAATTGCGATTAATGAACAAATGAAGCCTGGAACAATTTCGTATAGGCCTGTATCACCCCATACATTTTTCCATACAATGACCATGACAGCACCCACAACCATGCCTGCAAGCGCGCCATTTAAGGTCATGCGTTTCCAGAACAATGACAAAATAATTAGCGGGCCGAAAGCTGCACCAAAACCTGCCCAAGCGTATGCAACTAAACCTAAGACTTTAGATTCAGGATTACCTGCCATATATATAGCCAATAGGGCAATTGCCAATACCATCAAGCGACCTACCCAAACCAGTTCTTTTTGAGACGCATTTTTGCGCAGGAAGGCTTTATAAAAGTCTTCAGTCAGAGTACTTGAACATACTAAAAGCTGGCAACTTAAAGTACTCATCACAGCGGCTAAAATGGCTGCCAATACAATACCAGCAACCCAAGGGTTAAACAGAATTTTAGTGAGTTCCATAAATACTGTTTCAGGGTTGGCATTGACCACCGCAGCCAATTCAGGATGCTGTTGGAAATAAGCAATACCAAAGAAACCTGCTGCAACAGCACCACCTAGGCATAAAATCATCCAAGTCATGCCAATACGACGTGCATTTGGAATCGATTTTACAGAGTCGGCAGCCATGAAGCGGACAAGAATATGCGGTTGACCAAAATAGCCTAAGCCCCAAGCCAATAATGAAATAATGGCAACAAAACTTAAATTACCCAAGACATCTGTTGCATGTGGGCGTGCAGCATCCAGTGCAATACTAATTTGGCTCAAGTCTGAGAATGATAAAATTACAACCAATGGCGTGAGCAAGAGGGCAAAAATCATCAGCCCCGCTTGAATGGTGTCGGTCCAGCTCACCGCAAGGAAACCACCAATAAATACATAACTGATGGTTGCAACAGCGCTAATCCATAAGGCCGTGCTATAAGAAATACCAAACATGCTTTCAAATAATCGAGCACCTGCCACCATGCCTGAAGCACAGTAAATAGCGAAAAAAATTAAAATGACAAAGGCCGAAACAATGCGCAAAATCTTCTTTTGGTCATTAAAGCGATTAGAGAAGTAATCTGGCAAGGTGAGGGCATTGTTTTGAACTTCTGTATGCACACGCAAGCGACCAGCCACTAAAAGCCAATTCAGCCAAGCACCAATAATGAGGCCAATGGCAATCCACATTTCAGATAGGCCAGAAAGATAGATAGCACCGGGTAGGCCCATGAGTAACCAACCACTCATGTCTGATGCACCCGCAGATAGCGCTGTGACAAAACTGCCTAAACGACGGCCACCTAAAATATAATCTGAGAAGTTGCTGGTCGCACGATAAGCCATCAGGCCAATCGCAATCATGGCGACAATATAAAAAAGAAACGTGATTAAGGTGGGGTCGAGGGAGCTCATACGATATCCGTTTTTTGAGTTGCGTAGTGCTTGGGAGGATGAAATAACAATAGGTAATTTCACAAGTCAAAAAGCTGTTGCTTGTGATGAACCCATATAAATAATTTCAAAAATAATGTGAAATTTAACCATAAATTAACGAAACATACAGAAATTTATAGTCAGAAATAAAAATAGACAGCATGAAAGCTGTCTATTGGATTAAAAATATTCAAAGTTTTATTGGCCGCGACCCATGATGCCACGAATGGTACTCATGACGTCCGCAGGTAAAACCACGGTTTTGGCATTATTGGATTTTGCCATATCTTGCATTGCTTTAACGTATTGTTCACCCAATAAATAAGCCACTGGAATTTCTTTTTCGCCTACCGCTGAAGTGACCAATTCAATTGCTTTTTGCGATGCTTGTGCCAAGACAACTTGCGCTTCTGCGTCACGGCGTGATGCTTCTAAACGACCATCTGCTTCTAAAATAGCAGCTTGTTTTTCACCATCGGCTTTGGTTACTGTCGCACGACGTTGACGTTCGGCAGCTGCTTGTTCTTCCATCGCAGCTTGCATGGTGTGTGATGGTTTAATATCTTGAATTTCAACTGTTTTAAGGGTAATACCCCAATCAGCGATGTCATCAGAGATACTGGCTTTTAGGCGTGCTTTAATATGATCACGTGAAGACAGGGCATCGTCTAAATCCATTTCGCCAACAATTGAACGCAATGATGTTTGTACGAGGTTTTGGATTGCCCAAGAGTAGTTTTCAATACCATACACCGCATTTACTGGTGTTGTAATATTAATATAAGCCACGGCATTCATGACCAATACGGCGTTGTCTCGGGTAATGACTTCTTGAGAAGGAATATCTAATACGATGTCTTTGGTGGTGACTTTATAAGCCACTTCATCAATGTAGGGAATGACAAAGTTAAGGCCAGGTTCAAGTACGGTATGGTATTTACCTAAACGCTGTACGATCCATTTATAGCCTTGAGGGACAATACGGACACCTTTAAAAATCGTAATGGCAACAAAGGCCAAAAAGGCTAAAACAACAATAGTAGCTCCGCTCATTCAAATACTCTCTTGTTAGTTGTCGTTATAACTGTGTGCTTGCACGATCAAATCATTCCCCATAATGTCAATGACACGCACGCGGTCACCCACTTGTACATCAGAGCGAGATCGGCATATCCATTCAGCATTGCCCAATACGGGAATCGGAAAGCGAACTTTGATTTGTCCTAATTCTAGGTTGGTTTGAATGACCATACCAACTTGACCGACGGTTGCTTCACGAGAAAGGCCGGCTTTGGTTTTGTCTTTTGAAAGTGGTTTAATGAATTTAAACCATGCAATGGTGCAAAGAATGGAGAGAATGATCCAAGTCACGAGTTGAGTTGTTGTGCTCAACATTGGAAACAGAAAATATAAAATACCCACCATGATTGCGCCAATACCAAACCAGAGGGCGGCGAAAGCTGGAAGGATTAATTCTGAAATGATCAGTAGAAAGCCTAAAACAAACCAGTGCCAAGGTTCTAAAATAAATTCCATACCGCTACTCGTGTCGTTGTCAAAGATCGTGGGTGTGTATTGATATCAATGTAGCAGATGCAAAAGTTTTTGAGTATAAATAAAATTTATTTTGTATTTTTGCACAGAAAAGCCAACTGCTCGATTTTGGGTAAGCTATTTATTATGTTTTATATTTATAAGAGTAGCATACCATAGCGCTAAATCGGTTGAATCAGTGCTATGGTATATGGGGCTTGTGCTTAGATTTTGGCCACTGGTACAGGCTTAAAGGCAGCAGGAGATGCTTTAAAGTCGCTCACTAATTTTTGAATCGCTCGGATTTTTAATTGAGTGGCTTTTTCGCCTTCCAAGATCGTTTCATTACTGGCTTTTAGATCTAAAGTCCCAATGTGGCCCACTTTAGGCTGAATCACAATGTTGGCCTGTTGAAGCTCTTCATTAATACTTTGCTGTCCCATAATATTAATGGTTTGATCTAGTACGCCAAACATATTCATGGCTTTCGTGCCATCAGGGCGCGCTGAAATATCCACAGCAATCACGATGTCTGCACCCATATTTTGAGCTGTTTTTACTGGAATTGGACTGACTAAACCACCATCAACATATTTTTGCCCACCAATGAGTGCGGGTACAAATACATTGGGAATACTACATGAGGCACGCACTGCTTGACCTGCATTGCCTTTAATAAACTCCGCTTTACGGCCTGTATCTAAACGTGTAGCAACGGCAGCAAAGCGAATGGGAAACTGTTCAATCGGTTTATTGGCTACATTTTTGTTTACGTAGTCTTGTAGCTTTTGTCCCAATAAAAAGCCTTGGCGGTTGAGCGTTAAGTCTCGAATATCAGACTCTTTAAAACCAAGTGCAATTTGTTGTAATTGATAGGGGCTTTTACCACTGGCATACAGGCTGCCTACGAAGCTACCTGCACTGGTACCGGTTACAATTTTGGGTTTAATGCCATGAGATTCAAGTACTTTGAGTACCCCAATATGTGCAAAACCTTTTGCACCACCGCCACCTAAAGCAACAGCAATAACGGGTTCACGTGCTTTGAGGGGTGTTGTTTGAACGGGTGTTTGTGTGGCTTTGTCACAGCCAGCAAAACTGAGCGCTAAAACGCTCAGCAAAGAATATTTTAGTAGTTTCATTATCTGGAACAATCAAGAAAAGTTTAGCAAAGTCGCATCAGTATTGAGCTGTATGATATCTCATCAAAAAATACAACAATTTGCTAGGGCTTTTTCCAGTGCTTTTGTAACGGCTTGGCTAGCCAGTCGGGGTTTTTAGGTGAAAAATGGCCTTCATAGCACTGTAGAATTTCAGCTAAATCCTGTTCGAAATTGCCTGTTGTGTGATAGGCGCTTAAGCATCGGATGGCTTTGTTTTCATAATCGAATGCAAACATCACAATAGGGATCTGGGCTTCATGTGCGATGTAATAAAAGCCACTACGAATTTTTTCAGCACGCTTTCTTGTGCCTTCGGGTGCCATGGCAATCCAAATTTTTTCTTGTGCTTGGATGATCTCAACAATTTGTTGAGTTAGCCCACTGGCGTGTTGGCGTTCTACTGGAATTACACCAATCCAATCTAAAATAGGCTTCAGAGGGGTCTTAAATAAAGTATTTTTACCAAACACTGTGACTCGAATGCCTAAGCCAAGTAAAGCGAGAAAGGCATACCATGCATCAAGATTTGACGTATGTGGAGAAACAATCGCCATGGCTTTGGGGAAGTTTGGGAATTCTCTAGTAAAGCGCCAGCCTTGTGCCAAAAATAAACGCTTAAAGACAGATTGACTCCATGCAGTGCCACGTGAGGGCACAGAATTAGGTAAATGAGGAAAGTCTTGTGTCATAGAAGTCATGCACTTTTACTTGGCGATAAGGTTAATATAGGCGCTGTAAATAAGAACTGCATTGGCAAAAATGAGCAGTTCCATTGCATATAAAAGAGTTAGCTTAACCAATTGAATAATGGGGAAATGCAATGCTGCAAATGCGGAACATTTATGTGTTGTTATTTTCTCTATATTGGGCGCAAGGTTTACCTGTCGGTTTTATGACCCATGCATTGCCTGTGATTTTACGTGCGCAGGGTGTGTCTTTGGCACATATTGGTGGTTTTGGCCTATTAATGTTGCCTTGGTCAATTAAAGTATTTTGGGCACCTTGGATTGATCGAATTGGACATCATAAACATGGGCATTATCGCTCATGGATTTTACCCTTGCAGGGCATGAGCATTGCAATTTTAATCCTGTTGTCTTTTATGCCTATACAGGCCTTGGATCAGCCTTTATACCTCATGGCGCTCTTTGTTGCTCTTCTGAGCATGAATATGGTGGGTGCTACGCAAGATGTTGCAACAGATGGCTTAGCCGTGAGTTTACTCAAATCAGAACAACAACATTGGGGCAACATGTTTCAAGTGGTTGGGTCGCGTTTGGGCTTTATTATAGGGGGGGGAGCCATACTATGGGCTTTAGATTGGTTAGATTGGCAAAGCACCTTTTTAGCCTTGGCTGTATTGGTTTTTTTCAATAGTTTACCTATTCTTTTTTTTAAAGAGCCTGTACGTCAGGTTACCACACCATCCACTCAGCAAGCTTTTCACTGGCAGTCTGTACGTGATTATTTAACTTATTTTGTAGGTCAGTCACATATGTGGTGGTGGTTGATGGTGCTACTGAGTTTTAAAATTGCGGATGGCTTGGCGGGGCCCTTGCTAAAACCACTGATGGTGGATTTGGGCTTAAGTTATAGTCAAATTGGCATTTATGTCACCATGCTGGGGGCGTTGGCCGCGTTGTTGGGAGCTGGATTGGCAGGTTATCTCCTGAAATATATTGGACGCTTTCAAGCTTTATGGCTGTTTTCCGTGCTCAAGGTTTTCAGCTTGGGTGCTTATGCATGGCTGGCGTGGCAGTACCAAAATCAGGTGCTGGTTCATCCGTGGCTCATTTATACCATTAATGCTGTAGAAGACATGCTTGCATCGATGTTGTTGGTGGTCATGCTGACTTTAGTGGTGCAATATAGTCGTAAACGTATGGCGGGAACCGATTTTACTTTTCAGGTGAGTGTCATGGCGACGGTCAGCGGTGGTTTATATATTGTCAGTGGCATCATTGCAGATCAATTGGGGTATGCACTGTATTTAAGCATGATTTGTGTTGTTGCATTATTGAGTATTATTCCGATGTTAATTTGGCATAAAGAAAGTCAAAAAAATATTGCTTAAACTGAGCTGAATTCAGCGTTAAAACTGTAGTTTGAAAAGCAGTTGTTTGAATGATAATTATTTTTAACTTATTGAAAACATAATTTAAATAATGGATTTAAGAATAAATTAAGCTTGTTAAGTATCGATTAAGTTTGCGCGATTAATTTAGCTTCATTCGTAAAATATTTGAAGAAATTTTGCATGTTTGAATCACTGAAAAGAAAATGGCAAACATTCACGACAATGCCAGTTTCACGCTTTAACTTATTAGTGAGTGTTTGGTTGGCCTTCGCCCTCAATATTGGGTTTTATCAAAAATTGCATCAACTTACGCCGTATCAAGGGATGAAGTCGTGGCTATTTTTGATCGCATCTGTATTGGTGGTGACAGCACTGTATAACATCTTATTGCAACTTTTGCAGTGGCGTTGGACTGCAAAGGTGGTTGCATTAATTTTACTATTTATTGGTGGTTTTAGTGCTTACTTTGTGTGCAGTTTGGGTGTTGTGATTTCGCCAGATCAGATTCAAAATGCCATGCAGACGGATCCACAAGAAGTGAAAGGCTTAATGTCTATACGCTTGTTGTTCTGGAGCCTTTTTATGGTGGCCTTACCAATGTTGGTTGCGGCCTGTATTCCACTTAAAGTTGAAACCAAATCTAAAGTATTGATCAAAAAAGGCGTGCATCTTATTGCATCCTTTGCAGCGCTGGCTGCAATGCTGTTTGTATTCTATGTAGATTATGCGGCGATTTTCCGTCAACACCGCGATTTAAAAGGCATGATCTCGCCACAAAATGCCATCGCTGCAGGTTTTTCATATTTTCATCATCAAGCGCCAAAAGAAAATTTGCCTTTGGTGAAATATGGTGAAGATGCGCATTTGGTAGAGAAAACTGCGCAAGGCAAAAAGCCAAAACTAATGGTATTGGTGGTGGGCGAAACAGCACGTGCTGAGAGTTTTTCTTTAAATGGTTATGCAAAAAATACTAACCCTGAGCTGTCTAAATTAGATGTAATTAACTTTAGTCAGGTAAGTTCATGTGGTACGGCAACTGCAGTTTCAGTACCGTGTATGTTTTCTGGTATGCCACGTAGTGACTATGATGAAAACTTAGCAAACCACCGTGAAGGCTTATTGGATATTGCACAGCGTGCTGGATATAAAGTGACATGGATTGATAACAACTCAGGTTGTAAAGGGACGTGTACCCGTGTTGAGCAAGTTGAGATTTCGCCAGAATTGAAGAAAAAATGGTGTACGCCAGAAGGTGAATGTTATGACCAAATTTTAGTAGATGCGTTGAAGCAATATATCGAAAAAATTCCAGCGGATGATCAAACACCACGCTTGATTGTATTACACCAAGTCGGCAGTCATGGGCCTGCATACTACGCCCGTGCAACGCCAGAATTTCAAAAATTTAAACCCACTTGTGATACCAATGCCATTCAGGGTTGTACACAAGACGCTTTAATCAATAGTTATGATAATAGTATTGTTTATACAGATCATATCTTGAGTGAAGTGATTCAGTCATTAAAAGCCAATAGCAAGTATCAAACAGGTTTCTGGTATTTATCGGATCATGGTGAATCAACTGGAGAATATGGAATGTACTTACATGGTGCACCGTATGCGATGGCTCCATCACAACAGACGCATGTTCCGATGATTATGTGGTTTTCAGCAGAATGGAAAGCCCATCAAGCGGCCAATGTAAGCTGTTTAAGCCAACAAAAATCCAAAGTGTTGAGTCAAGATAATTTATTCCCAAGTCTCTTGAGTATATTGGGTGTACAAACTCAAGTGATTGATGCAAAAAATGATATGCTACAAAATTGTAAGCCTGCTGCTTAAGTGAGTTGATGCCATGACAAAAATTTTAATCATTGAAGACGACTTTATGATTGCTGAGTCTACTCAGACTTTATTGAAGTATCAGGGCTTTGAAGTAGAGTGGGTAAATAACGGAATTGATGGTTTAAAACTCTTACAGCAAAGTGAATTTGATGCTGTATTGCTAGATTTAGGTTTGCCTTTGATGGATGGTATGCAAGTGCTTAAGCAGATTCGTCAAATTCAGCCGAATTTACCAGTCCTGATTATTTCTGCACGTGATCAATTACAACAACGTGTTGATGGTTTAAATCAGGGGGCAGATGATTATTTAATTAAACCTTATGAGTTTGATGAACTGATTGCCCGTATTCATGCACTGCTACGCCGTAGTGGAAAAGAGCAACAGGTCAATCAGCAACACATTTTAACCTATGGTGAGTTGGTGCTCGATGTCGAACAGCATTTGGCTAAATACAAAGGTCAGTATATTGATCTGTCAAATCGTGAGTGGGCCATTTTAATTCCACTGGTGACACATCCGAATAAGATTTTTTCTAAAACCAATTTAGAAGACAAACTGTATGATTTTGATAGTGAAATCAGCAGTAATACCATTGAAGTATATGTACATCACTTAAGAAATAAATTGGGCAAAGATTTTATTCGTACCATTCGTGGTTTGGGTTATCGCTTAGGACAACTCTAAATGGCGTTCAGCACACACAGTTTTGCAAATTCACTAAAGACTAAACTGATTCTTTACATGTCTTTTTTCAGTCTTATTGTAGGCTGTGTGTTGATGATGTCGGCTTATAAAATTTCTTTGGAAGAAACCAATGAAATTTTAGATCAACAAATGAAAAATTTGGCGGAGCGAGTGGTTCGGCACGGTTTAGAGCCAACCAGAAATGATTTTGAGCCAACACAGCGTTATGCTGAGCAAGATCTATTTGTTGATGTGTGGTCTTATAAGGATCGCACAAAAAATCAACAACATAGTGATATTTTGGTGCATTCGGTACCGAAGGCTGGTTTTTATCGCCACAAGAATGCCGACGATGTTTGGTATACCTATGTATTGCCTCAAAAAGACTATCAAATTCAGGTCAGTCAGCAACAATCAGTCCGCCAAGATCTCGCTTTAGAATTGGCTGGCAGTATGCTGATTCCGTATTTGGTGCTCATGCCTTTTGTGATTTGGGGTTTGAGTTGGATGATTAGTCGAATTTTACAGCCTTTAGATGACTTTAAAGCAGAGTTGGCACAGCGTAACTCCAAAGATTTACAGCCAATTTTGGCAAGAGATTATCCTGTTGAAATTATTCCAACCATTGAAGAAATGAACCATCTGTTCGAGCGTATTAGTTTGTCTCAGCAAGAGCAACGCCAGTTTATTGCAGATGCGGCGCATGAGCTTAGGACTCCGATTACTGCATTGAGTTTACAAATGCAGGTGTTATTACAAGAGTTTCCAGAACATGCGGATTTACAACGCTTAAACTTAGGATTAGTTCGTATTCAGCATTTAGTGACGCAGTTATTAAATTTAGCCAAACAAGATGCCTCCATTGAAGACCTTGAACGTTTACAGGATTTTGATGTTTCAACGACAGCAGTCAATTGTGTAGAGCAACTTATTCACTTGGCGATGCAAAAAAATCTGGACTTAGGTATGGAGCAGAGTGAAGCATTGAAACTGCATAGCCAAGAGTCTGCTGTGCATTCCATTATTTATAACCTGATTGATAATGCCATTAAATATACGCCCAATAATGGCGTGATTAATGTTTCGGTCTATCCAAAAGACGATCATGCCATGATTGTGGTAGAGGACAGTGGACCTGGGATTGACCCTCAATTACATGAACATATTTTAAAGCGATTTTATCGAGTGCATCATCATCAAGAGGTGGGTAGTGGTTTAGGGCTATCCATTGTAGATAAAGCCGTGCAACGGATTCATGGACAACTGAGCTTTGGTACAAGTGAAAGCTTGGGCGGGTTGAAGGTCAGTATTGAATTGCCACTATCGCCAAAAGCATAAAAATTAACTTCACCGCGCTTGAATCTGTGCGGTGTTCTTTTTGTTTGAGGATGTAATATTTTTAGAGATTCATCTTGTTTAAATGAAACATTTACAAAAGCCTATGCAATATTGCATGGGCTTTTTTTTGCGCTGTATCATCCGTTCTGTACTCAACGTAAACGATAAAGTGTATTTCAACCAATTGGACAAAGTTAAATACAAGGATATTGAATGAGCCGTATATCTTATTCATAAATTAGCCATGTCAAATATGAGAAAAAACGAGTAGATGTAGGATGTTGAGTAAACGCTAATAGATGACAAATGTTGATGCCCTAAGGCATTTTTAGTCTGAAGTATTGTGTAAAAGAGCGGGGATGTTCGTACAGGTATGTGTAGAACTGAAAAATTTAAATCGTAGAGACCATTTAAGCTCTGGTGGTGATTAAAGCACCGATTGCGTGTTATGAGGTTCTAAGAACACGGATTGCTTTTTGCATAGATAGAAAATGACGTAACACAGCATATTGGTACAATAGCAGATCCATAAAGTCCATAAGTTATGACTCATGAAGTGTGCACCGCGCATCATTTGCGCCCAGCCCATGCTAAGGCCTAAAACGAGCCCTGCAAGCAAATAAAAATAAGCACGTTTAGGCTGTGAAATATGATAAAGGAAATAACCCGTTATAAATGAAAAACCGAGTGAGGCATGACCACCGGGGAAGCAATGACCAGACATTGCAGAAAAGTCCCAAAAGAAACCATCTGTATCTGGAATAGTCATAGACCAAGGGCAGGCATGACTGGATTGAGACTTTAAGATGCTTACTACAATGGTGCAGAGCATAGAGACCCAAAATAAGTAACCTAGTTCTGTGCGGCGAGGTTTTAAACGTTCAACTTTAAACGATGCAATCCAAGCAAAAAATATGAAAACATAAACGACAATTAAAATGTCTTTAATGTACTTGTGATTTAATTTAGCTAAGTACCAATTGTCTCTTAATAAAAACTGTCCAGACTCACTAATCCAAGGATGAATCAAGCTTAAATCAAGATCTCCGCCCACAGGAATCACAGTTTGTAGTAAACCGAAACTGATCAATAAGATTCCAATATGAAAGAGAATGAATTTGGGATGATTTTGCATACTTAGCTAAATAGTTTTCCTTTTGAGCTATTAAGGCAAAAACAGCTTAACTAAAACTTAAAGATGGATATTTTAGTCGGATCTTTAGTCAACGTCTTGCAATGCTTAGCATAGAACCAGCAAAACGCCTTTAATGGTCTGTGCTACATTGCCTATTCTCTCATTTGTTCGTGTAGGCCAGTTTGCCATGTCCATTCGCGCCGTGATCTTTGACTTAGACAATACCTTAACGCATCGTGATTTAAGCATCGAGGCCTATAGTCAGTTTTTAGCGCAGCATTATGTCCATCATTTAATTGCCCCAGACCTTGTACAGATCAAGCGCATTATTAATTCAATTGATCGGGGCGGTTATCCGATTGCAGCTGATTTAACCCATGCAAGTATTGGTGCTTCGGTGGCCTATGCACTGCAACAACAATTAATTTGGCACCAGCCAGTTGATTTTGATGAATTGACACAATGCTGGTTCCGTTTTTTTGGTGCACATGCTGTTGCGATGCCCGGGGCACACGAACTATTAAGTCAACTTAAAGCGCAAGGCTTTCAATTGGCTGTGGTGTCAAATGGAGGCCATACAACCCGTTTAAATATTTTAAAAGGCCTTAGCTTTGAAGCGTATTTTGATGTGATTGTAAGTTCAGAATTGGCAGGTGTAGCAAAACCCAATATACAGATTTTTAACTACACCCGTGAGCAATTGGGCTTAGATGCAAGGCAATGTTTATTTGTAGGTGATCATCCCATCAATGATGTTTTTGGGGCAGAACAAGCGGGCATGCATGCCGTTTTATTAGAAGGCTTTCATGATGATGTGAACAGAGTCGCGACTGAGCGACGCATTCAAAACTTGGCACAGGTCTGGCAATATTTAGAGCCCTTTTTTTTGGCTTAATATGGCCCACACTTTTTAAACAGTCATTGGAATAGTGATTTAAATAGCAATTTACACAGCTATTTTTATAAGCATGATGCATGCGACGCTGTGTTGCAAAGTTAAAAATGCGAACAATGATGAGATAAAAAAATTGGATAATCCTAAAGAGTCATGGATTATCCAATTGAAGGTTAAATGATTCTCCGAAGCTGTGTTGACTTAGAACATATTATCTTCTGAGTTTGCGGTAATACGGTGAATCGATAGATCGGCACCGCGGAATTCTTCTTCTTGGCTTAGACGGATGCCCATAATTGCTTTAAGTGCGCCGTATACACAGAAACCACCAGCCAAGGCAATAATAACAGCAAAGACTGTGCCAAAGACTTGTGAAAGCATGGATACGCCACCGAGGCCACCTAGCCATTTTTGCCCAAATAAACCGACAGCAAGACCACCAAAGGCACCGCATACACCATGTAATGGCCAAACACCCAATACATCGTCAATTTTTAGTTTGTTTTGTGTGTAGGTAAATAATTTAACAAAAATCACTCCAGCCACCATACCAATAAACAGTGCACCAACAGGGTGAACAATATCTGAGCCTGCACAGATGGCCACCAAACCTGCCAATGGGCCATTGTGTAAGAAGCCTGGGTCATTGTCGCCAACCAAATGGGCTGCAAATGTACCGCCAACCATTGCCATGAGTGAGTTAATCGCAACGAGACCTGAAATGGCATCTAAACGTTGAGCACTCATTACGTTAAAACCAAACCAACCGACAATTAAAATCCAAGAACCCAGCGCTAAAAATGGAATTGAAGATGGTGGGTGTGCACTGATACGGCCATCTTTTTTATAACGACCATAACGAGGCCCAAGTAAAATAACCGCAGCAAAAGCAATCCAGCCACCCATTGCATGCACCACGACAGAACCTGCAAAGTCATGAAAGCCTGCGCCAAAAGTTTGAGCTAACCATGCTTGAATACCTAGATTGCCATTCCATGCAATACCTTCAAAAAATGGATAGACCAAGGCCACTAAAATAAGCGTTGCAATGGCTTGAGAGCGCATTTTCGCACGCTCGGCTATTCCACCTGAAACAATCGCTGGAATTGCAGCTGCAAAGGTGAGGAGAAAGAAGCAGCGCATGAGGTTATAGCCGTGATCAGCAGCTAAGGTTGTTCCAGTATGGAAAAAATGCTGACCATAAGCGATGTAATAACCGACAAAAAAGTATGCAATGGCTGAAATTGCAAAGTCAGAGAGAATTTTACTTAAAGCATTTACTTGGTTTTTATGGCGAACAGTTCCGAGTTCTAAAAAAGCAAAGCCTGCATGCATTGCAAGCACTAAAACAGCACCAAGGAGGAGAAATAATAAATCTATATTTTGCATGTAGTGCTCCAATATAGTGCGGTATGTCACAAAAAGAAGTTCAGTATAGCGAGGTAGTATTTTTGGAACAGGGGGTAAGCAAGGGAAATTTTGATTAGGGTGTGTTGACACTTTTAGCTTAAAAAAATAGCGAAGTAGTAAAATCAAATCGCCGAACCCAATTTTACTATTCGCTATGCCTCGTACCATGCTGACAGATCAACACTGGCAAAAGTTGAAAGTTATTCTGCGTAATTTATCCATTCACCACAACTCAAATTTACGCAATTTTATTGAAGCTATTCTCTATAGAATTAGAACAGGCTGTCCGTGGCGAGATATTCCTTGTTGTTTTGGTCATTCAAACTCTATTTTCAAACGTTTTAATCGTTGGTCAAGCAGCGGTAAGTTACTTAGATTATTCAAATTACTAGCCTCATGCCCCGATATGGAGTGGATTTTTATTGATGGCTCTCATGTACGTGCTCATCAACATTCTGCTGGCATAGCGAATCAATCTATTTCTAAAAGTGTAGGAGGAAACTCCTCAAAAATACATTTGATTGTTGATGCACATGGCAATCCTATTGATTTCATGATTACCGATGGAACCACACATGATGTTAAAGTTGCACCTGATTTAATATCAACATTAGATTTAAAAGAGACAAAAGTGGTATGTGCAGATAAAGGCTATGATTCAGAACCACTGCGTGAACAGATCAGGAAAACAGGGACTAAAGCGAATATACCAAAGAAAACAAATAGCCAATCGAACAATGACCATATGGACTGGTATTTATATAAAATCAGGCATTTAGTTGAAAATATGTTTTGTAGATTAAAGCAATTTAGAGGAATAGCTACTCGATATGACAAGCTCAAAAGAAATTATCAAAGTTCTGTTGCTTTAGCCTGTATATTTTTATGGCTACCTTTATAGGGTTAATTATGAACAGTAAATGTCAACAGACCCTAATAAATTTCAAAAACTTACAAGACTCGATATAAAGCAAATTAACACAATATGCACTATGTTGGTGCAATTTTAAATGATTTTAAAGTCAGATTAATACAATAAATATGAATGGCTTATATATAATTTTAATGTATTTCTATTTAAATGAATTGCAATAGTGCATGTTTGGCACAGGGCAAGTTCTATAGAAAATCTGTAGTTTTTATCTCAGTAGGTTGAGTTTAAGTTTTAATTGAGCTTAGATTAAAAAGAAGCGTTAATGAAATGATCATGTGGTTCATTTTTAAGTAATCATTAAAAAACACTCTAAAGTCTGAGGTTTAAAATAGCACGACAGTCAGAAATTATCTGACTGCCGTGGCTTAGTGTTAAAGCTCTGCAGATGAATGGAATGTTTAAAATTAGTGCAAAATTTTGTTTAAGAATTGCTGTGCACGTTCACCTCTTGGTGCATTAAAGAATTCATCTTTACTGCAATCTTCCACAATTTTCCCCTGATCCATAAAAATAATGCGGTCTGCAACTTGGCGGGCAAAGCCCATTTCATGTGTGACACACATCATGGTCATGCCTTCCTTGGCTAAACCGACCATCACATCTAGTACTTCATTAATCATTTCAGGATCGAGTGCAGAGGTAGGCTCATCAAAGAGCATGGCAATTGGGTCCATGCTGAGTGCGCGGGCAATCGCAACACGTTGTTGCTGACCACCAGAGAGTTGTGCTGGAAATTTTTCTGCATGTGCACTCAGGCCAACACGCTCTAAATAGGCAAGGCCTTTCTTTTTTGCTTCTTCTTCAGAGCGCCCTAGCACCTTGACTTGAGCAATGGTGAGGTTTTCTGTAATGGATAAATGTGGAAACAACTCAAAATGCTGAAACACCATCCCGACACGGCTACGTAGTTTACTTAAGTCGGTTTTGGGGTCATGAATACCAATCCCATCGACAGAAATTTCACCTTGCTGAAAAGGTTCAAGCCCGTTGACGGTTTTAATCAGGGTGGATTTGCCAGAACCTGAAGGGCCACAGACCACCACCACTTCACCTTGTTTAATTTGCGTGGTGCAATCGGTTAGTACTTGAAATTCTTTATACCATTTACTGACATTTTGGAGGTCAATCATTACTTTTTGTTCACTCATACAGTTAACCTCCGTTGTAATTTTTTCACTGCATAGGTTGCAAGCATGCTGATGGTGAAGTACACCAAGCCAGCGAATAGAATGTATTGGGTCAGTAACGACATGAGGTCACCACGGACGTAGTTGGTGCGGAAAAAGTCTAATAGTCCAATGGCATACACCATGGTGGAGTCTTGAAACAAAATAATGGTCTGTTGCAACAGGAGGGGCGTCATTTTACGGAAGGCTTGCGGCAAAATAATCAATCGCATAGTTTGCGGGTAAGTCATGCCCAGTGCATAAGCAGCAGATGTCTGACCTTTAGGAATAGACTGAATGCCAGCACGGACAATTTCCGAAAAATAAGCTGCTTCAAACAGCATGAAGGCCACAATGCTCGATACCAGCGCTGTATCAATGGTGAGGTAATTACCTGTGATCCCAGTATAAATAAACGGGACAGCAAAATAAAACCACATAAGTACCAGCAGGAGTGGAATGGAGCGGAATAAATTGACGTAGCCTTTAGCAAACCAATTGAATGCTTTAATGGAAGACAGTCGCATGAGTGCAAGTAGGGTGCCAATGATAACCCCACCAATGGCTGCACTAACCACTACTTTTAAGGTAATGCTGAGCCCATGCCAAAGCGCAGGCCAAGACTGTTGTAAATCTTGTGTAAATGCAGTGAGCCATTCCATTATTTATCTCCTGCGATTAAACCTGGAACACGCAAGCGTTTTTCCAGAAAGTTCATAAATCCAATCAGGCAGATATTAATCAAAATAAATGCAATGGTAACGTAGGTGTATATTTCAATCGTATTTTGCGTGTATTCACTGATGGTTTTCATCTGCGAGATAATTTCTGCAACACCCACTAAAGATGCAACAGAGGTATTTTTAACGCAGTTGGTCAATTCAGAACTCAGCGGGGGCAAAATGGTACGAAATGACTGTGGCAAAATCACGTAGCGGTATAATTGCGCCGTACTAAAGCCCATGGCATAACCCGCATTGGTCTGACCTTTGGGCACCGCTTCAATACCTGTGCGTACTTGTTCACACACACGGGCTGCGGTAAATAAGCCAAGCCCAATACTTGCAGAAATTAGTGCTGTGGTATTGGCACCTAAGTCATTAATCCACCAGTTTCGAATGCCTTCTGGTAAGAAGTTTGGCACGACATAAAACCAGATAAACAATTGAACCAGCAATGGAATATTACGGAAAATGGTGACATAGGCAGTGCCGATTGAACGTGCTAATGGACTAGGGAGAGTGCGCATAATGCCTAAAATGCTACCCAGTACCATCGCAATGCTCCACGCGACAGCAGCAATCACCAGTAGCCAGCCTAAGCCTGTGAAGACCCAGTTCAGGTAAGTGGTATCGCCAATGCCCGTGGATTGGAACAATACGCCCCAATTCCAACTATAATTCATAGTGACTCCTTTTACGGCGTCAGCCAAAGTTAGTCGGCTGACGCAAAGGCATGTATGGCGGTTAAGGGTTAAGCATCACGGTCATGCGGGTTGCTAATCAGCTGTTTCAGCTGTTCAGACATCTCAAAGTTCAAATTAATATTTTTTGGTGGAATTGGAGAAAGGAACCATTTCTTATACATTTGGTTGATTTCACCAGAGCTATATACCTCTTTAATTGCGCCATCGACCACTTGTTTGAAGCTTGTATCGCCTTTACGTAGCATACAACCATAAACTTCATGAATTGGTGGTGTACCCACAATTTCCCATTTGTTTGGATCTTTGGCTTTCGACTTTTCACCTGCCAGTAAAATATCATCCATCATAAAGGCCGCCGCACGACCATTTTGTAGCATAAGGAATGATTCAGCATGATCTTTGGCTGAAATTACTTCGCCAATGCCTAGCTCTTTTTCATGCTGGCGAATATAGCGCTCTGAAGTTGTACCCGCTGTAGTTACCAGTTTTTTGCCTTTTAGGTCTGCAAAGTCTTTCACCCCAGAATCTTTAGCGGTGAGCAGGCGAGAGCCAACTTCAAAGAATCCGACAGAAAAGTCGACCTGTTGTTGGCGTTCTTTATTGTTGGTGGTTGAACCACACTCTAAGTCGACAGTACCGTTAGATACCAATGGAATACGGTTTTGGCTGGTCACAAGGTTATAGCGAACTTTCAAATCTGGCATGTTCAGCTGTTTTTTTAGCGCTTCAACCACTTTGAGTTGTAGATCATGTGCATAACCTACGGGTTGGTTTGGATTGTCTGCAATATAAGAAAATGGAATAGATGAGTCGCGGTAGCCCAGCACAATGGTGCCTGACTTTTTGATTTTATCCAGCGTACCCGAATTTGAGGAAGCTGCTGAATCTGTACTTGCACCTTGTTCTGCGGATGGTGCTTTATTGTTACCACAAGCAGTTAAACCGAGCATTAGAGAACTGGCGCAAAAAAGCGCAGTCAGTGTACGTTTTTGTGTCATGAGCAAAACTCCTTTTATTGTGCTGCATTGTTTGCTGTCATTTTCGATGGAACTTTTAAAATCCTAAATTCCTTGTTATGCAAAAATGCTTTTCTTTTATGTATGAAAAACATACTGAAAATCATCTTAAGCGAGATTTGAATGCTTGCTCAAGCAAAATTCTTTACCGAATTGTTAACGGTAACTCTTTAGGAATTAACATAATTTCAAATTTAGGTTTATGAGAAAGGTGGAGCAAAAAATATGCCATTCTTAGCTTTTTAAAGTGATCTTTATTTGCTGAAGTACTTGTGTTTATGGTGTTTTTACGGATAAAACAGGTTTTACTGCCAATGCATTATTTAAATTAAGCACGGCATAAATAATTTGGATTTTGTATGTATTTTGTTCAGCATATACTTTTTAGCATCATGTTTTTGCTTATGGGTATAGACCAAAGTATAAGCAATAAAAAACCACTATGGCTTTGCTTATATACCCAAGCATGCACATTGAGATGATTCATTTCGGCCGAGTGCTGAAATGAGCGTAGAAAAAATGATGGAAGGTTAGCTTTGGGGGCAGACGTTGCAATTTTTTTTGTTATATAGTTATTCTTAAATCAATCACTTGAGTACTGGAGCTGTAGGGAATGCTGAATGTAGATACTTTCCGCAACCGCCTGCTGGTTTTATTTGCTGGCCTAGCATTTGTATTGGGTTTATCCATTACCTTATATATTGGCCACAAAGCCTCTGCGCAGATGACCAAAGCCAGTGCTCAAACTTTGAATTTGGTTGCCAAAAGCATCAGTACGACCTTGGCAAATTCGCTGACAGAACGTGAACGGGAAATGGTGCTACTGAGCGAATCGCCATTTTTTATGGCCACAGATTTTAAAAATGAACAACTGCAAGTGAAGTTGGATCAGGTTAAAAGTTCGTATAAATATTATGCATGGTTAGGCATTGCCAATGTAGATGGTGTGGTAGAAGTCGCTGCAAATAAGATGCTTGAAGGGGCAGATGTTTCTGCTCGACCTTGGTTTAAGGAAGGCTTACAACGCGTATATTTGGGCGATGTACATGAAGCGATCTTATTGGCAAAGAAACTCAAAGCTATTAACCCGAATGAGCCAATGCGTTTTATTGACTTTGCCACGCCCATTTATGATGTCAAAACTCAGAAAATTCGTGGTGTGCTGGCGGCACATGCGGATTGGAGTTGGGCTAGCCAAGTACTACAAAGTGCACTGCCAGAAGATGCTGCTCAGCAAGGGATTGAAGTCTTTATTGTTAATGGCAAAGGCGAAATTCTGTATCCTTATAAGAGTATTGGACAAGTTCAGCTCCCCAATCAAAAAACTTCTGCACAGCCTTATTTTATTGATGACTGGCATGAAGGGCAGAACTATGTGACCACAGATGTACCTGTGGTCTCTAACACACAAATGAGCATGGGTTGGCATGTAATTGTGCGTCAGCCTGTATCTGCAGCATTGGCAGATGTACGTGCCATGCAAAAACAAATTGGCTTGATTGGTTTGATAGTGACTTTGCTGATGCTGGTGGTGACTTACCGCTTAGCAAACCGTTTTAGTCGCCCGATTGAAAATCTGGCAAAAAGTGCTTATGCGGTCGAAAAAGGTCAAGACGATGTACATTTTGAGGCACAGAGTAGCATTCGTGAAATACAAGGGCTGTCTCAGTCTTTAAATAGCATGACCACCACGCTATTGACTCAAAAACACCAATTGGAAGAGGCAAACGCCACTTTAGAGCAGAAAGTGCAAGAGCGTACGCTGGCATTAAAAGAAGCCAATTTGGAATTGGAAAAATTAGCCAATCATGATGGCCTGACGGGTCTGTATAACCGTCGTGCATTTAATGACTATCAGGCTTATTTGTTTGGTCAGTTTCAGCGTCAGCAACAAGCCTATGCTGTGCTGCTGATGGATGTCGATTTCTTTAAAAAGGTTAATGATAGCTTTAGTCACGAATTAGGGGATCATGTACTGCAAAGTGTAGCCAGCTTAGTGGCAACAGCTGTACGCTCGACAGACTTTGTGGCGCGCTTTGGGGGCGAAGAGTTTATTGTGCTATTGCCAGCAACTGAGCAAGATGGTGCAGTATTATTGGCTGAAAAAATTCGTCAAAGCATTGAAAATGAAAATATTATTCAGGACTACCCAATTACTGCCAGTATTGGTGTGAGTGTTGTATTGGTTTCGGATCAAGATGGCAATGATGCGATCCGTCGCGCTGACCAAGCTTTGTACCAAGCAAAAAAACAAGGCCGTAATCGCGTTGTATCGGATGCATAGTGCGCGAAAAAACAAGGGCATTGCCTTGCGTTAAAGCACATTCAGCGACTCGGATAGTCGTGCCATTTGTTTTATAATGCCCTTACATTTATTTGTTCATTTCTCCTAAGTATGTCTTTCGATTTAAAAATCAGTTTGTTGCCTGAAAACGCAGCGACGCTTTCACCGCTACATAAAAAGTTGAATAAACTGATTGAGCAAATTGAACAGCAAAAGCTAGATTTAGCACTTTGGCAAAATGCCAAAAGTGAAATTCAGAGTTATATTCAGCTTAAACTTGTACCGATCTATCGTAATTTGCATGCGGTGTACTTTCGTCAGCTTAATCAACTTTGGCAGCATCTACAGCAAGAAGACTTTGCTAAAGCAGATTTAGCACAGCTCGATGCAAAGCTTGCGAAACTGGCAAAGCAGCTGAAAAAATCCAACTATTTAAATAGTGCCGAACTTGAAAAAATCGCAGAGGTCGATGCTTTTTATCAGCAGCATCATGCACATAATCAAAAGCCAAATAAAAAGGGCAAGTCAGCTCAAGCAGAACAGCTAAACACAAATAGTCATGTTGATATAGAACAGGAAGCTACAGAAGAATATGAATCTTATGAAGCGTGGGACAGCGAACAATATCAACGTGAGAAAGAAGAGCATCAGCGTAAACGCCTAGCGCAAAAACGTGAGCAAGCTGAAAAGTTAGTGAACCAATCCCTGAAAACCGTGTATTTAAAAATCACCGCCATGATTCACCCAGACCGTGAACCTGATGAAACTAAAAAAGCGGAAAAAACCGAGTTGCTGCAAGTGGTGAACCAAGCCCATGAAGTACAGGATTTATTTTATTTATTAAAGCTGCAATTACAGCTTGAAACGAACAAAGGTAAAAGCCCTAAAGCCTTAACTGATGAACATTTAAAGTTTTATAAAATGGCGCTTGAAGCACAAAGCCAACGCTTAGCCAGTCAGATAGATGACATCACGGATAGTTTTCACTGGACTGAAAAACCAAAGCCTAAAAATATGCAGGTGAAAGATGTGTATAAGGTGATTGATGGCGATGTTTTAGTGCTGAAAGAGCAAGTGAAGTGGGAAAAAGAACGGCTGAAATATATGGAGAAGGTGAAAGGGCTGGAAGTGTTGTTGGGACATAATGTACTTTGATGCTTTTCTCTGTTAAAAGCACCTCTCCCTAACCCTCTCCTGGAAGGAGAGGGGAAATCCATTACATATCAAATTTAAGTTATAAATTTCGATATATTGGTGGGGCTAAAATTTCATAATAAAAATTAGATTCACAATGAATGTTCCCTCTCCCTATGGGAGAGGGCTAGGGAGAGGGAAATAAAAATGAAAATTGACCCTGCATTATTAAAATTCGCCAAATCCATGCGCCACACTGCCACCGATGCTGAAAACTTTATGTGGCAACTTCTACGTGCCAAGCGTTTTATGAGTCTTAAGTTTATTTTTGGGCATGATTTTGTTCGTTTTAATGAAATCAGTCATTAATCAAGGTACATACGATGAATTTTATCCTTGTCTAAATAAAATAATGACGTGCCACAAGATTCGGGGTAGCCAACGGTTATCCCGTCCGTTTTTAATATAAAGCGAGCTTTCTCTGGTGCATCCTCATAAGCAACGATCTCAGAATCATCAAGCTTCGACATATCTACAAATTTTTCACCATTTTCAGCTTTTTCAAATACTTCAAAACCATCTAAATCATATTCAGGGTTTTCATTTTCATACCAGTAAACATTTGCACTGTCTGCTATACGAAATTCAAAAAGATATTTCTTTCCCGATTTATTTGGGTTTTTCAGTACTCGAAAGGCATCAAGTTTGCCATCACCATTAAAGTCGATCAGTTTTGCTTGTTTTAAATGTGTGGTATCAACTTCATAGCCATGAGGGAAAGGCGTTGGATTATTCACTAACATAGTGGATTGTACGGTTGGTGGAATCACTACAGTATCTTGTGTGACAGGTTCTGAAGTTGCTTGTTTTTCAGCTTTCTGCACTATTTCTTGTTGAGGTTGCTCTTTGCAGGCAATAAGTATCGATGTTGAAATGATGATGCATGCAAGATTTTTTTTATTTTGTTGTTTCATGTGGATTTTTTATAAGTTTTAGTTTGGGTGTGATTATACTGGTTTAATAAAAATAAAGAATATAGAAAAATAGAATGTCGATAAATGTGCAATTACTCAAATTTTCTCGTCAATTGAGATCGAACTCCACCGATGCTGAAAACCTGATGTGGCAACTACTCCGTGCCAAGCGTTTTATGAACCTTAAATTTCGCCGTCAGCATGTGATCCAATCTTATATCGTAGATTTTTACTGCCATGAAATTGGTTTAGTGATTGAGTTGGATGGTAGTCAGCATGGATTAGATGATGCGATTGAATACGATGCTGAGCGAACTAAGTTTTTAGAGGCCTTAGGTTTAACTGTTGTACGCTATTGGAATCATGATGTGTTGGGGCAGACGGATACAGTGTTAGAGGATTTATGGCAGAAATATTCTGCATTAAAGCAAGCCTCTCCCTAACCCTCACTTGCGCTTCGTTTTAAAGCAGCACTTTAAAACTTACTCAGAAGAGGGAATATCCATTACTAAACTGACGCATATATAAGACCAAATGACGCTCCCTCTCCCTATGATAGAGGGCTAGGTTGAGGGTTATTTAATCCATGTCTAAATTAATATGTGAATTCACAATAGCAATTTTATTATCCATGGTTTCTAAAAATAATTTTCTTTTGGTAATTAAAGTTTGAGTTTGGTTGGTAAATTCATCACTCTGAATAAAGTCCTTAAAGTTTCTTTGATTAATTGCTTGATTAATTCCATGATAGTGATTGCTTACATCTTGAAAGTAGCTATTGATAATTTGTTTATCTTCAGTACTGAATAAGCGTTGATTCTCTAGATTTATGATGGTTGCGAAGATTTCTGAATCTTTATTTATGTTTCGCCATAATTCATTATATTCGGTTTGATTCTTTTCAAATTCAAGAGTAAGTGATTCATTAAATTCATGATCTATATGATTATTTTTTGCTAAATCATTAAAATTTTGCATTTCTAAAACTGTGTGTTTACAGCGTATTAAATTTTTTATCAAATCTATGGAAATGTCTTTTATCAAATTCTTCTGATATTCAATTTTCCAAGCATTTGCTAACAATAGAACTACGAAAGGTGCCATCAGAGTTGCACTCCAAACAAACACATTTGCTAACACTGATGGGATATCTGTCGTAGCACCACCAAAGCATTCAATTACGATAATAAATAGACCTATTCCAGTGGCTAAAATGAGAAGATAGATGAATAGACAGTCTGAGAGTATTTGTGAAGATTTTTTCTTATCTAATTTAAGCATATAGAAGTAATAAAGGGCTGAATAATCAGCCCTTTATACTACAAATTTGATTAAATTAACAACACATTAAAGTGCCGCAATTTGCTCCATATTCGCTTTAATCTTCGCTAACTGGTCAGCAAACTCAGCAAGTTTAACTTTCTCGCCTTCAACCACAGCAGCAGGTGCTTTCGCGACAAAACCTTCATTGCCAAGTTTAGTGGCAATTTGGTCATGCTGTTTTTGAACCTTGTCTAAGTCTTTTTGTAGACGACCCAATTCCGCTTTAGGGTCAATCAAGCCCTTCATTGGAACGAATACAGACACGTGACCCACTACAGATGAAGAAGACAATGGCGGTTGTTCAGCATCAGCCAAGAATGTAATGCTTTCAACTTTTGCTAATGCTTTAAAGAGTGGCTCAATACGAGAAATCTGTGCTTTTTCAGCATCAGTCGTGTTTTGAAGTAGAACAGGCAACAAACGAGCATTACCTAGACCCATCTCACCACGGATGTTACGTACCGCACCAATCAAACCTTGCAGCCATTGCATATCAGCTTCAGCTTGTTCGTTAATCAATGCTTGTTCAGCAACAGGGTACTGAGCCAACATGATTGTTTCGCCAGAAATGTTCAGTTTCGGCGCAAGCGTTTGCCAGATTTCTTCTGTTAGGTAAGGCATCAACGGATGAGCCAAACGTAAAGACGCTTCCATGACTGCAAGAAGAACACGACGTACTTCAGCTTTACGCTCAACCGATACGTTTTCATCATTGAGAACAGGCTTAGTCAGTTCTACATACCAGTCACAGTATTCATTCCAAATGAACTCGTAAATCGCTTGAGCAGCCAAGTCTAAACGATAAGTCGCGAATGCTGTTTGCACCGCTTGTTCCGCTTTTTGTAGACGGCTCACGATCCACTGTTCAGGCAATTCCCAAAGGTCTTGACGAACTTCTTGACCAATCACTTGCTCTTCACAGTTCATCATCACGAAACGAGTAGCGTTCCAGATTTTGTTGGCAAAGTTACGGTAGCCTTCTACACGCTTCATGTCGAACTTAATGTCACGGCCTGTGTTTGCAAGCGCACAGAATGTGAAACGTACAGCGTCTGTACCGTAAGATTGAATACCTTCAGGGAACTCTTTACGGGTTGATTTTTCAATCTTGGCTGCTTGTTTCGGGTTCATCAAACCAGTCGTACGTTTTTGTACTAAAGTTTCAAGATCAACACCGTCAATCAAGTCTAATGGGTCAAGCACGTTACCCTTAGATTTAGACATCTTCTGACCTTCGCCATCACGTACCAAACCGTGAACGTACACAGTTTTGAACGGAACTTGCGGTGTGCCATCTTCATTTTTCATGAAGTGCATGGTCATCATGATCATGCGGGCAACCCAGAAGAAGATGATGTCAAAACCAGTCACAAGCACATCAGTCGGGTGGAAAGTATTTAAGAAATAGTTTTCTTTATCTTTCGCCGCATCGCCAGTCCAACCTAAAGTTGAGAATGTCCAAAGACCAGAAGAGAACCATGTATCAAGCACGTCTTCGTCTTGTTTCAATTCAACTTCAGGTGCAATGCCGTTTTTCGCACGAACTTCAGCTTCATCACGACCTACAAATACGTTACCTTCAGCATCGTACCAAGCAGGGATACGGTGACCCCACCACAATTGACGCGAAATACACCAATCTTGGATGTTGTTCATCCACGCCATGTACATGTTGCTGTATTGCTCAGGAACGAATTTAATCTCGCCATCTTTCACTGCTTTAATTGCAGGCTCAGCAAGCGGCGCAATTTTTACGTACCATTGGTCAGTCAGTAGTGGTTCAACGATCACGCCTGAACGGTCACCGCGAGGTGGCTTCAATGTGTACGGTTGAATTTGGTCTAACCAGCCTTCAGCTTCTGCTTGAGCAACCAATTGTTTACGTGCAGCAAAACGTTCTAAACCAATGTAGTCCGCAGGTGCAGGAATGGTTTTAGAAATTTGCTCGCCCGCTTTCGCGATGTATTCAAACTCAGCAAGAACTTCCGCATTTTTGTTGAAGATGTTGATGATTGGAAGTTCACAGCGTTTGCCCACTTCATAGTCATTGAAGTCGTGCGCAGGGGTGATTTTCACACAGCCTGTACCAAATTCTTTGTCTACATATTCGTCTTTAACGATAGGAACAGCACGGCCTGTAATTGGCAAGATAATGTTTTTGCCAACAAGTGCTGCATAGCGTTCATCATCCAGTGCAACTGCAACGGCTGTATCGCCAAGCAATGTTTCAGGACGAGTCGTCGCAACAACGATGTGATCTTTACCGTCGTGGGTACGAAGTGACTTATCTTCAAAGAAATATTTGAAGTGCCATAATGAACCTGCTTCTTCTTTATCAGACTCTACTTCTAAGTCAGAAAGGGCAGTTTGTAGTTTAGGGTCCCAGTTTACAAGGCGTTTACCGCGGTAAATTAAGCCTTCTTCATGTAGCTTAACAAATACTTCTTTCACCGCATTTGATAAACCTTCGTCCATCGTGAAGCGTTCACGAGACCAGTCTACAGAAGAACCTAAGCGACGAATTTGACGGGTAATGTTACCGCCAGATTGTTCTTTCCATTCCCACACTTTTTCAATGAACTTTTCACGGCCAAGGTCATGACGGCTAATACCTTCAGCACCCAACTGACGTTCAACAACCATTTGCGTTGCAATACCCGCATGGTCCGTACCTGGTTGCCAAAGCGTATTTTTGCCAGACATACGGTTATAACGAGTCAGAGCATCCATGATGGCATTGTTAAAACCATGACCCATGTGCAAGCTACCAGTGACGTTTGGCGGTGGAATCATGATACAGAATGATTCACCTTTTTCAGACGGTTTGAAGTAACCGCGCTCTTCCCAAGTTTGGTACCATTTTTTTTCGATCTCGGTTGGATCGTAGGTCGTAGCAATATTTTGCGCTGAATCAGTCATAGTCTAAACAGATCAAAAGTGGATAAAAAATTAGACCTATTGTAGCAAAAAAAATGGAGATTTAGGGATGTTGCAAGAATGTAAACTTTCGCCAATTGGCAGTACCAATCCTTAGCATTATGATAGGCTTAAGAAAAGAACACGTAGACCGTTAAACACTATAACAAGGAGGCCTGCAATGAGTTATACAATTTTCCTTAAAATTCAGCCAGAAACACACCAACGTTTTATGGGCATACATCAAAAAATCAACGAAAATAATACCGATAGCATGGCAAAGCCCTTGGGGGATACTCTGGCGGATATAGCCTGCGATATTATCGATCAAGTCTTTGGAAGTATGGCAAAAATGTCCAGCTCAAGTGATCATGAGTCAGAAAAAATCATTAAGCAGGTGACTGAAATGACCCGCAAATATATGCCGTGGTCGGTGTCATTTTTTGGCAATGATCGTCTCAAACCCATGGTCAATTATCTGCATGAGCTGACTGTCGATCAAAATGGCAACACCTTTGTAACTTATCCAGTCGACAATGCCTTGATTACAGAATTACTGGGCTGTGTTGAACAGATTAAACTGGGTAATAACCAATATGTACCGACTGCACTGAAGGCATTTACCGAAGTGGTCGATCAAGGGGTTACACATTTGGTGCGTGAGCCTAAAAAAATGTTGAAATTCAATATAGTAGTGGATAAAACCTTAAATGGGGTGATTAATCTAACTACTCAGCTGGGCTATAAGCGCTTTGATAAATTGGGTTCAATTTATAATGCCCAAGCAATAAGCCCATATTTTGATCATTTTATTGGCTTTATTCAGCAAGAAGCAGTAAAAAGTTAAATATCGAGTTTGATTTGCAGTTCGCATAACAGGGGAAGAACATGGCGCAACTGAAAAGTTTGCAAGACAAAGTTGTTTGGATTACAGGTGCTTCATCTGGTTTAGGCAAGGCGCTGGCACAGGAATGTGCATTGCAAGGTGCACACGTTGTGCTAACTGCACGTCGTTTTGAGGAGTTGGAAAATGTACGTGTTGGCTTACTAAAACCTGAACAGCATTTATCTATAGCAGCGGATATTACTGATGAAAATCAAGTCCGCCATGCCTATGAACAGGTCTTACAGTGCAAAGGTCGTATCGATTGGCTGATTAATAATGCAGGCTTAAGCCAGCGCGCGCTCATTACAGAAACCACCATGCAGACTGAACGCGCCATTATGGAGCTGGATTACTTTTCACAAGTATTTTTGACCAAAACAGCATTACCATCTTTCTTGCAACAAAAATCAGGCCGCATTGTGTTTGTTTCTAGCGTGGCTGGTCTATTGGGTACGCAGTATCGCGCTTCATATTCGGCAGCTAAAGCAGCCATTCACTTATGGGCCAACAGTTTACGTGCAGAAGTTGCTGAGCAAGGGGTCGATGTATCTGTCATTTTCCCAGGCTTTGTCAAAACCAATGTCTCTATTAATGCTTTAAATGGAGAGGGCAAGGCGCAAGGCTATGATAATGAAGCCACGGCCAATGGTTTAGAAGCAGATGAGTTTGCAAAAATTACAGTAAATGCATTGCTCAAAGGGGAAGAATACATTGTGGTTGGTGGTCGTAAAGAAGTTTTGGGCACATGGGTATCACGCCTGTCGCCAAGTACGCTATATAAAATGATCCGTAAAATGAAAGTGAAGTGATTTTTTGATCTCACATTCATTAAATTAAATATAAAGTGAAATGACGCTTATTTAAATTTAAGCGTCATGAGATATGCCACTACATTGGGCATCAAATTCTGCACAACTTTTTATCAATTGGAATAGTTTGTAGAATTTGGTTGTTGGTATCCTTATAAATAAAATCGTAGTGAATGTTATGTTCAAATGTATGAGCAACTGATGCGCATAAATTTTCCTTGTGTCTTTGAGTTGAATAATTCATTAAAGGACTATTCTGAATCTGTGCAGCATTCAGTTCGTATGTGTAGGCAACACTTAATTCACGTCGATCAATAGCAATTAACGTACTATATTTATCTATTCTTAGTGGTAATTTACGACGTAAATGATTTAATTCTTCATCAAGTGCTATTGTGATCTGCTCTTGAACTTTATCTGCATTGCTTCCAAAAAAATAAGGTGAAATCACATAGTGACTAAATATATACCCACCAATTCCACCTAAAATATAACCAATAACTTTTTTCTTATTCATGATTTAAGCCGAATATTTTTTCTAACGATTTATCATTTTTGAATGGCTGTTCCATAAGCAAATACTTCTACCATACCACCTTCCATGCCCATTTCAGTGGTGCTGAGGCGTAACCCTAATATTTCAGATGCGCCGATTTTTTCTGCTTCAAGCTTTAAGCGAACTACGGCTTCGCGGCGCGCACGTTCTACGACTGTTTCGTAGCTGCTCAGGTTGCCGCCAAAAAAATTCTGAATATTGGCAATCACATATTTAAAATAATCATGAGAAATGACCACATTGCTGCTGATCATTTGTCCCGGCTGTTCGCTGGTTTTAAAACGACTACTGTCTAAGCGGATATAGGCAAGACGTTTTTCCTGTACCTCAAGCTCAGCCAAGTGTTTACTTTCGGCACGACGGCCAAAACCCCAACCGATAGCAAATAAAATAACAAAAATGACAACTTTAAAAAGAAAAGCATCCATAGCCTTAGCCTTGTGTTGGGAATGGATCAGGCAGTTTTGGCTGATTGGCTTCTACGCGCACAGCAGTCCCATAAACAAACAATTCAGATGCACCTTGCGCAATATTTGAAGTCGAAAAGCGAATACCCACGATTGCATTGGCACCCAAAGCTTGCGCCTTTGCCACCATACGGTCCATGGCTTCTTGGCGTGATTCTTCTAATAGTTCGGTATAGGCTGTAAGTTCGCCACCAACAATATTTTTAAGTCCTGCTAATAGGTCACGTCCCACGTGTTTACTACGTACAGTGCTCCCATAAACCACATCAAGTTGTTGGGTAATGGTATGGCCAGGTACAGATTCAAGATTACTCAGTAGCATTTTTAGTGATCAATATCAAAAAAAGAATACAGTGAAGATAGAAAAGTTATAGCTAAAAAGCAATAAAAAAGCCCACCGAAGTGAGCTCTTTATTAAGTGTCGCGCAATTATTTGGTAGTTGCTGCTTTACGTTCTGCACTTGATGGCTGTTGTTGTACAGCATCGCTAGTGTTAGCCTTAATACCACCACCGAGTGTTTTGTATAACTCAACTTGGTTGTTTAAATTTGCTTGCTCAAGGAGCAACAAGCCTTGTTCAGAAGCATAAGACGTACGCTGTGCATCTAATACAGTTAAGTAGCTATCAATACCAGCACGGAAGCGGGCATTCGATAGTTTGTAAGTCGTATTGGTTGCATCAACTAAGCGTTTTTGTGCAGATAGACGGTCGCCAATGTTTTGACGTACAGCTAGTGCATCATTCACTTCACGGAATGCTGACTGTATTGATTTTTCATAATCAGACAAAGCAATTTGCTGGTCTGTTTCTGAAATTTTAATGTTGGCTTGACGTGTACCCCAATCGAAGATTGGTAAGTTTATGCTTGGACCTACACCCCAAACAAAGCTACCTGACTTAAATAAATCACCTAAGTCTGTAGACGCATAACCCGCAGAGCCTGTGAGGCTAATCGTTGGGAATAAACGTGCTTTGGCTGCGCCAATATTTGCACC
This sequence comes from Acinetobacter sp. SwsAc6, assembly GCF_013391565.1. Classification (NCBI taxonomy): domain Bacteria; kingdom Pseudomonadati; phylum Pseudomonadota; class Gammaproteobacteria; order Moraxellales; family Moraxellaceae; genus Acinetobacter; species Acinetobacter sp. SwsAc6. Next base: position 30,526 of record NZ_JACAXE010000006.1, read on the forward strand.
TGCAGCTGATAATTTATATTCAGCAGCGCGAATGTCAGGACGGTTGTTCAGGAGTTCGCTTGGTAGACCAGAGCCAATAGTATTGTTTGACGTAATACGTGTTACACGTTGTTTCGCTAACAAACTCTCAGGCACTTGCTCACCCACCAAGAGGTTGAGTAAGTTTTGTGCTTGAGCAACTTGGGTCTTGTAGTTCGCAACATCATTACGTGCAGTTTCTACAGAAATTTGTGCCTGACGAACAGGAACTTCACTGTCAATACCTACATCAAAGCGTTTTTTGTTGAGGTTATAAGACTCAAGCTGTGCTTTTAAAGTTTGATCAGCAAGCTTCAGATTCGCATTGGCAAATGAGTAGTTTAACCATGCTTGTGCAACTTGGCCGATGAGTGCAATTTGAGTCGCATCACGTGCGCTGGCAGTGGCAAGATAACTGTCTAAAGCATTGTCTTTTAAGCTACGTACACGACCCCAAAAATCAAGCTCATAAGCAGTCACACCAAGGCCGACGTTATAACGTGTTTGGGCACCCGCACCTTGGTCTTGGCGTAGCACATCACCACTTGCACCAATGGTTGGAAGTTGGTTATTTGCCGTAATTTGATACTGTTGTTGTGCACGTTGAATGTTGAGTGCAGCAGTACGTAAATCACGGTTATTTGCTAAAGCCAAATCAAGAACTTGAACCAAACGCTGGTCAGCGAAAAAGTCTTTGTAACCTTGCGCTGCCACAGACGTGCCAGAAGCACTTGCTGTATAGCTTTGCGGGATATTTGCCTGTGCGACCGGTTCTGGACCGCGCATGCTTTGGCAGGCAGCCAAAGCAAGCGCAAGTGAAGAAACCGCAATGCTACGACCTGTAATAGACCATATATTTTGCATCACGATGTGTGCTCCTGATTGTTTTGTTGTTTTGGTTTGTATTTAAAGATACTTCGAATCCATACGTAGAACACAGGAATGAAGAAGATACCTAACAGCGTCGAGCTGATTACACCACCCAAGACACCATAACCTACAGAATGCTGACTACCTGCACCCGCGCCAGAAGCTAAGGCAAGCGGTAATACACCAAAACCGAAAGCTAAAGTTGTCATAATGATTGGACGTAAACGCATTTTTGCTGCATGCATTGTTGCATCAAATAGCTCTTCGCCTTTTTCCTGAAGTTCTTTGGCAAATTCTACAATCAAAATCGCGTTTTTGGCAGCCAAACCAATGACTGCTACGATCGCGACTTGGAAGTAAATGTTATTTGACAGGTTCGGATCTTTAAACAACACCATACCTAAGAATGTTAATGCAACAGCACCCATTACACCCAAAGGTACGACCAATAATACAGAGAATGGAATAGACCAGCTTTCATACAATGCTGCTAAGCACAGGAATACGATAAGCAATGAAAGTGCGTATAAGAATGGAGCTTGTGCGCCAGACTCACGTTCTTCAAGAGATAACCCAGTCCATTCGTAATCGAAACCTTGTAAGCCCATAGAAGGCAATTTCGCAACGATTTCTTCCATAGCAGCCATCGCATCACCCGAGCTCACACCCGGTGCTGGCGTACCCTGAATGTTCATGGATGAAATACCATTATAACGTTCAAGACGTGGTGAACCGTAAGTCCATTTGCCAGTAGCAAATGTAGAGAACGGAACCATGGTGCCTTGGTTGTTACGTACATACCACTTATTCAGGTCTTCAGGCATCATGCGTGAGCCTGATTCACCTTGGATATATACTTTTTTCACACGGCCACGGTCGATGAAGTCATTAATATACGAACCACCCCAAGCCATACCCATTGTGGTATTGATTTCAGAAATACTCACACCCATTGCACCAGCTTGCGCTTGGTCTACAATGATTTGGTACTGAGGTGTATCTTCTTGACCGTTAGGACGTACACCCATAAGGCGTTTGTCTTGAGCAGCCATGCCTAAGATTGCATTACGTGCATTAAGAAGCTGTTGATGACCAGAACCACCAGAGTCTTTCAATTGTAAGTTAAAGCCTGCGCTCACACCCAATTCAGGCATTGCTGGTAGTTGCAGTGGCATGATGTAAGAAGCATCTTTAACAATCATGTTTAATGCCATACCGCGGCCAATAATTGCGCCTACTTGAGACTCAGGTGAAGTACGTTCAGACCAGTCTTTTAACTTAATAAATGCCAAACCAGCATTTTGACCTACACCTGTAAATGAGAAACCAGATACGCTGAATACAGATTCAACATAATCTTTTTCTTTATGCAGGAAGTAGTCTGTCATGGTGGTAATAGTTTTGTCAGTACGTTCTAAAGTTGCGTTAGGAGGTAACTGAACCAAAGTCATGACAATACCTTGGTCTTCATCTGGTAAGAATGAAGAAGGTAGTTTAGTAAACAAGAAGCCTAAAATGACAATAACAACACCGTATAACAAGCCAGAGAAAAGCTTGGCATGCGTCATGCGGTTAACGCCGTTTTGGTATTTACCTGCAACTTTATCGAAGCTTGTGTTAAACCAACGGAAGAATCGGGCAGGTAAGCTGTTACTCGGCGCTTTGTTTGGATCATGTTGTTTCAACAAGGTCGCACAAAGGGCCGGGGTAAAGGTAAGAGCCACAACTAATGACAAAATCATTGCCGTTACAAGCGTAATAGAGAATTGACGGTAAATAACACCTGTTGTACCACTCATAAATGCCATAGGTACGAATACCGCAGACAATACAGAGGTAATACCAATTAATGCACCCGAAATTTGCTTCATTGAAATTTCAGTCGCATGTACTGGGTCTAGGTGTTCTTCCACCATAATACGTTCAACGTTTTCGACCACAACAATCGCGTCATCCACTAAAAGACCAATGGCAAGTACCATCGCAAACATAGTGAGAGTGTTGATTGAGAAACCAAATACATTAATTACAGCAAAAGTACCAAGTACAACAACTGGTACAGCCATGGTTGGAATGATCGTTGCGCGCCAGTTCTGTAAGAACAAGAACATCACAAGGAATACCAAGATCACCGCTTCAATCAGTGTATGTACAACACTTTCAATTGAAAGTTGAATAAATGGTGTTGTATCAAAGGCCAATTGGTCTTTCATACCTGTTGGATAGTTCTTGCGCAGTTCAACCAAACGCGCTTCTACTGCTTTTGCAGTATCTAGGGCATTTGCGCCTGTAGCCAGTTTAATGGCTACACCACCAGCGGGCTTACCATTGAACTTAGAGTCGAATTGATAGCTATCGGCACCAAGTTCTACGCGCGCAACATCGCCTAAGCGAACTTGAGCACCATTAGATGTATTTTTTAAGAAGATATTTTTAAATTCATCAGCCGTTTGCAATAAGCTTTGTGCATTGACTGTCGCATTTAGCACTTGGCCTTGTACCGCAGGTGCACCACCTAACTGACCCACTGCAACTTGTGCGTTTTGGGTTTTGAGCGCACTTGCAATATCGCTAGGAGTGACTTGTAAGTTGGCCATTTTGGATGGATCCATCCAAATACGCATAGCGTATGAGCCACCAAATACTTGTACTTCACCTACACCTGCCACACGGCTTAGAGGTTCAGAAATATTTGAGTTTACATAGTCTTTAATGTCATCTGCTGACAAGTTGCCATCTGGTGAGTAAAACGCTAAAACTTGTAAGAAGCTTGCGCCAGACTTGGTTACTTTTACACCTTGACGTTGTACGTCTTCAGGTAAAAGTGCAGTAGCAGATTGAAGTTTATTTTGTACTTGAACTTGGGCGATATCTGGATCAACGCCTTGTTCGAAGTTTAACGCAATCGATGCTTGACCATTACCTGCGCTGTTTGAAGAAATGTAGCGCAAGCCATCAAGGCCATTCATTTGCTGTTCGATAATCTGTGTAACTGTGTTTTCAACAGTGGCAGCAGATGCACCAGGATAAGTCGCAGAAATCGTGACCGTTGGTGGAGCAATGGTTGGGTACTGTGCAATCGGCATTTTTGTCAGCGTGATAATACCCGCCAACATAATGACTAATGCAATCACCCACGCAAAAATGGGGCGATGAATAAAGAATTGTGCCATTCAGTCTACCCCTTATGTATTTGAAGTAGCTTTTTGTTCAGGTTTTGCGGTAGCTTCAGAAGCTGGTTTGGCTTGACCTTGAGCGCCTTGCGGTGCAGCAGCTTGAGGCTGGTAAGGTTTAGCGACCACTTGTTGCTCAGGTTTTACTTTTGCAATACCGTCTACAATCACTTTATCACCTGTGGTTAGACCTTCAGTGATAATCCAATCTTTGCCATGTACACCAGCTGTGGTTACAGGGCGAGACTCTACAGCACCTTTAGCATTCACAATCATGGCAATCGCTTGGCCAGTAGGTGTGCGTGTAATCGCAATTTGTGGTACCAAATATGCATTTGGAATTACGCCTTGAACGATTTTAGCATTGGCAAACATACCAGGAAGCAAGAGGTGATTTGGGTTAGGGAACACCGCGCGCAGTGTTACTGTACCAGTATCAGGATTCACGCTGGCATCAGAGAAAGCTAAACGACCTTCTTGTGAATACTCACTACCATCTTCTAGCGTTAACTTCACTTTAGTGTTGTTACTGCTGTCCAAAGAACCTTTGCTTAATTGCTGGCGTAGGCGAAGCAATTCTGCACTTGATTGGTTAATATCAACATAAATTGGATCTAAACGCTGAATTGTGACCAATGGGCTTTCTTGGTTCATTGTTACCAAAGCACCAGATGTCACTGTAGAGCGGTTAGTTTGACCAGAAATTGGCGCACGAACTGTAGAATAACCTAAATTGATTTCGGCATTTTTCAGTGTTGCACGGCTTGCATTTAATGTAGCTTCAGCAAGTTTAACCTGTGCAACGATATCGTCGTATTCTTGTTTTGAAATCGCATTGCTACCAACTAATTGGCGGTAACGACCTTCTTTAACACGTAATACGCCTAAATTCGCTTCTGCACTTGCAATCGAGGCACGTGCATTGTCTACATTAGCGCGATTGGTACTTGAGTCGATTTCATATAATGCTTGACCTTCGCGTACATAACTTCCTTCAGCAAAAAGACGTTTCAGAACGACACCGCTGGTTTGCGGACGCACTTCAGAAATTTCAAATGCTGTCGTACGGCCTGAAAGTTCAACAGACTGTTCAACGCTTTGCGGTTGCGCAACGATAATTCCAACTTCAGTTGGTGGCATTTGCTGAGCAGCGCCTGCTTGCTGTGCCTCCTTTGGATCTTTACTGCAACCAACAAGTGCAATACTTGTTGCTAATGCGCAAGCGGTTAGGGCAGGGGCCCAAAGCTTTGCAGACATCATTCTTCCACCTCAATTAGATTTATATCTAAAGTTTATTTTTTATTTGCGCTTTGGTATTTGCTTATCGCGAGATATAAAAGCGTGATCCAAATAAAACTTATGCTCCAGCCAGAAAGGACATCGGAAGGATAATGCGCACCTGCGTACACTCTGGATATACCCATAACAATCATCCATAAACTCATCGCTAAACAAATGAGTTTATGGTGTGTATGCTGCAGATATACGTACATTGCAAGACACCCCAGCGTTGCCGCATAGAGGCTATGTCCACTTGGAAATGAATCTCCATAGGTTTGCACTAAGAAATACATTTCAGGTGGACGTGGTCGAGAAATGAAGTATTTGAGTGCCCAAGTGAGAACAATACTTCCAATAATTCCTATACTGATAAAAACAATATTTATATATTTTTTATACCATGCCAAAGTTAAACACCATAGCGTGGTCATAAATAATACAAATGGCATGCCACCAATAATTGATAATCCAATAGCGATTGTGTTGAGACTGTGGCTACGATGAGCAAACATCCATTGCACTGCACCTAAATCAGAAGCTTTAAATGCAGGAATTTTCAGTAAAATTATACTGATTAACAACAAACCGCCGAGGAACAGCAATTGCTTTGGCATGCATGTATCCTTGTCATGTTAACCGAGTGAAACTGGGTTAAATAATGGGTTAAAGTGTACTCATCAGTACACTTTATTTCAAGTGTGTGTAAATTATGCTAATTTCTTTTTCGTACTTTTTTAACACTGTGTAAAATAAAATAACAAATCCTTTTAGTGGGAATTCTTTTGAGGGGCGTTATTTTCACGAATTTCTAAAGCTTGCTTAGGTGGCCAGAAAAAATCACTTGGACGTGTGAGGAAATGTGTTAGCACTAGTTTTGCGAGCGGTTTCCATTGCTCAAATCGTACCCGACGTGCACGAAGTGCCACAATAATGGTTAAAGTAAAACTCACAAATAAGTTGGTTAAACCAATCATGAGTACGCCCATAAAGGACACAATAATCAGTCCAATATCTGGGCTACCATTAATTTGCATTAAGCCTTGAATAAAATTGGCAGACGCAAAAGCAATGTGTCGAATATCTAAAGGTAGACCTAAAATATAGCCAATAGTGCCCATACTGCCGAGCATAATCCCGAATAAGAAGTTACCTGCTAAAGCACCTAAATTCCGTTCAATATAGGCTGCAAAGGCGTTTAAGCGCTCTTGGCTCATTATTTTTTTCAGCTTAGGATGAGCTTTAATTCGAGGCCCAACCTTACGATAAATGGCCATATTGTCAAAATACCCTGCCAACAGTCCTGACAAAAACAAGCAAATACCCGCTATAGCGGCATGGGGAACGGCCAAAGAGGTAAAGGGATTGAGGTCATGCAAAGTTTTGGTTGCTTTGGCATGTGTCATGAGGTGTTCATGTAACACCACATCCCAAAACATCACAATGAGTGCGGCCACGGGAATCGCGATTGAAATATTACCTAGAATTGCAATAAATTGAGTGCGGATAATATTAATAATCAGGGCGGCCAATTCTGCAATTTGCGTGGTCTTTGAGCCTTTACGATGTTGTACTGTGGCTGCAAGTGCTGCCGCTGTCATAGCTGGCTGTTTGGTAGCTACGGTAAAGTGCATCACATGTATGAGCATAAAGCCTAAAGAATAATTCATGCTATAGCTAAAGGCCTGCATTAACGGGGCCATCGATACGCGTGCCATCAGGGTTTTAAGTGTTGCCATAATGGCAATAATCACACCGGCACCTGCTGCCGATTTGTACATCGAAAAAAAGCCTTTTTTGTCTGTACTTACATAATGTTCACCAGTTTTACTGGCATTTTCTGTGACCTGTAAGGCCATCAATTCACTGTTGGTTGCCAGTAAAGAGCGTACGCTTTGCTCACTGTAGATTGCATCAGTGATATCTGCAAGGAGTGTGCCTAAGGCAAAGTAACGCTCGTTGTCTTCTTCAACAATGAGTTTTAAGAGAAGTTCTACGCGGTCGAGGCACTGTTCTAATAAAGACAACAAATAGGTGAGGCTGACGCTCACGCCAATTCGTTTAGTGGCACGGCGAATTTTAAGGACGACTTCACGACATTGATCCAACATGACGAGCGCTTGTGATGCGTCGGGTGGCACAACTGCATGCATGAGTTCTGTCGATTGGTGAAGTTGTTTATATTGATGAATAAATTCGTTTATTTCTCGGTTTTGAACCAAAAAAGGCGATTCGTATTCAGTTAAATCTGGCTGTGCATTAATAAACTCGGGGTATAGACCAATTCCACTCACACGATAGGACAGTACCGTTATAGCTTTAATTAATTCACGGCGAATTTGTTTTTTTTCGTCTTGGTTACTGTGGCCTTGATTGAGAAGCTTAAACAGCTTTTGCCATTCATGCGCATCAATTTGATCAAGCCAATATTTATCACTACGTTCGTGAAATACACGGCGGACTAGGTCTTGTAACTGGCTTTGATCATTAATCAGCGGTAAAAAATGTGCACCTAGACGTTGTGAGAGCTGATTCCAAAAGCCATCGAGCGATAAAATACCTGTATCAGCATACAGTCCTGTTTGCTTATATTGGCTAATGAGCTTTAAAACAAAGCTTTGCAGTGTAGATGCTGCATCTGGTGTTAGTAGGAGTGCTTGTAAAAAAGCATTAAACTTCGTATGTATTTCTTCGTTATTTTTACTGTTTTCTGGACGGATACGATCAACGAGATCAATCAGTAATTGGTCATCTAACACAGCCCGAGGTTGCTCGAGCTGATGTTGCATAGATAAAAATAAATCGTTGAAATTTATATGCATAGGCAAAGTAAAAATGATAAAAGATTACTGAATTCGATGAAGTGCCAACTGTGCCAAATTCATCAGCGCTTGGCGGTAAATTGTATCGGGTAGAGCTTGCAGTGCATTTAATGCTGCTTGAGTTTCTTCCTCAGCACGTTTGCTGCAGTAATCGAGTGCGCCTGAGCTTTGTACGATAGCAATCACGCGCTCTAAATCTGCTGTTCCACCAGTGGCAATACTACGACGAATAATGTCGTGTTCTTCACCTTGTGTATTTTTCAATGCTGAGATTAAAGGTAAAGTTGGTTTACCTTCCATTAAATCATCACCAATATTTTTACCTAATGTTTCAGCATCTGAGGTGTAATCTAAAATATCATCAATAATTTGGAAGGCATTACCAAAGTGACCCGCAAATTTGCGTAGCGGTTCACGGTAGTCCTGTGTGCCTGTCAAAATAGCAGCACCTTCAGTTGCTAATTCAAACAAACGTGAAGTTTTGCCATGAATAATATCTAAATAGGTCTGTTCATTTGTATCTGGTTGATGCTGTGCTTGTAATTGTAGGACTTCGCCTTCAGCAATTTCGCAAGTTCCAGTCGAAAAGTCTTTGAGCAAGACCATATTGTCTAAATCAACCAATAAGTCAAAAGCACGAGAAATAAGAAAATCGCCCACTAATACCGCAGTTTGATTGTTCCATGTTGCATTTGCTGTCGGACGACCACGTCTTAAACCAGATTCATCAACCACGTCATCATGAACAAGCGTTGCTGTGTGCAACATTTCAATAATTGCGGCTAATTTACGGTGTTTTTCTAAATCTTCTGCACCACACGCTTTGGCTGCCAGTAAACACATAATTGGACGCATGCGTTTACCGCCTGCTTCTACAACATGCTTACTTACGGCCATGACTAAAGCCACTTTTGAGGTAATTCCTTCATTAATAAATGTGTCCATCGCGGCAAAATCAGTTGCAACAGGAGCGAGAATATCTTGCTTAAAGTCGATGGTCATGTGAAGAAAAACCTCATTTGGTTTGAAATTACTCTAAATTTTAAAAGAGCAATTGTGGTGGTATTTACAGATAGAAGCGACCAGTTTTGTCGCAAGCATAAGGCTTTCATGCGACAAAAATCATCCTTCTAATCTCCCTATGCGAAAGCACATGGCTGATTTCTGGCAATAATAGCGCATGTGCTTATGTTTATAAGGACTATAGTAACGAATAGTTTTTAAAAATCTATGTCATTTTTCAAAGAAGTATAAGCCTTAAGCAATATTTAATCATGTTCTAAGATATTGTTTATTAAATAATCGTTAATTCTAGATAATTTTTTGTGCAAATGACTTGTTGTTTGTTCTATTATCACTTAAAATCCTTGCCCTTGTATAACCCCAGTGGCGATCGTATTAAGATCGGTATATTCCTTTATCGGCACGACGACACGGGCATGTTTGGAGTACGTTATGTACGCAGTTATCCAAAGCGGTGGTAAACAACACCGTGTAGTTGAGGGTGAAACCCTTAAAGTAGAATTATTGAAAGCTGAAACTGGCTCAACAATTACGTTTGATGACGTATTGATGCTTGTAAACGGCGACAGCATTCAAATCGGTGCTCCAGTTGTTGCTGGCGCTACTGTTACTGCTGAAGTAGTAAGCCATGGTCGCCACGACAAAATCCGCATCATCAAAATGCGTCGTCGTAAACACTATCGTAAACAACAAGGTCACCGTCAATGGTTCACTGAGTTGAAAATTACAGCTATTTCAGGCTAATTACGAGGAGTAAAGAGACATGGCATCTAAAAAAGCCGGTGGTTCGACTAAAAACGGTCGTGACTCGAACCCAAAAATGTTGGGTGTTAAAATCTACGGTGGTCAATCTGTGACTGCTGGTAACATCATCGTTCGTCAACGTGGTACTGAATTCCACGCTGGTCAAAACGTAGGTATGGGTCGTGACCATACACTTTTTGCTACTGCTGATGGCGTAGTAAAATTTGAAGTGAAAGGTCAATTTGGCCGTCGCTACGTATCTGTTGACGCGTAATCGCTGAAATAGAAAAAAGCCCGCCGTAAGGTGGGTTTTTTTATGCCTAAAATATCGTTAGATTATAGATGTTGATGATATTAAATCATGTGCAATATCATAAAGTTTTACACCAAACTTAAAAGTCATGAGGCTGATTTTAAACAATATTAAAAAAAATGTAGCTGGTGATGTTTTATAGCGCCATGTTTTTTTCGTTACTTGATTAGAACTTGTATATTTAAAACTAAACTTGATTTCAAGCATTGTGTTGCTCCAGTGAAGGATTTTTAGGGAGAGGAAAACTTTCATCAATTCACTCTATATCAATAAAACTGATATGTGGATTCTGCGGGAGATGTTATTGAATGTAAACAGGAATTGCATTCTAGATTTTAAATTCTACATATCGGAAAATAAATTAATATGTATTATAAAACAATAACTTGTGTATATTTGTAAAACTTATTAATATATTATTTTTATAAATTTAGTGTAACTAAATATTTCAAATATTGCTTTCTTAGCATTTGTATCCAATCTTCATCATGATGAATAAAATTATGCATTTTGAATTAATAACAATACAAAACTTCTTATTTTCTCTCATTTTAGTGATTCAAATTGGTTTAAGATGTGTGCATAGTTTGAAATTGCGATCACGCAAATATTAGAAAAGGTGAATTATGAAAATGCTTCGTAAAACCGTATGTGCAATGACATTGGGTGCAGTAATGTTAGCACCAGCCATGAGTACGACTGTGTTTGCTGCTACAGCAGCATCGGAGCAGCAAGCGACAGCAAGCTTAGTTAAGCAGTTAAATGGCATTCGTAGTCTAAGTGCAACATTTGAGCAAACCTCTAAAGCAACTGCAGGTGCAAAGCCAGTGCAAAAAAAAGGTTTATCTGCACAGCACATGAATCAAACTTTTAAAGGGGTGATGAAGGTAGAACGCCCAGGTAAATTCTACTGGGAAACCACCAGCCCATCTAAGCAGACCATTGTGACTTCGGGTAAGACGGTTTGGATTTATGATCCAGACTTACAGCAAGCAGTAAGACAAGGTTTGGATGATCAAGTTGCAAATACACCTGCATTGTTACTTTCGGGTAATACCAATCAAATTATGCAGTCATATCGTGTAACACAGCCAAACAAAGCTAAAACTTACTACACGCTATATCCAAAACAAAAAGATGGTGTTTTTCAAAGTTTAACCATCAGCTTTGGTGTCAATAAAGCACCAAACTTAATGATTTTAGCGGATTCTTTAGGTCAAACCACTTATGTACGCTTTAATAATGTAAAAGTGAATGCGTCTATTCCAGCATCGACCTTTAATTTTACGCCACCAAAAGGCACAGATATTATTGATCAGTAAGATGATGATCTTGAATAAATCTGAGATACAAAAAGCAAGCTGAGGCTTGCTTTTTTTATGTCTATGCTGAGTGAGTTAAGTATATAACGCTGATGCATCAATGAATTATTTTTAGGAGCTTTGCTGTTTTGGCTATACTTTTGACTTTGAATAATGTGAAAATTCAACTTTACTTCGGCTAGAAATAACCATAGGGATTTCGGATGAACTCAGTACAACTTAAACCAGTGTTGTTAATGACCTTGCTGGCGACAATGTTTGTAGGTTGTCAGCGCCATGACTTACCTAAAAAAGATCAAGAGGCTACAGCATCTGCGCCTGTGGTCGCTGAGACACCATCTGTTCCGTTGTTACAAGTTAAAGCGGTGAATGTAGCGAATTACCAGAAGAATGTTTGTGAAAAAGAAGGTTGTACTCAGTTTGTGTTGCAAACCGTTGAGTCGGGTGTGCCTTGGATCGATGATTATTTTAATGATCGTATTCGTAAGGCTGAACCGATTGCATTTGCAGAACATGCGCCACAAAAGGTGGATGTTTCTGAAGGGAGTCAAGCGGGTTTAAATCAGCAAAATATGTCTGTTCGTTATATTGGTCAGCAGTATAATCTTGCGACGTTTGCAATTTATAGCTATAGCTACAGTGCAGGGGCTGCACATGGTATGTATCATATTGAATATGTAAATTTTGATTTAAAAACGCATAAACGATTGTCTTTACAAGATATATTGAAAAAAGGTGCGGAGCAAAAAGTACTAGATTCACTCTATGATGCCAATATCAACTGGTTATATAACCATAAAATTGAAAAGGCGCAGTTAAAACTCAGCGATAATTTTTATTATGGCCCGAATGGTCTGATGTTTGTTTATCCATTGTATGAATTGGCCAGCTATGCTGAGGGAATGTCTGAGCTTAAATTGCCCTATGAATCTGCGGGTGAAGTGATTCAGGCGCAATATTTGCCAAGTTTGCCAAAATATAACAATCAATAATCGCGATGAGGATTTGTACAAAATCTTCGCAATATTGTTCTAATAAGGCACAGCTGTATGCCCAGTCACTGTATTTTTTAGCATGAAGAGCTTACACTATAGCCAGTTTTTTTCTTATTCCAAGACTGGCTATGATCGACCCGAAATTACTCAGAAATAATATTGAGGCTGTAAATTTAGCCTTAGCTAAACGTGGTGTGCAATTAAATGTAGAAGAGTGGGCATCACTTGAAGCACGTCGTAAAGAAATTCAATCAAAAACTGAATCTTTGCAAGCAGAGCGTAATGCGGGTGCGAAGCAAGTGGGTCAGCTTAAAAAAGCAGGCGAAGATGCTTCTGAAATTATGGCGCGTATGTCAGCTATTGGTGATGAAATTAAAGCCGCTGAAGTTGCTTTAGCAGAATTACAAGCAGAGTTAGAAGAAAAATCATTATCGATTCCAAACTTGCCAGATGAGTCTGTACCAGAAGGTAAAGACGAAGCGGATAACGTTGAGATTCTAAAGTGGGGTACACCACGTACATTTGATTTTGAAATCAAAGACCATACTGACCTTGGCGAAATGATGGGCGGTTTGGAATTTGAAACTGCAACAAAATTAACAGGTTCGCGTTTTAGTGTATTAAAAGGGCCTTTAGCGCGTTTACAACGTGCGATTACTCAGTTCATGTTAAATACGCATACTGAGCAAAATGGCTATACAGAGGCGTACGTACCTTATCTTGTTAATGCGGATTCTTTACGTGGTACAGGCCAGTTGCCTAAATTTGAAGAAGATTTATTCAAGCTTCAAGGCGAAAAAGAATTTTATTTAATTCCTACAGCTGAAGTGCCAGTAACGAACTTTGTCCGTGATGAAATCATTGATGCAGATCGTTTACCACTTCGCTATGCGGCGCATACACCGTGTTTCCGCAGTGAAGCAGGCTCATACGGTCGTGATACACGTGGTCTGATCCGTCAGCACCAATTTGACAAAGTAGAAATGGTTCAGATTGTAAAACCTGAAACTTCTATGCAAGCGCTAGAAGACCTTACAGGCCATGCAGAAGGTATTTTGCAAGCTTTAGGTTTGCCATACCGTAAAATTATTCTTTGTGGTGGTGATATGGGCTTTGGTGCAACCAAGACTTACGATTTAGAAGTTTGGGTGCCGAGCCAAAATACTTATCGTGAAATTTCTTCATGTTCAAACATGGGTGATTTCCAAGCACGTCGTATGAAAGCGCGTTACCGTGCAGACCAAAAGAAAACTGAATTTGTGCATACACTTAATGGTTCAGGTTTGGCTGTCGGTCGTACTTTGCTTGCAGTGATGGAAAACTACCAACGTGCAGACGGTTCGATTGAAATTCCAGAAGTATTACGTCCATACATGGGTGGTAAAACTTACATCGACTAAGTTCGAGTTGAATCAAGTGCACACAAAAGTGTGCACTTTTTTTTAAGCAGTCAGATATAGTTTTTTTGAGGTCTCTTGTGGATATTTTTCCAATCTCGTTAAAGTTGCAACAGCAACCTTGTCTGATTGTTGGCGGTGGTCATATTGCCTATCGTAAAGCAGTCTTATTGGCCAAAGCAGGCGCGGTAGTCAATGTTGTTGCACCAGCAATTGAAGCTAACTTATTAGAGATCGTTGAGCAATCGCAGGGGCAATATGTACAAGCACCATTCAGTGCTGACATACGACTGCGTCAATATCGCTTGGTGATTGCGGCTACAGATCATGCTGAAGTCAATCGTCATGTATTTGAAGCCTGTGAAGCTGAGAATGTGTTGGTAAATAGTGTTGATGATCCGCCATATTGTCGTTTTATGGTCCCAGCCATTATAGATCGTTCACCGTTGGTTGTGTCTATTGCCAGTAATGGCACATCACCTGTGTTATCTCGTCAAATTCGTACCCAGCTTGAAGCCAGTATTCCGCATGGAATGGGAGCTTTGGCCGAGTTTTCAGGTAAATGGCGCAGTGTCGTAAAAGCCAAAATTATCAATCCAGATGAACGCCGTATTTTTTGGGAGGACTTATACGCCAGTCCACTCAAAGAGCAGGTGTTTAATGGCAATCTTGCTGAGGCAGATCGTTTAATTGAACAAGCTTTAATTGAATGGACCAAGCCGAAAGGTGAGGTGTATTTGGTTGGTGCAGGGCCGGGCGATCCAGAGCTTTTGACGTTGAAAGCCTTACGTCTGATGCAACAAGCTGATGTGGTGATTTACGACCGTTTGGTCTCTGCCCCAATCATGGATTTGTGTCGTCGTGATGCAGAAAAAATCTATGTGGGTAAGGCGCGTTCAAACCATGCTGTACCCCAAGAAGGTATTAATGCCTTATTGGTTCAATATGCACAGCAAGGTAAGCGTGTTTGTCGCCTAAAAGGTGGCGATCCGTTTATATTTGGACGTGGCGGTGAAGAAATTGAAGAGCTGTTTGCAGCAGGTATTGCTTTCCAAGTTGTACCAGGAATTACCGCAGCCTCTGGCTGTTCTGCTTATGCGGGTATTCCTTTAACGCACCGTGATTATGCGCAAAGTGTACGTTTCTTAACGGGCCATTTAAAGGAAGGTTCACCTGAACTCCCTTGGCAAGAATTGGTTTATGAAAACCAAACACTTGTGCTGTATATGGGCTTGGTTGGATTGGAAAAAATCTGCCAACGCTTGATTGAACATGGTCAACGTGCAGATATGCCAGTGGCTTTGGTGTCTAAAGGCACTACACCTGATCAAAAAGTGGTGGTGGGAACGCTGGCAGATATTGCCTCCAAAGTGAGTGATCATCAAATACAAGCGCCAACGCTAACCATTATTGGTGAAGTAGTACGCTTGCGTGAACAATTACAGTGGCAAGGCTAAGCGCCTTGCGACATTGAAAAGAGTAGAGTAAATCCTGTGATTCATGTTGTTTTATACGAGCCAGAAATTCCAGCAAATACAGGGAATATCATTCGTTTATGTGCCAATACAGGAGCGCAATTACATCTGGTCAAGCCATTAGGTTTTGAGTTAGATGATAAAAAATTGCGTCGTGCTGGATTGGATTATCATGAATGGGCACACATGAAAGTATGGGAAAATTTTGCTGAGTGTCTAGCACATTTAGATAGCGTAGGCATTGCAGCAGATGCGATTTATCCTTTGACGACCAAAGGGACAGAAACGCCACATACTTCTAATTTAAACCGTCCTGTTGCCTTGCTGATGGGGCCAGAAACACGTGGTTTACCTGAAGATGTACGTTTAATGTTCCCACAGTCTCATTGGATTCGCTTACCAATGGCTGCGAATTCGCGCAGTCTAAATTTATCTAATGCGACGGCTGTGATTTTATACGAAGCATGGCGTCAGCAAGATTTTAAAGAACTGGTTTAAAACTCCATAAAAAAACCACTCGAAAGAGTGGTTTTTTTATGCCATTTCATAAGCAAAAGGCGGGACTAAAGTTTGTGTTTTATGTAAGTAAAATGTGTTGAATATTTTGCTTGATGTTGAAACTGTGTATAACTAAAAACAATAAAAACTGAGCTGATGAGGGATGATTTTGAAATATCGCCAATGGATCAATGTAAGTAGTATGTTGTTCGTTAGTTTTTTGTTCTCTCAGTATGCATCTAGTGCTACAGATAGCGAGCCGAGTGCGAGTGCTACACAAGGAACAACAACTGTCTCTCCAATCACTTCTGCCGAAATGGAGCAAGGTTTAGCACAAATGATGCAACGTCAGAACCAGCGTATTGAAGATTGGGGGAAGACTTTGACAGATAAGGACTTTGAACGTAGCTTTTTGTTGGGGCGTCAATTGAATAAAACCAAGCGACAAGAAGTCTGCGGTATTTTTCAACGTACAGTCGATGAAATGTTTAATAGTGCTGTTACTAATCGTGAACGTTTGAGTGAGCAAGATCAGAAGCTTTTGACCGATCGAAATTTATTTATTCAAAGCTTGGGCTATAAAGATAATATTGTGGATACGCGCATGGGCTTTAATTGCCGCTTACGTTAAGAAAATATATTACGTAAAGGTTTGAGTGGATATTTTAAAGCAATATTTTTAGAGAATAGGCACGGAAGAGTCTTTAGATTATTGAGAAGTTAGTTATTTTGAAGTGTTCTTTTTCCGTCCCGTTGGACGGAAAAAGAATTTATTTGATTAATTAAGCATGAATTATCTTAAAATTATTCAAATTCATTATGCTGTGGTGCAGGGTGTTTAAAGCCCTTAGTTTTGTAGCCTAAGTACAAGATACCAAACATCGCCCACCATAAACCATATTTCAATGCTGTTTCTTCAATCTCTAACCACATGGCAAAGATACTGAGGAAACCACACATTGGGATGACGACAAAACTGAAGATATCCTTGAAGTTTTTAGTACGACCATCACGTAGTGCATAGCGTGAAATGACAGAAAGGTTCACAAACGTAAAGGCAGTTAAGGCACCGAAGCTGATCATAGAAATCACAATATCAAGATCCATGAAACCAGCAGTTAAAGCAACAACGCCTACAATGATAATGTTATAAGACGGTGTGAAGCTTTTTGGACTGATATGACCAAAGATCTTCTTGTTAATTACGCCATCACGACCCATAACATACATTAAACGTGATACACCTGCATGCGCAGAGATCCCTGATGCCATAACGGTAACGATTGCAAATGCAAGTACATACGATTGGAATAATGAACCACCAACAAGCAGTAAAATTTCTGGTTGTGTTTCGGCAATATTCTTAAAGTACGTTCCTGGTGCAGAAGGGAAGTACAATTGCATGAAATAAGTACTGATAATGAAAATTACACCTGCAATCAGCGCTGTTAAGAAAATCGCTTTAGGTAGGGTTTTTTCAGTATCTTTGGTTTCTTCAGCCAGTGAACTTAATGAGTCAAAACCGGTAAATGAGAAACACAGTAAAGTTGCACCAGTAATGAGGGCACCAACGCTAGTGAGTTCATTCCAAAATGGTTCGAGACTCCACAATTGCGCACGTGTTTCTGCTGTAATTGGGCCATCTGCATTGAATCCAGCTTGAAGCTTGCTGTATACCAACCACGTAAATGCGCCAATCACGATCAGCTGAATCAATACAATTAAGCTGTTAAAGTTGGCAACAAAGCGTGCACCACGAAGGTTAACACCCGTCATAAATGCTGTAAGCACAATGACCCAAACCCAATGATTTACAGACGGGAATAATGCTTCAAGATAAATAACGGCCAAAATAATGTTGACCATTGGCGACAATAAATAGTCAAGCCAAGACGACCAACCCACCATAAAACCGACGTTTGGGTGAATTGACTTTTGTGCGTAGGTATATGCCGAACCCGAAGAAGGGTAGCGACGGATCATATGACCATAGCTAATAGACGTAAATAAAATTGCAATTAAAGCAATAATATAAGAGGTAGGCACATGAAAATGACTTTCTTCAGATACTAATCCGAACGTGTCAAATAAGGTCATCGGTTGGATATAGGCCAAACCAATGATAATGATGTGCCAAAGCCCGAGTGTTTTTTGCAGTTTAGCTGCCGATTGAGTCCCAGATAAATTTGTCAACGGCGTTATCCTCTTAATCGTTGATCAAGGATCAGTCTTATTGTGTCAGGATCGTTTGAGACGAACGATCCCCCCTACATTTTGAAACAAAAGCGCGCCAATTTACTCCAAGATGTAAATTTTTGCCAGTGATTTTATTTCTTTTCTGAGCAGAAAACATGCCAACTTACATGAAGATAAAGTGAAAGTCGCTGTTTTTAAGGCTTACAGATAAAAGCCTGATGCTTAAAAAAACATCAGGCTGGAATTTTCGCTATATTGGCTTATTTTTCAGTAATTACCAAGCTTTTTCTAAGATAGTTTTTAAATCTTTGAGTGTTGCTTCTTTCGGATTGTAAATGATCGAACCATCATTTAAAGCCTTTTCTGCAACATCGTCGAGCTGAGCTTGAGTTACTTTGCCAGTCTCACTCAGTGTACGTGGTAATTTTGTTAGGCTATAGATACGATCACGCATGGCTAAAATAGTTGAAATCGCCTTATCTGCACGTAAGTGAGCAGGGGTTTGCGAGTAAATATCTGGGCCAGCAAGTGGAAGTAAAAGATCTGCGATTTTATCGGCATTCACTTCTTTGTTGTATTCCAGTACATAAGGCAAAAATAGATTCATACATAAGCCGTGGGGCAGATGTGCAACTGCACCTAAAGCGTGACCAAGAGAATGTACTAAGCCAACCATCGAGTTTGAAAATGCAATGCCTGCCATTGTAGATGCTTGAGCTAATTCTAAGCGGCCTTGTGCATCAGTTGGGTTATCCAGTACGTTAAATAAATGATTACTTACCTTTTTAACGGCTGCTGTTGCATAAGCATCAGAAATTGGATTGGCTGCAAGGCAGGTATAGGCTTCTACTGCATGTGTCATGGCATCCATTGCCGTCATCGCAGTGAGGTGCGGTGGCAAAGTTTGCGTCATACGCGGATCTAAAATAGCTGCATGTGGCATCAAGTAATAAGATGCAAACGGCATTTTGACATTTTTTTGGTTATCGGAAACCACGGCAACCATGGTCACTTCTGAGCCTGTGCCTGATGTGGTTGGAATCACAAAAAAAGGTTTTAAAGGTTTTGGCAGATTATGTGCACCCGAATATTTCAGCAGGTCATCACCACCTTCAGACACTAAAATATTAGTGGCCTTAGAGGTATCAATGACTGAACCACCACCGACAGCAATAATCGCGTCGCAATTGTTATCGCGATAAAGCTGAGCGGCTTTACGTACAGTTTCAAGGCTTGAATCGGGTGGTACATCGTCAAAAATATGCCCAATAACGGCATTTGTAGATTCAAAAGCTGCTTCAATCGGTGCTAATAGGTTGTTACTGCGTACGCCTTTGTCTGTAATAATTAAGGGACGAGTAGCACCTAAAGTTGCAAGTTCAAAAGGGATATGCTCTAGCGCCGCATGCCCAGCAATGACTTTAACTGGACAAAAAAATTCGTAATATGGTTTAGCCATGTGTTATGCGCTCCGCTTGAAATAGGATTGAGCTACCTTAAGATAGATATTTGCAGCTCCAGTTAATTTTTCTTTTAGGCTTAAATCGCTTGGATATTCTTTGACTGCCAGCTCTGCAACCAGTTTTGGCAAAATCAGCGCTTCCATTTTATTTAGGCAACGAACCAGTCGAATCGCATAAGAAATATCACCATTAGCAATCATGCGGTCATTGGCAAATGCTTGCGCAGTACTTTCTTGGAAAGAAAATACTAAAAATGCATGATTAAGATGCTTAAAGGTAATGGTTAAATCTGGCTTTGTTGCTAAATCAGGAACCAATTCTAATTGTTTATTTGCCGTCACACGTGCAATGAATGCAGGCCCATTGGGGAATACATTCATTGAGAGTGTGAAATGATCTGGAAACTGAGCGACTTCCTGCTTAACTTCTGCATCGACTTGACTCGCCATCACTAAGCCTCTGCCAATCACATCCATCATGAGTTTGACATAGGCTAGCTGCAAAGCGGGCTTGACGGATTTAGTTGCAATCACGTATTCATCCCTTTTCAAAATATTATTTATTTAGAGTAAATACTCTAATTTATTTTATGTATGAAAGCAAAGGCTTTATTTTTGTTCGACCTGAACGTCTTTAAAGTAACCGCTGTTCTGCAATGTTTCAATCATATCGACGCATAAGTTTTCAAATTTAGGGTAGTCTGTTACCAGATCCTGTACGCGGACCATTTCTAAACCTGCATAACCGCATGGATTGATGGTATGGAAGCCAAATAAATCACAGTCAATATTCAGTGCTAGTCCGTGATAAGAGCGACCTTTGCGGATTTTAAAGCCGAGTGAGCCAATTTTACGCTCGTCTACATATACACCGGGTGCATCTGCTTTGGCGTATGCTTCAATGCCATATTTTTTAAGCAGATCAATCATGAGGTTTTCAGCATAGCTGACCAGAGTACGTACATTCCAGCCTAAGCGATTTAAATCAAACATGAAGTAAGCCACCAATTGACCTGGGCCATGCCAAGTGACTTGTCCACCGCGATCGCTTTGTACAACGGGGATGTCACTGTGCAATAAAATATGTTCTGGTTTGCCCGCTTGGCCCTGTGTAAGGACATCATGATGTTGCAAAATCCACAATTCATCTGGTGTGTGTTCGTCACGTTGTTCGGTCAATTGTTTCATTTCCAGAAAACGCTCTTCATAAGAGGTTAACTGAGTGTAATGACGAATGATCAGTTGTGGTTTAGCCTCAATCTCCACGATTTTAAGTCCTTAAGGAATGCATGATAAAAATCTATTATAGATAAATTGGATGGGATAGGGGACGAGAATGGACAGATTTTGTCTGTTCGTTTGGTGGGGTTTGCATAAAAAAACACGCCCGAAAGCGTGTTTTTCTTAGAGTGCTGTTTTGATCAGTGGACAAGCTGCAAGGTCTGCATAGACAGCATGTACTTGCTCAAGTTCTTCAAAACGTAGCTGTGCAGTAATTGAGTGGTATTTCCCTGTCCGTGATGGTGTTACAGTCATTTTTGCACCATCAAATTCTGGAAAATGTTTCACGAAAATTTCATTTACTGCTTGGCGTAATTCATCGCCTGCATTACCAATGAGTTTAATCGGGTAGTCCATTGGGAAGACCCAAAGATGCTCTTGTAATTCACGTGATGGAGTACGATCAGTCATGTCAGTCATAGGACACCTCAATATTAAAAATACCTGCAATGTGCAGGTATTTTGATTCATTTGCTACATGCTCTTATTATGGGGGAGCTTCCCCCATATTCAAGCCTGTATTATCCCACTGATGGGTTAGTCATTCTCAAGGAATGAACGTAAGTGTTCAGAGCGAGAAGGATGACGTAATTTACGTAATGCTTTTGCTTCAATCTGACGGATACGTTCACGTGTTACGTCAAACTGTTTACCAACTTCTTCCAAAGTGTGGTCGGTAGGCATATCAATACCAAAACGCATTTTCAAGACTTTCGCTTCACGTTCAGTCAAGTTTTCCAGTACTTCGCGTGTTGCTTCTTTTAAGCCTTCAGATGTTGCGGCATCAATTGGAGAGGTAATGTTACCATCTTCAATGAAATCACCAAGATGCGAATCTTCGTCATCGCCAATCGGCGTTTCCATAGAAATCGGCTCTTTGGCAATTTTAAGTACTTTACGTACTTTGACTTCGTCCATTTCTAGACGTTCGCCCAATTCTTCAGGTGTTGGCTCACGGCCCATTTCTTGAAGCAATTGACGAGATACACGGTTGATCTTGTTAATGGTTTCAATCATGTGCACAGGAATACGAATCGTACGTGCTTGATCGGCAATAGAACGCGTGATTGCCTGACGAATCCACCATGTTGCATAAGTCGAGAACTTATAACCACGGCGGTATTCAAACTTATCTACCGCTTTCATCAAGCCGATGTTACCTTCTTGAATCAAGTCGAGGAATTGTAGACCACGGTTGGTATACTTTTTCGCAATCGAGATTACAAGACGTAAGTTCGCTTCAACCATTTCTTTTTTAGCACGGCGTGCTTTCGCTTCGCCTACAGCCATACGTTTAGAAATTTCTTTAATTTCTTTAACGCTTAAATTAAGGTCTTTTTCAATGTCTGAGATTTTTTGCTGGAAAGCTAAAATATCAGGGCGTACTTTTTCTAAGTAGCCTTTCATTTCTGCAGGTGCTTTCGCAATTTGCTCATCTAACCATGCTTGGTTTGATTCTTGACCTGGGAATGAGGTACGGAATTGCGTACGATCCATACGACCACGACGTACTGCATAACGCATCACTTCACGTTCTGAGGTACGAATTTGTTCGTGTGTACCGCGAATCATTTCACTAATGATATCAAATAGGCGCGGTGTAAATTTAAACATCATAAACACAGAAGCTAAATCTTCGAGTGCTTGTTTGCCTTCTTTACTGTTACGACCATGTTTTTCAACCAGTAATTTGGTATTGGTCCACGCATTTTCTAGTTCAGTAAAACGTGCTTTGGCAATTTCAGGGTCTGGGCCTGAATCACCTTCAGAGTCGTCATCACTTTCAGATTCTTCGTCTTCATCATCATCATCCAATTTTACATCTTTGGTTGATTTGTTTGATGATGCATCGTCTTCGTCTAGATCTTCAGACTCATCTTCTAAAACTTCAGGAATATCATCGTCAGTTTCAGGGTCTAGGTAACCCGATAAAATATCAGCAAGGCGACGTTCACCTGCTTCATAATCTTTATATTCTTTTAAAACGACTTCAACTGCATTTGGCCAATAAGCGATTGAATTTAAAACGTCACGAATACCTTCTTCGATACGTTTTGCAATGCTAATTTCGCCTTCGCGTGTAAGGAGTTCAACTGTACCCATTTCACGCATATACATACGTACAGGGTCAGTGGTACGGCCTGGTTCATTTTCAACTGATGCAAGTACAGCAGCGGCTTCTTCTTCAGCAACTTCATCCGTTGCGTCGCTGCCACCTTCAAACATGGCATCATCAGTTTCAGGTGCACGGTCATGTACAGGAATACCAACGTCATTCAACATTTGAATGATGTCTTCAATCTGTTCGCTTTCTGTGATTGAATCCGGGAGATGATCGTTGACCTCAGCGAAAGTTAAGTAACCTTGTTCTTTGCCTCGGCTAATCAGCGCCGCTACTTGTGAAGTAGGGGAATTCATATCGCTCATCTATGCTTACTCTTCGTTGAATCTGTGACAGTAAAAAATCGTATAGTAGACTTATACGATTCATCTCAATAAAAATTTATCAATAGCTTGCTTATTCCATCAAATATTCAGTCTTATTTGAAAGACGATTCGATGGAATATTAAAAAATTAAATTCAGTAATTTAGGTGGGGCTGAAATTGTTGTTTTCAAGTTCATCCCGTACGTATTTGGTCAGATGAAATCATCTCGATATTCATAAAACTGAAAGACGCAGGGTGGATTATATCATGCCATAACTTAGGTTAAGAAAAAAGCCCAATTTACGGCTTTAACAGCTAAAAATACAAATAAAACTTGACAAGGTTCTATAACCCATATAAATAGCGCCTAGACCCCTTTAAATTTTTTCATTATGAGGTAGTTTCAGTGTCTTCGACAGATTTTGAACTAGATGATAACTACGGTGATGATGATGTTAATTTCGATGAGGCCGGCGGAAAAATTAGCGCTAAAGAATCGCTAGAAAAACGTCGCTTGATTGATGAACTTCTTGCACAACGTCGTTTAGAGCGTGAACTCAAAGATTTTGACTATGACTTTGACGATGACGACGATTTTGGCGATGAAGACGACTAAAATCAGTTTTGGCGTAGTGTTTTTAAATGCTATGCTTACACATTAAGTTTCTATGTTTGTGGATGTAAAATGAGTGCTTTAGATTTAGACCGTTTGAGCGACTATCTAGACGGCGATCAGAATGAGTTTGGTCTGGATTTTGCTGCAACTCATGGTTTTTTGTGTGCAATTGCAGTTGGCCCGCAATTTGACAAATGGTTAGAAGAACTATTTGACAATAACCATAAAAAAGTTCCTGCAGACATTATTGCTCAGGTGAAAGCTTGGTTAGAATCACTGCGTCAAAACTTAGCCAATGAAGAAGGAATTTCATTTCCTTTTGAAGTGGAAGAAGCAGACGTAGAGTCAAGCCTAGGCGACTGGAGCGTTGGTTTTGTTGATGCAATGTTCTTAAATGAAGAAGCATGGTTCGCGCCTGAATTTGAAGAACAATTAGTTGATTTGACTTTGCCAATTATGGTGTTTAGCGGTATTGATGAAGAAGATCCTCAAATGGAAACCTTCCGCCGTAATGGTCAATTAATGGATGAGCTTGCAGAAGAGATTCCAGAGAACTTAAACGAATTGTATTTGATGTATCACACACCAAACTAATTCAAATAAGTTATAAAAAAAGCACCGAGTTTGGTGCTTTTTTTATATAAGTTTGTCGTTCAGCTTATTTTGGATTTACGTTGCTTTTGCTTTTGCTTTTGTAAACCTTTGACGGCATTATTTGCCATCCAGCCAAAACTCATGGCAAGAATTAAATAATGAATAAATAAGGTAAAGCCGACTGCAACACAGATGATCCAAAGTGGTAGTGCTGTGAATAAAGTGAAAATAGCAAGCGATTTAAATACTACAAGTATAATGATGATGGTGGTGATGAGACTGATTGCAATAGAGGTTGCAAGACACCCCCAGATGAGTTGTATTTTCTCTGCTGCTTCAGGCGCTCTTTGATGGTCTTGCACGAATTTATTGGCAGTTACAAAGCCTGCAGTCATGATGCAGGCAACAGATGTACCGTTAGGTAGGTTAAAGAAATAAATAATTACTGCCATGATGGCCATAGCGATTAAATAGGTTATAGCAAAATATATAATGTATTTTTTCATCAGTTTTAGGTTCGAATGTTATTGGTATAAGGCGTCACCACAGTAGGGTGTTAAGCATTTTTTTTGTGATGAATGAGTATAAGGGATTGTTTATTCATGTAGAAGTGACATTGAGCGATTTGATATATCACTCAATTGGCTGTGCATTTATTTTTGTTGTGATGCGGCTTTTTTACGTTGCTGGCGACGGTATAAAATCCATAAGATGATCATGATGGCGATCGCAATAATCACGTAGCCAACGCGACTGAAGATTTCATGCATGAGTGCTTGGTTTTCACCAAAGTAATAGCCAACACAGGCTAAAAAGGTGGTCCAAATAATGGTGCCTAAAGCGCTGTAAAGCATGAATTTCCAAAAAGGCATTCGGCTCATGCCTGCAGGAATGCTGATCAGTGAGCGTACAGCAGGGATCATGCGACCAAAAAATACAATACGATGACCATATTGCTCAAACCAAGCCAATGCTGTTTTAACATCTTCTGTTTTAATGAATAAATATTTTCCATATTTATCAACACAGCGAAAAATATGCTCGTTATTGAACTTATAGCCCACCCAGTAGAGTACAGCGGCTGCAATCAATGAACCAATACTTCCTGCAATAATGACCCCTGTGAGCAGAAGCTGGCCCTGCGATGCGGTATAACCCGCAGAAGGCATAATGATTTCTGAGGGAATGGGCGGGAAAACATTATCTAGAAACATGAGGAAGGCGATACCCAAATAACCGAGCTGTTGCATGATGGTTAATATCCATTCGGTTAAATTCATGGGCCTTCCAAAAGTAATAGGGGTAAATAAAAGGAAAATCTCATCTGAGTATGCAAGATATTGTTCTTGTTGTGTGTTACAAAATCATGAAATTTGTGTTTAAGGCAGACTTAGAGCATGTACTTGCCATTTAAGGAACAATAAAAAACCCTCCTGAGGAGGGTTTTTCAAGCTGTTAGTTCAATACAACTTAGAGGCGTTTACGTTTAGCCGCTAAAATTTGTGATTGACGCATACGGAAGCCTTCTTTTTGCTTATCGGTTGTTTTGTCGATGCAGTAGACACAAGATACACCATGCTCGTAGCTAGGAAGTTCAACTTCCGCAGGAACAAGTGGCCAACCACATGCGTGACATTTAATGTTTGCGCCTTCTTCCATGCCATGTGTTACTGCGGTACGGCCGTCAAATACGAAACATTCACCTTCCCACATGCTTTCGTCAGCTGGGGTTTCTTCTAGGTATTTAAGAATACCGCCTTTGAGGTGATAAACTTCATTGAAGCCTTCTTGAAGAAGCAATGATGTTGATTTTTCACAGCGAATACCGCCTGTACAGAACATCGCAATTTTTTTATCTTTGTGTTGTTCCAACTCTTTTTTTACGTAGTCTGGAAATTCACGGAAAGTTTCTGTTTGTGGGTCAATCGCGCCTTTAAACGTACCCGCTTTGTATTCATAGTCATTACGTGTATCAATTAAAATCACGTCATCACGCGCAATCAGCTCATTCCATTCTTTCGGGTCTAAGTAATGGCCTACTAGATCACGTGGTTTTACTTCTACACCTAAAGTGACAATTTCTTTTTTGAGTTTAATTTTCATTTTACGGAAAGGTTTTTCCGAACTGTGAGACTCTTTATATTCCATAGACGTAAAGCCTTCGTCTAAAAGAAATTGGTGTACAGCGTCAACTGCAACGCGGTCGCCCGCAACAGTGCCGTTAATACCTTCGTCTGCCACAATAAGAGTACCACACAAATTGATTGAGCCGACTAAGTTCAATAGGCGTTCTTTTAACGCAGCTGCGTCTTGAACTTCTTTAAATTGATATAGCGCGGCAACAACCCAACCTGTGGTCGCTTGCTGTTCTACAGGTGCAAGCTGTTCTACAGTAGCGTTCATGGAGTACTCCAAAATAGAAAAATAAAAAAACAGGAATTTCGAAAGGCACATATTTTAACGTGTATTGATGGAATATGCGAGTAAAACAGTACATGCAGATGACTTCTATTCATGTGCAACTGCGTGTATATTCGGGGCCTCACGTTGTGTTTTGTTTTAATAGCAACAGCAGAATTTTAGGAGTTTGTTTTGAGTAATGACCGTCGAATTGCTTCACTTACGCCATGTGCAGGGCGTTGTTCAACGGTATTTGGTGATGCAGTGTGTCGTGGCTGTCGCCGATTCAATCATGAAGTTATTCAGTGGAATACTTATAATCCAGTACAACAAACCGCTGTGTGGAAGCGCCTAGATGCACAGTTAGATCAAATTTTAGTGCCCATGCTGCCCTTTGCAGATCTTCGTCATGTTGAAGGTTTTGTTTTGTCTAAGCGTGTGCGTCTGCGTCCAGATGCGAGTAAAGGGCGTAAGTTGTACCATGCCTTAAAATTGTGTGAAAAAAACCGTCATTTTACCGATGATAGTGGACTTGGTATTCACTACAAACAAGTGCGCCCATTGTGGGAAGAATTCGAGCGTCGCGTGTTGGCACTTGCGACAGCCAGTTATGATTTTGCCTTTTTGCGAGCAGATGGCATTAGTCATCATTTACTGAAAGGATATGAAGAAGAGGACGAATAGTCCTCTTTTTATTTAATGAGGGAATATAAGCTGATCTTGGTATACAAATATGAACTACTCTGAATATTTTTTATATTGCGTGGCTGTGATTGTGATGATTGCAACGCCTGGCCCAGTCATGCTTTTGGTGGCAAGTGCTGGTTTAAAAGGTGGATATAAAAAAGCCCTACAAACGATTTTTGGCACGAATTTGGCCTCATTGGTTCTTATTGTATTTTCTGTATTGATTTTAAAAGGTGCGTTGAATATCAATGAGCAATGGCTCAATGCAATTAAGGTGCTGGGATGTATCTATATTGCTTATATTGGTCTACAGGTTTTAAAAGAAGCACGTGAAGCTCAGCCTGAGCAAAGTCAGGTGGTACTCCCAGATACGCAAGGTGGCTTTAAGCAAGGCTTGCTGGTGGGTATTTCTAATCCTAAAGATATTATTTTCTTTGCATCTTTCTTTCCGCAATTTACAGGTATTACAGCGGATTTAAATTTGAGCCTGAGTATTTTAACCATCAGTTGGATTATTCTAGATTTTGCTACGTTGTCTTTAGTTTATTTAGCTTTTAATCGTTTATCGCGCTCAGCAGTCTATCCAAAATTATTGGGAATCTGTGGCGCGGTATTGGTAGTGGTGGCCTTATACGGCATTTACAGTGCTTTATTTTGAAGGCTGAGCCATCAGTAAATGGATTAATTGAAAGATCAGCGTTTTTTGTTGGTTGCAGGTTTGGGTATTAAAACCATCGACCAGTACAGTACTAATGAGTCCTTCAAGCTGAAGATAAAACAAGGCACTTATTTTCTGCTGCTGAGGAAGGCAGGCAGTTTTGCTTTGAATTAAATCACGGATCCATTGTTTATGTGCCTGAGAAATGGCAAGTATATCTGTGTCTGCAGCATTTGATTCACCCACAGCTCGAACAAATAGACAGCCTTTGAAATGATCTGCTTGAAACCAGTGGATATGCCAGTCATAAATTTTTTCTAAAGCCTCTAGACCTTCAAACTCTTGAACGGCTGTCAGTAAGCTTTGCCTAAAGCGTTCATCTCGCGCTTGCAAAACGCTGTAAACCAGCTGGTGCTTATTTTTAAAATAGGTATACAGCGTAGTTTTAGAACAGCCTGATTCATCTCGAATCAGATCGACACCAACAGCACTAAAACTTTGCTGATTAAACAGCTGTTCTGCAGTATTTAAAATTTTCTGTGCTGATTTAGACATCGCGGTTTTACCTCATCTGAAATAGCATATTTACAAATAGTACAGATCTGTACTATTTTAATTATAGCGCGCGCTGTATCTAATATCAATCAAGAGGAAATCAGCATGAATATATTCGCGGGTAAAGAGAAACTAGCACCTCGACCATCAGGGCGGGCCTTGCTGCGTGGATTTTGTGGGGGAACGCTCAGTATCTTTATTTTGTTGCTGATTGGGCAGTATTCACATCATGCATGGATCATGGCACCTTTTGGTGCGAGCTGTGTACTGTTGTACGCTGCAGCGCAGTCGCCATTGGCCCAGCCACGCAATCTTATTTTTGGTCATGTCATTTCTGCGACAATCGGTTTATTTTTTGCTTTATATCTTCCTATTAATATTTTCACAATTGCAATTGCGGTAGGCCTTGCTATTGTTGGTATGCAATATCTACGCTGTGTGCATCCGCCCGCGGGAGCGAATCCATTGGTTATTTTATTAACTGCGAGTACAACCGCTTATGATTGGAGTTTTTTGCTTTTTCCAGTGCTTTCGGGCGCGGTGAGTTTGGTATTGGTTGCTTATGCTGTAAACAATATTGGCAAAGGAGCAGTGTGGCCTGAATATGGTTTAGGCTTGATGAAAAAGTAGGAAAATAAATTTTGATCTAAAGCTGATCTTGCATATCCATAAAAAATCCCAGCAGGAGAGTTCCAACTGGGATGCATTTTAAACTGCGTATGAATTATAGATTGTGTGCTTGACGATACTGTACCAGTTCTTCAATGTTAATGAGCGTGAGCTTGTGCTCATTCGCATAATCTAAGACTTGCTTGCCTGAGGCCATACTGCCATCTGGATTTGTGACCTCGCAGAGTACACCTGCGGGCTGAAGACCTGCTAAACGGGCTAGATCAATAGAGGCTTCAGTATGACCACGGCGGCTAAGTACGCCACCATCACGTGCACGTAAAGGAAATACATGTCCTGGGCGGTTTAAATCACTTGCTACAGCACCTGTTTTAATTGCTGCATGAATGGTGGTCGTGCGGTCTTGTGCAGAAACACCTGTGGTAACCCCTTGAGCAGCTTCAATTGTGACAGTGAATGCTGTTTTGAATTGGCTAGAGTTGTTTTGCACCATAGGTGGAAGTTCAAGGTGATCTGCGAGTGCATTGGTGAGCGTAAAGCATACAATTCCAGATCCATCACGTATCATACGTGCCATGGTTTCGACATTCAGTGTTTCAGCTGCAACGATAAGATCGGCTTCATTTTCACGGTCAAAATCATCCATGACTAAAACAGGTTTGCCTTGACGAATATCTTCCAGTGCTTGTAAAACACGCTGTTCTGATGGGGGAAGGGCTCTAAAGAAAATTTCGGGTTGAATTAAATTAGACATTGAAACGCTCGCGTAAGTTTTAAGGTACGGTTGAACATTTCAGGACATGTGAAATAGTGTGGCGTTACGGCATAGCTTGAAAATAGCAAGCCATTAAAATGTGACGTCGTCTTCTTTCATCCGGACTATACCGTCGGCTTTGGAATCTCACCAAATCTGCCATCTCATGCAATGAGATCGGCTCGTGGGCTATGGGGGATTAATATCCAACCAATTACCACCGGTGGGGAATTACACCCCGCCCTGAAGCGATGTCATTTGATTATAAGCCGATTGCGCATAAAGGCCAGCTTTTCTATATGACTAGTCAAGCTATACATATTCAAAATATGGGAAAGTCTTTTGTGAAGCTAGGTTTATAGTGCTTTATCACTGGTATTATTGGGTGTGTCGCTTTAAGCTTTAGCATTAAAATATAGCGTGCTATGCACGTTATTTACGTATGATAAAAATAAAAATGTATATGTAGCACTGAGCTTTTACGGGCCCCAAGATAAAGAAGAAAAGGGTTAAAACAGAAATTATGGAAAATTTACTGAATCGGCAGAGTTTTCAGCATCATTTAGTTGCAATTGGTTTTGGCTTATTGGGCGTGAGCATCCTGTACTTAATTGCAGCCAATTGGTGGATGCTACCTCAGATTATACAACTGGCTTTACCACAAGTATTACTGTTGATTATTGCCGTACTGAGTGTGTATTTTTCTCGTGCGTCTGAAGCGGTGATACAAACATTACACGCTTTGTGTGGGTTAATGCTCGGTTTGTCTCTTGCTGTGATTGGGCAGGTGTATCAAACAGGAGCAAACAGTTATTTGTTATTTCTGTTGTGGTCTATTTTGTTGCTTCCTTGGTTGTATCGGCAGAATGCAGGGATTTTTATTTTATTGGGTTTGACTGGTTTTTTAGCACTTTACTTGGCCTCGGTGCAGTTGGGTTTTCATGATTGGCAGAGTATTGTGTTATTGCAAATTTGGTGGTGTGGCATGTGGTTGCTGGCTTATTGGCAATATCATGCTTTAGAAAAATATACTTTGCTTTGGATTGTGATCTTATCTGTAGTGAGCATGGTTGGCTTTTTCTATGCAGACCACCTAAGTGCTGCCGTTTTATTGATCAGTGCTTTTGTGCCACTTTCTTTGCTGGCTTGGCAAAGCTACCGCAAGCAAGATACCTTGGCTGTGAGCTTGCTCAGTGCAGGCATAGGTATCAATATTTTAATGTGGGTAGCGTATGGGCTGATTGATCAATTAAATTTAGGTACCTTCGGGTTTTTAATTTTGGTCATTTTGAGTCTTGGAATTTTTTATTTAATTACACGATTTATATTGCAGGTCTTACCAAAATCTTATGTGAGTACTATTCCCTTGGGGATTGGCGCATGGTTAGCAGGCATATTTCTCTCGGCCTTTATTTTTGGCATGGTGCGCTCCGCATGGGGTGCATTGCTGTGTGGCGCTATTGCGTATGTGGTAGTAGTTTTTCAATTCAGAAAGGGAGAGCAAATAGGCCATCATTTTAAAAATCAATTACTGTATTGCTTACTGATTTTTTCACAAGTTGGCATGTATGGTGGGGTACTTGGGCTGACAAAAAATCCTGTGTGGGCAATGCTAGTAATGCCTCCATTGATTATGGTTAGTTATGTATTACGTCTACGCGCTTGGTTGCTGTGGTTACAGTTGATTTCTTTTTATTCGATGTTATTGCTGTGTTTGAACTTCGCAGTTTATGAATGGCAGATGGGGCAGGAGCTGTTTAGTTGGCTTTGGTATGCCTTGCATTATGTTGTATATAGTTTGGTCGTGGTTGGTTTATTTGTTTTAGATCAAAAATATCAGCGTAGTTTATTGTTTTGGGGTTTAGCAATTTTATTAATTGGCCCAGCATCACTCATGATGGGGCGTGACTTGTTTGCCCCATCAGGCAGTTTAATTACTGTTGAGTGGTGGGCTAAGCTGATCTTTGTAAGTCTATGGTGGCTTGCATTTGCCTATATATATCAACACTTTTGTTCGCAACGATTTACGATTTTTCAGTGGGCGCTGTGGGGGATATTTTCCATAGTTTTATTGGCTTTAGGGTATTTTGAAATTTTTCTGTGCATGTTGATGCTGGCATGGGCGTTGGAGCGCAAAGATCGGCTGATCTATGCATGCAGTATTGTCGTACTATGTCTATTGCTTACTCATTTATATTATTTCTTAGGGCTGAGCTTTTTGGTGAAAAGTCTGAGCATTTTTATTTCTGGTCTCGCTGTATTGTTATTGGCTTATTTGGTGCGCCGTAATCAGTTGCCAAATACTCAGCAGGAGCAGATATGAAAAAAATAATTCCGATCTTGTTGACCATCTTAAGTCTGATTTTATTTGAAACCTTAATTGCAAAGAATGAGCAACATTTAGCAACAGGTCAAAGCATTTATGTTTCTTTGGCACCAGCTGACCCGCGTGCATTGCTTCAAGGGGATTATATGGCGCTCCGTTATAACTTAAATTTTGTGGGTGCTATAGTGCAAGCCCCCTGGGGTGCATTGCCTTTGGCTTATGTGCTGGTTGACTCACAAGGGCGTGTTTTAAAAACCAGCTTTAAACAAGATATATTGCTGGGGCAGGGCCGTGTTTATCCTTTACAGCTCAAAATGGGGCATGGTGAGCGCCCATTTCCAGCATCAGACAGCTACTTTTTTGCAGAGGGTTTAGCAGGTTGTTATGAACAAGCACGGTTCGCCTTATTTAAAGTGTCGGCTGAGGGTAAACCATTACTGGCGGATTTGGTGAATGAGCAATTGCAACCACTGCATTGTGAAGCACAACAAAAATGGCAAGAGGGTACTGAAAAACCAGTGAGTTAAATAAAATTAATGGTTTTTTTTGAGTCGTTGTGAGCAAGCGTGATGCAATTAATTATGAGTGTTTAGGTATAAAAAAACCCGCAGTTTACGGGTTTTTTAAAATCTTGGACTTTTAAGCCACTTGAACTGGAATACAGTTAGCTGTGTGGTTTACAGTATTGTTTGGGTTTGCATATACCAAACGAGGTTTATGAGCATTTGCTTCAGCTTCAGTGAAATCACCAAATGTTGCAATAATCATTAGGTCGCCAACGTCAGCTTGAAGTGCTGCACCACCATTGACAGAAATGATGCCTGAACCTTCTTCGCCACGAATTGCATACGTTGTAAAACGCTTACCATTAGTCACGTTCCACATGTGAATTTCTTCATATTCGCGGATACCGGCTAAATCCAAAAGAATGCCATCGATCGCACAAGAACCTTCATAATGTAATTCTGCTTGTGTTACGACACAACGGTGGATTTTTGCTTTTAATAAACGAGATAGCATGGCTAGCGTCTCCTTAGTGGACCTAAGATTTTGATCTTATGGTTAAATCAGTTTTCTACTTACAGATTACGTTCAGCAAGCAAGCGCATTTTGCTCTGAAATGAGCAACATGGCAAGAAACATTGTTCAACAATTTATGGATTGATCAGTTCTATTTGTAAGCATTGATTTGGTTCATGGCTTGTTGTATGTCTCCGTTTATCAGTAGTTTGCTACGTGATAAAGCATGAGCAATAGCATCATCCATTAAACCTTGTTCACTGCTAGGGGCTTTACCCAATACATGTCCAGATACACGGTCTTTAGAACCTGGGTGACCAATACCAATGCGTAAGCGATGGAAATTAGGACCTGTATGCGGAACGATATCACGTAAACCATTATGACCACCGTGACCACCACCTGTTTTAAGGCGAATGACACCTGGGTTCATGTCCAGTTCATCGTGTGCAATGAGCATTGCTTCAGGAGCAATTTGATAGAATTTTGCGAAGGGAACAACACTTTTACCAGAAAGGTTCATAAAGGTTGTAGGTAATAACAGACGAACGTCCTGACCTTCAATATTACCGCGACCACTAATTCCGTGAAATTTTGGGTCTGCTTTGAGCGAGATACCATAAGCTTCGGCTAAACGTTCTACGAACCAAAAGCCAGCATTATGGCGGGTTTGGGCATACTCAGAACCTGGGTTACCCAAACCTACAATCAGTGAAATATTTGACACTAATTTACACCATTAACACTTATGCGCGTTTGAAGTCAGCGTGCATAGGAGTGTTTTTAGACGGGTGACGTTGTAAAGCTTGGATTTTAACGCTTTCAACTTTACCGTCGATGTTGATTTCTACAGTTTCTTCAAAGAAAGCTTTGTTTTCTAAAGCTTTAACAAGCTCACGAAGCTCTAAAGTTACTGCTACAGGAGCTGCTTCGCCACCGTAGATGATTGCTGGAACTTTAGCTTGAAGACGAAGGCGGCGGCTCGAACCTTTCCCTTGTACTGCTTCTTCACGTGCTACTGCATTTAATACGAAGTTTGCCATGATAGACATCCTTAATTTAAGTTTAATTGACTAGACCTTCGACCAGTCTAGTGAGTAAAAGCCCCGCCAAAAGGCAGGGCTTAGGAATTCAGCGCTATATTATAGATAAGAATCAAACATTGCGCTAATAGATTCTTCGTTGTTAATACGACGAATCGTTTCAGCAACCATACTTGCTACTGAAACTTGACGAATCTTGCCAAGAGCTAAAGCTTCTTCTGAAAGAGGAATTGTGTCAGTAACAACAAGTTCATCAATAACAGAGTTCTTTAAGTTCTCAATTGCTTTACCAGACAATACTGGGTGAGTTGCGTATGCAACAACTTTACGCGCACCAAAAGTTTTTAATGCGTCAGCTGCTTTACACAAAGTACCCGCTGTATCTACCATGTCATCAACAATGACACAGTCACGGCCTTTTACATCACCAATCAAATGCATCACTTGTGATTCATTTGCTTTTTGGCGACGTTTATCGATGATTGCAAGATCGATATCACCCATTTGTTTAGCAACAGCACGCGCACGTACTACACCACCAACGTCAGGAGATACAACCATAAGGTTGTCATGTGACTGTTGACGAAGATCAGCTAAAAGAGCAGGTGTACCGTAGATGTTGTCTACAGGAATATCGAAGAAACCTTGGATTTGGTCTGCGTGAAGATCGATCATCACAACACGGTCAATACCTACAGTAGTGAGCATATCTGCTACAACTTTAGCAGTAATAGGCACACGGCTTGAACGAGGACGACGGTCTTGACGAGCATAACCAAAGTAAGGGATTACAGCAGTGATACGGCCAGCGCTCGCACGGCGTAAAGCGTCTGCCATAACCAAGACTTCCATAAGGTTGTCATTTGTTGGGGCACACGTAGGCTGTACGATAAATACGTCTTTACCACGAACATTCTCAGTGATTTCTACAGCAATTTCACCATCAGAAAAGGTAGAAACGGCAGCAGCACCTAGAGGAATATGTAAATGGCTTACGACTTTTTGAGCGAATTGTGGATGCGCAGTTCCACTAAAAACGACAAGATTGGGCATGAAGCACCCTTGGCGGTTGATATATAGGGAAAATAGATGGCAGGGGTAGCTGGATTCGAACCAACGGATGCCGAGATCAAAACCCGGTGCCTTACCACTTGGCGATACCCCTAATGCGGCAGAACTTTAATATTTTTACAGCTTTTTGTCAAGATTATTTAACATCGAAGCTACAAAAGAATGTTCTGTCTTTTTTGAGAAAATGGCAGGGGTAGCTGGATTCGAACCAACGGATGCCGAGATCAAAACCCGGTGCCTTACCACTTGGCGATACCCCTAATTTGATGACTGTAAGATGGCAGGGGTAGCTGGATTCGAACCAACGGATGCCGAGATCAAAACCCGGTGCCTTACCACTTGGCGATACCCCTAATACAGTACATCTACAGGTGAATTAAATGGCAGGGGTAGCTGGATTCGAACCAACGGATGCCGAGATCAAAACCCGGTGCCTTACCACTTGGCGATACCCCTAACACACCTTGAATTTGCGTAATGGCGATTCTTGTAAACTATTGACCAAGTAAGCTTTACATGGTGAATTTTCAAGAATGTCATTTACATTCAAATTTTCGGTTAACTCAATAAACACACAAGCACCTGTACCTGTAAGTTTTGCAGTACCGAACTGATCTAAGTATTGCATTGCTTCATCTACTTCTGGATATAAACTTCTTGCCAGTGGCTCAAAGTTATTGCCGAAACTCGATGGCGTTAACTGATAGGCGCAAAATTTAGAGGGCTTTGAGTTTCTTGTCAACGTTTTTTGTGAAAAAAGTAGTTGAGTGCTGATAAAACAGTCAGGTTTGAGCACAATGAACTTTTTTTGAGCTAAATCTATGAATGTTAAGTGTTCACCGATGCCTTCAGCCCATGCATTTTGACCGTGTACAAAGATTGGAACGTCTGCACCCAATTGAACGCCGAGTGCTGCGAGTTGTTCAATTGTTAGCCCGCACTGCCAGAGTTGATTCAAAATAAGCAGTGTAGTGGCCGCATTAGATGACCCACCGCCCAGACCTGCACCCATTGGAATATGCTTTTCGATGCTTATTTTTAAGCCAGTCGGTGTTTTTGCATACGGTTTTAGGATTTGTGCGGCTTTGTAAATCAAGTTTTGTTCTAATTCAACCGAACCAATGCCATCAATTTCGATGTTCTCTGAATTTGTTTGTTTAAAATCTATCCAGTCGTATAAATCGATTAGCTGAAAAATGCTCTGCAATTCGTGGTAACCATTTTCACGGCGCCCCGTAATGTGCAAAAACAAATTTAATTTGGCTGGGGACGGAACTCGAATTACATTCACGATCGTTTTTTCCTAAAGCTTTGTGCTTATAAATGCATCATATATAGGCTGGCATTATAGTCGAATATTGTTTTGTGTTGATTGCAATTTGAAATTGTGAGGGATGTGCTTAGTTTGAAAAAAAATAAGTGATGGAATTTTGCTCGAAAGAAATGGGCATGAGTTGTTTAGTACTTTGCTTGTTTGTGCTTGTTTTAGGTT
Source organism: Acinetobacter sp. SwsAc6 (assembly GCF_013391565.1). NCBI lineage: Bacteria > Pseudomonadati > Pseudomonadota > Gammaproteobacteria > Moraxellales > Moraxellaceae > Acinetobacter > Acinetobacter sp. SwsAc6. The sequence goes on from NZ_JACAXE010000006.1 coordinate 67,667, forward strand.
GAGCAAATTAAAAAAAGCTCATGATGTATTCATTTGCTGTTTTATTATCAAAATAAAAGATTAGCCACTGGTTATAGCCAAGCACTTGTTGATTGGGCTTGGCTATACCTTAACTCTGGTGTTTAACGATTTTGAATTACCATGGTAATGCGGTTTTCTTTACCCGATTCGAGGGCTTGTTTCAAAATCAATTTATTTGGCAAGGTTGCATGTTCTGCATAGCTTAAGTCAACATTCCAGTCATCTTCAATAATTTGAGTTATGCGTTGCTGTTCATCTTTGTTTAGTTGGGCAGATGCTGTCGCGGGTTTTGCTTGTACCCATTTGATTAAATGTGTAATAGGTGCATGCCATCCTGTTGCGCGTTCGAGTAGCTCTTCGGGGCTATCTGCGTGGATTTCACCAGTTTTAGCACTGTTAAGCGTTACTTGGCCTGTGTGGCCTGTAATTTGCGTTTTACCCACGCCTAAGATGCCACTTAGCTCGATATCAAATTTATCTTGTTGCTGTTGCCACGTAAAAAATGCACTACCAGATTGTTGTGGTGTACGTACACCAATTTTTCCTTGTAGGGCAAACTGATCTTTAGCTACGTTTTGCGTTTGGGTTTCTTCAGGCGCGGTTGGTTGGATAGCTTGTGGGGGAAGCTGTGGTTTACTAAATTGTTGGCAACCTGTCAAAGCCAAAGTACTGCATGCAAAAAAGGGAAGGGTGTATTTGGACAGTTGGCGCATCATGCGGGTTTAACTCTTTTTAATATATTGAGGTAACAATAGCGAATTTAATTGATCTAATTGCGGATCATTTGGGTATTTTTGTTGCAGTTGCTGTAACACTTGGTTGAATTTATTCATATCACCTTGCATAAAAATAGCACGAGCATAGCGTGTGCCAATATTGACGCTATGGCTTAAGTTGTAAGCTTTTTCGAGCACTTGTGCAGAGGTGATAAAGTCATTTTGTAAAAAGCAAATATAGCCCAATGTATCTAAAATAGATGCTTGTTCTGGTGCATATTCCAGCGCATGTTCGACATAACTACGCGCTTCATCTAAGCGTCTATTTTGCATTGCCAAGGTGTAGGCATAAGCATTGAGATAGGTTGGGCTATTGGGTTCTAATCTGAGTAGTTTTTTGAGTAAGTTGTCGAGTTTTTCCCGATCTTGAAAAGGATCAAGCATCAGCACTTCGGCATAAATCAGCTCTGGATCATCAGGCAAGTTTTTAACGGCTTCATCTAATAAGCGCACAGCTGCTTTTTTATTGTTCATTCGCTTTAAAATATCAGCCTGAGCAAGATATAAAAAGCTGGCATGCTGGGGGTAGTTCACACGCTCTTGGGTTAAAAATCGTAGTGCATCGTTAAGTTTGTCTTGTTCAGCAAATATATGAATCATATTGCGACGTGAAACCGTATATAAACTGCCGTCTACTAAGCGATAGTAGGCTTTAGCAGTTTCAAAGTGTTGTTTTCGCTCAGCATTGACTGCAAGATAATAGTAGGCTTCATTTTGATATTGTGCTGAATAACGTAGTTCGACCAAATATTTTTCGGCCTGTTCATAATGCTCTAAATCAATACTGGTTAAGCCTGCAATAAAAAGTGCCTCATCGGTTTTTGGCCATTTCTTGAGTAAATCTTCTAGTTTGCTCAGGGCTAATTCTGATCGATTGATATTGATTAAATACTTTGCTTCCGCAAGGCGAATATCGATATTGTTGCGATGCTTATGACTGGCTTTAGCATACCAATTGACGGTGTCATCCACATTGCCTAAAGCATTTAAAATATTGGCTTTTAATAAAATATAACTGGTGACTTTAGGGCGCTTATTGAGTGCAAGATTAATAGTGCTGAGGGCATTCTCTAGCTGGTTGTTTTGAGCTTCTAAGCCTGCAATAAGTACCAAAATAGATGGGTTGGAACTCTCTTTGCTTGCCCTTAATGCGCGAATTAAAAAGTCACGATCTTCCTCAGACTCAGGAGAAATTCCAGTTAAAATTTGAGCTAAATCAGCATTTGGATCAATATTTAATATCTTATTTAAGGTATCTGCAGCCAAATCATATTCATGTGTTTTGAGGGCAATATGCGCCAAGTAGAACATGGCTGGCACATCTTCAGGTTCTTGTACCACCCAAAATGTTGCGATGTCTAAAGCCGCACGTAGATCATTTTGTTCAATTGCAATATTTAATGCGCGTTGTTTAACCGTTGTTGAATTGCTTTTTATGGCCAAAACAGTGTAATTATGAACTGCGGTAGGAATATCGTCATAAGCCAGTGCAAACTCAGCAATCATGCTTTGCTTGAGTGCATCATAATTTGAATTTGCATGGTAAAATTCTCCAGATGCTCGAATTTGAGCACTAGAAGCCATGCTACCAAGTAACAAGAATGTGGTAGAATACTGCTTTATTGTCACGCCGCTAATTCGGCTATTTGTTTGACGCAATTTTTCTTGATCCAAGTAATGCTTTTTATGACACCGATGTTGCACAATAGCATAAATTTAGCGAAATGATGACCTGATATGTCTTTCTTTGCATTAGGTGTCAATCATCAAACCGCCTCTGTAGAGCTACGCGAACAGATTGCATTTAACCCAGAAAAGTTAAGTGCTTTACTCGCGGAGCAGAGTCAGTGTGCCGATTTAAACGACATGGTTGTGGTCTCGACTTGTAATCGGACTGAAGTCTATGCGATGTCTGAAAATGCAGACATGGTGATGAATTGGCTCGCACAATCAAATGGTTTAGATGTTCGGCAGTTAAGCAATCATGTTTATCGCTATGAAAATGCCAATGCGGTAACACATCTGATGCGTGTGGCAAGTGGTCTTGATTCATTGATGTTGGGCGAGCCACAAATTTTGGGTCAAGTCAAAACAGCATTGTCTTTGGCCAAAGATGCTTCTACCGTTTCACCAAATTTAAACCGTATCTTTGAATATGCCTTTTATGCAGCCAAGCGTGTACGCTCGGAAACTGCTGTAGGTAGTCATGCTGTATCAATGGGATATGCTGTAGCGCAACTGGCGTTGCAGGTGTTTAGTAAGCCTGAACAGCTGACCGTCATGGTGGTGGCTGCTGGCGAAATGAATAGCTTAGTGGCAAAGCATTTGGCTGAAATGGGTGTGGGTAAAATCATTATCTGTAACCGCACTCGCAGTCGTGCCGAAGCATTAGCACAAGAAATCGCACATCGTGTTGATGTAGAAATTATCGAATTTTCTCAGTTAGCAGAAAATCTGCACCGTGCAGATGTGATTTCGAGCTGTACGGGGAGTTTGCATCAGGTCATTCATTTTGCAGATGTAAAAGCAGCACTCAAAAAGCGCCGTTATAAGCAGATGTTATTGGTTGATTTAGCTGTACCACGTGATATTGAACCTAAAGTTGAAACACTAGATGGCGTGTATTTGTACGGTGTAGATGACTTACAGTCTGTAATCGATGAAAACCTTGCACAGCGTCGCCAAGCTGCAGTAGAAGCAGAGGTGATGGTCAATCAATTGGCCACAGAATTAATTACACAGCAAAAAGTAAATCTTGCGGGTGAGACAATTCATGCTTATCGTCAGCAGGGGCAAGAGTTGGGTCAAGCAGAGCTGAGCTTGGCATTGGCACGTTTGCAAAAAGGTGAAGATGCGAGCAAGGTGGTAGAAGAGCTAACGCATCGACTTACTCAAAAGCTACTCCATCCGACATCTGTATTATTGCGTCATGCAGCAGCATCAGAAGATCCAGCATATTTTGAAATGCTTCAGCAAGATTTAATTGAAACAGCAGAAAAGCGTCGTAAACCTAAAAAGTAAATACATGAAAAGGTTGCTTAAAGTTTGTGCTGTATTTTAAGTCAAAAAGAAAATGAAGATCGCTTATTCGTCTATGAGGGTAAGCGATCTTTTTTTATCAATATCATAAATGCGCTGTTTTAAATTTCTCATCTCAGACAAACTGGCAAATTTTTTCGATTTTAATTTTTGCTGTAGGAACTGATATTGCAGTTTGGTCGAAAAGTCGGCTGCAAGTTTATCAGCCTGTTCGGGTGAAGAAGTATAGTCGTCTACATTGGCCTGAGGCAGAATCTGGGCTAATTCATGATGATAATTCGCACAAGCGCCCATCACATAATAACTCGACAATTCTGGATCATCAGGTAAGTCATCAAAAATGATGTTTAAGACATTTAAGATTTTAAATAACAGTTGATCTTGTGGAACCAACGCACGTAAAGGTTCAAAGTGAATATATAAGTAAGGATGATTCATTAAAATTGCGATGACATATTCTTCAGCATCAATTTTAGTACTAAAGCTGAGGGAAGCATCTGTGTTGACTTGAGGTTGCCAACGTTTATTAAAACCAAGCTTTTCTCGGAAATACTGCTGTAATAAGTAGCGATAAGAACCTGCTTTTGGTAAAAGTTCAGTTAAGTTGCGTAGTTCACCCATCACCTGACTTTTGCCTTCAGGTGAAGCAATATCTTGTTCACGTGTCAGCTGTGCAAATACAAATTCGGACAGAAGCGGAGAGGTGTCTAATAAACGACGGAAGTTTTCAATTCCTTCACGACGGATTAATGAGTCTGGGTCGTGATCATTTGGTAGTACAAAGAATTTTAATTCACGACCGTCATTGAGTAAGGGTAAGGCAATTTCCAGTGTGCGACGGGCAGCTTTTTGGCCTGCAGCATCACCATCAAAGGCCAAAGTAATACGGTTATTCTTTTTATCATTTTGATTAAAAAGAATATTGAGATGTTCTGTATTACTGGCTGTTCCTAAAGTCGCCACTGCACCAGCAACACCATATTGTTGCAAGGCGATTACGTCCATATAGCCTTCGACCATAAGCCAGTCATGGGCTTTTTGCTTACGTCCTTCATATAGGCCGTACAGCAATTGGTTTTTATGGAAAACTTCTGAATCAGGGGAGTTGATATATTTGGGTTTAATTTCGTCGTTAAGTGCACGACCACCAAAGCCAACAATCCGACCTTTTACATCTCGAATTGGGAAAATCACGCGGTCGCGTAATAAGTTAAAGCTACGGCCATTATCATTGGTACGAATAAGTCCCAGTAACTTAATGCCTTCAATATCTTGCGGAAATGCTTTTTCTAAATGTTGCCAATCTTCGGGTGCATAGCCCAAACGCCAATAAGCAATAGTGTCGCTTGTTAGGCCACGCTGTTTAAAATATTGCTGTGCTGTTTGGCTTTGAGGTAATTTTTGTTCATAAAATTGCGCAATATTTTCCAACAAATCATACAAATTACCATCTTGAGTAGCCTCTTCAGGCACATTGAATTGATCAAAGCCTACGAATGGGTCTTGAAAAGCAGATTCGTCAAATGCTTGAAATTCTGCAAATGGGTCATGTTCTAAATTGGGGGTAAATGCGTCATTGCTGGTTTGTGCTTTAGTTGGATTGTCTTTATTGGGCACAACTGTAGCTGCAGTGACTTTGGGTTTGGCTGCTTCGCGTTTGTATTTAAGTTTATTGGCGTCGCGGTTATCTTTAGGTAACTCAATTCCTGTCTGACTCGACAAATCCTTCATGACATCCACAAAATTGCGACTGCCAATATCCATTAAAAAGCGAATGGCATTCCCGTTGGCTTGGCAACCAAAACAGTGAAAATATTGTTTATCGCGATAAACATGAAAAGAAGGTGATTTTTCTTGATGGAAAGGGCAACAGCCTGAATAGGTACGGCCAGTCTTTTTCAATTTCACGAATTGACCAATCACATCGACAATGTCGGTGCGATCTAAAATTTGATCAATTGTATGTTGAGGGATAGCCATGCCGTTGCCGATTTAATCTAGAAATTTAATGTGAAACAAATAAGAAATTGTTTTTACAGCACAAATATTGAGTGATTCAATAAGCGTAGCTGTAGGATAAAAGGTTTAAGTCTATCTTTTATACAATTGTTGAGCTGTTGAGCACAAGCCCAAAACTAAAATATAAAAGGGCAAGTATGATAACTTGCCCTATGAAAAATTGCACCCAGAATAGCGGTGGAATTACTCAGCTGGTTTCTCAATGGTCGTCGTTTCAGTTTTTGGACGGTCCAGTAGGCCGAAACTCAAACGATTTGTGAGGCTACGGTCGTCATTGTCAGCAGAAGACTGGGTCTTGCTGTCTTGCTCAGAGTGCGTACGACCTTCTTTACCAAAAATACCAAGGGTGGCACGGTTGATTAAACTGCCGTCACTACGTGCTGCACGCATATTCACTGTGCCATCTGCTTTTACAAGCTCAGGATAGTTTTGTTTTAAAACGTTAATATATTGTTGAGCAGTGGCTTTATCACCAAGTTTTTCATAACCGTATGCTGTGGTTGCCAGTGCTTCTGGAATTTGTGGGGTTTGAGGATAGTGTTCAATGACCCAAAGTGAACGTTCAATAGCGGCCAAATAAGCTTTACGCTTAATATTGAAACGTGCCGCATTCATTTCACTTTCAGCCAATTCTTGGCCAATAAATTTCATGCGCTGTGCTGCATCTACCGCATATTCGCTAGATGGATAGCGACGAATAAAGTCGACAAAGTTTTGATATGCAAGTTTTAAATAGCTCACATCACGATGTGCTTGCTTTAAAGAAGTGTAACGAAGTAGGCCATCATAGTTTTGTTCCATGTTTGAAACGCCACGAACATAATAAGCATAATCTACTTTCGGGTGTTGTGGGTTTAGGCGAATAAAGCGGTCTGCTAAAGCCACTGCACCTTCATAATCTTTTTGCTGGAATTTCACATACAACAATTCAAGCTGCGCTTGTGTTGCATAATTACCTGTTGGGTAATACGTTTCTAAAGCTTCTAGGTGTTTTGCGGCATCTGTATATTGATGACGATCTAACGCTTTTTGTGCTTTTTCAATATAAACTTGCTCACTAGAGAGTGGGCCAGTATCTACAACTTCTTTTTTGGGATTGCTGCTGCAGCCTACCATTGCCGATGCAATGCCAATTGTTAGAGCAAGCATTGTCATTTTATAATGTGGTAGTGACATAAAAATTCCTCTGTTATTACGGGCAATGAGCTACAATTGCACTATTAAACCACTTTTGTCTGAATGAGCAAATGAGTCAAGCACAATCTTCCAATTCTACTTTCCCTGAAACTGATTTCAATTTACTTGAAGATTCTGAGGATGCAGATAACCATACTTCAGACTCAACTGCAACACGTTTATCGTTGCAATTTCAATTGGATGAAAGCTATCTGGGACAGCGTATAGATCAAGTTGCAGCAGCAGTTTGGTCAGACTTTTCACGTGAGAAGCTAAAACAATGGATTAAAGACGGCAGTTTGCTGGTCGATGGCGTAGTCGTAAAGCCAAAATTTAAATGTGAAGGTGTTGAATTATTAAGCCTTGATGTTGAATTAGAGCCTCAAACACGCAGTTTGCCTGAAAATATTCCATTGGATATTGTTTATGAAGATGATGATATTATTGTCATTAATAAACCCGTAGGTATGGTTGTACACCCAGGTGCCGGTAACATTACAGGTACTTTGGTGAATGCCTTGCTGTATCACTATCCAAAATCTGTTGAACTTGCACGTGCAGGTTTGGTACATCGTATCGATAAAGATACTTCGGGCTTATTGGTTGTTGCAAAAAATCTTGAAGCTCAGTTCGCTTTAAGCCGTCAACTTGAGAAAAAATCGGTTTACCGTATTTACGATTTAGTTGTATATGGCAACATTATTGCCGGTGGCACGGTTGATCAACCGATCAAGCGCCATCCAGTTGACCGTATTAAAATGGCTGTATTGCCAGGCGGTAAAGATGCAGTAACACACTATAACGTTAAAGAACGTTTCCAACATTTTACACGTGTACAAGCTCGCTTAGAAACAGGTCGTACGCACCAAATTCGTGTGCACTTTACCTATATTGGTCATGGCTTGGTGGGCGATCAAGTATATGTGCCACGTGTGCGTTTACCTGCGGGTGCTTCTGAGTTATTAGAAGACACTTTACGTGGTTTTAGACGTCAAGCACTTCATGCAGCTAAACTCGGTCTAGTGCACCCACGTACACGTGAAGACATGATGTTTGAAGCACCTTGGCCTGAAGACTTTACACAATTGGTTGAAGTCTTACGCACAGAAAATAAAGCGTACTAATTTCAATATGAAATTAAGCCCATATAAAGGCAATCTAAGTTGCCTGAGTATGGGCTTTTTTCGTTATGATGGGTTTAATGTTGTAAATGAAAGGGAATGGACATGCAGTTTGTTGAAGGCTTGCCGAAAGGGATCTATGTTGGTCAGACCCGTGTACACCACGCGCAGACCTTGGCAACTAGCAATGAAGCACTCAGTGGATTTAATTTAGCATTACATGTTCAGGATGATGCACAGCGTGTGCAACGCCATCGTATGGCATTGCTCAACGATTTTGCTACTTATGGCGTAAATAAAGTTACATGGATGACGCAAACCCACAGTACGATGTGTCATACCATTAATGAACAAATTCCTTTTGAAGCATTAGAGGGAGATGGCTTGGTCACTCAGCGTCAAGATCATGCGCTGATGATGATGACAGCAGATTGTTTACCTGTGGTTTTGGGCAATGCAATGGGCACTGAAGTTGCGAATTTGCATGCAGGTTGGCGCGGTTTGGCAGGCGGTATTATTGAAAACACCATTGCAGAAATGCAAACAGCGCCAACATGGGCGTGGTTAGGTGCGGCCATTAGCCAAGCGTGTTTTGAAATTGGTGCAGAAGTAAAACATGCATTTTGCTCAAAATATCCTGCCTTAGAAGATGCCTTTAAAACAGGTGAAAAAGACGATAAATATTATGCAGACCTATATGCTATTGCACGTTACATTTTAGCCCAACATGGGGTACAGACCATTTTAGGTGGCGATCAATGCTCATACAGCCAAGCAGACGAGTATTTTTCATATCGCCGTCATGCCGAAACAGGGCGCATGGCAACATTCGTGTTTATGGCTTGAAAATGTTAAACTTGAGTGAATCTTTCAGCTTTTAATTGTTATGTCTTTGTCTGATCAATCTCTCGCTATTGTTTATCACAGTCCATACGGGCATACCGCTAAAGTTGCTGATTTTATTGCACAAGGGGCTAGAAAAGTCGGGGTTCAAGTTCATTTAATGGATATTGAACATTTAGATTGGGAAGCACTAGATGCAGCTCAAGCGATTGTATTTGGTTGCCCAACTTATATGGGTAATCTTACCTCGGGCTTAAAGCTATTTATGGAGCAGTCTTCTAAGCGTTGGCTCGCGCGTTCATGGCAAGGCAAATTAGCTGCGGGTTTTACCAATGGTGGTGGATTGAGTGGTGATAAGTTGGCTGTCTTACAGCAAATTAACTTATTTGCCATGCAACATGGCATGTTGTGGTCAGGCTTACCGATGATGCCTACAGGCCGTGGCACTCAAGATTTGAATCGTATGTCGAGCTTTTTAGGATTAATGACACAATCTGACAATGCACCTGTAGAAGTAACACCACCTTCAGGAGATTTGGAAACTGCACTTTGGTTTGGTGAGTATTTGGGCTTATTGTTAAGTCGCCTTAAATAATAATGTATTGTTGGAATTAATTGTTAATATATATTTCAACTATAAATGAATGAAAAGCCAAAAGAAATTGCTTGCTTTTGGCTTTTTTTTGCCTTGAAATTGGCATTTTATAGGGTTTTAGTGTGATTTTGGTCACATAATGATATATAAATTTGAGATATTTCTTGTTCTAATCTTCTCATAAAACCGCCGAGGACGGCGCGATTAAAAAAGAAAAGAAGGATGAGCTAAAATGAAAAGAACAACACTTGTCGTTGCGCTTACGCTCTGTTTTGCAAATAGCGTATATGCAGCAGATGGGCTAAATCTCTTGGACGATCAGGAGCTCTCCAAAGTCAATGGTCAAGCTTTACTGAGCATAACCGTAACCGATCCAGAATTTACCAATGCGCAAATGAAAGCAGAAAATATTGGCTTTTATAAGCTTGGTATGGATGCTGTCATGGATTTAAATATTAATGTGAAGAGCTTAAAACTCGGCTGTGGCGGTGTAAATGGTGCAGGTGGCTGTGATATCGATATTGATAATTTAAGCCTGAGCGGGCAAAGCAATACTGCAGATGGACGAGCATCATCTTCTGCTCAACTCACCAATCCGTTTATTGAATTTGCAGTGAAAAACCCTAAAAGTGCAGCTGCACGTGAAATCGTAGGTTTCCGTCTTAGTGCAGATAAAGTTGTGGGCTTGCTCACCACGGGGACAGAAAATAGTTCTAAACCCAATGGGATTAATAGTTTATCTGGCTATATGAAAGTACAGTCAGACAGCAGTGGCACCATTAAAGGCTTAGCCAGCACAGCGGCGACGCGATACAACTTATATGGCTCAAATCAATACGGCAATCTTTCTGTAAATGGTCGATTACAAGCCTTAGGTTTAGGCGGAATTGCAGAAGTTGCATTTACCACCACGGCGGGTGGTTTTAATATTCCAGATATCAATAACAACCCATTTACCACGCCCGCAATTGTGGTGAATGGTACGCGTATGAAATCCGTCACACTGGTATCTCGGGTAAATGTACCTGATATTTTGTTGGGCGATGATAAGAGTGGTTATGCGCCTGAAGGTAAAGTTAATTACGACCCAACCACTGGATACCCAACAGGTGTTACTGCTTTGGGCGGAAAGGTAACAGCAACCGTGACCAGTTGTAATTTATTGGCTTGTTTATTGGCACCAACAAACTCTAAGTTTGAAAATGTATATATGAACGGAAAAATTACAGGCGTAACTGCGGATTTAACATTGAATCAGTCTTTGGGCTTAATTCATAATTTACCGATCAACTCCGCCGTATCCCTAAGTTTGCAAAAGCAAGCGGTCAAATGGTTGGGCACCAATGATGATGATATTGCACAAAAAGGTTGGTGGTTGTCTGCAAAAGATCCAGTCAATATTGGTGAAGTAATCCCACAAGATTTGATTAATATTGATCAACTGTTCCCACAAATTGGTACGGCCGTCAGTGATTATTTACAAAAGAATCCTGCCAAAACCAATGATTTGGGGGGCTTGTTAAAGCTAGGTGCATTAACTGCCAATATTGGTAATATTGATTTGAGTAACACGCCATTGAAATTAAATGTTGAAAACTTAATTTTAAAAGGCCAAAGCTTTGCATCTAACTGCTATGGTGGTTTGAAATTCTGCTAATCCAACACATTGAACTGGTTTAGTTAAAGCATATAAGTAAAAAACCTCCGCATTAGGAGGTTTTTTTACAGATAAAAAATAAATTTTTATTTGTGCATAATGCGGGCTTTGTCACGTTGCCAGTCACGGTCTTTTTCAGTTGCACGTTTATCGTGCAATTGCTTACCTTTTACTAAGGCAATTTCCAGCTTGGCATTTGGACCTTTCCAATAACATGCCAGTGGTACACATGAATAACCTTTTTGATTAATCGCGCCCATGAGTTTTTCAATTTCACGGCGGTTGAGTAAAAGCTTACGTGTACGCGTTGCTTCAGGTACAACATGCGTAGAAGCACTGAGTAGGGGCTGAACCTGCGCGCCAAATAGAAAAGCTTCGCCATTTTTAAAAGTAATATAACTTTCAACAATGGTCATACGGCCTGCACGCATTGATTTGACTTCCCAACCTTGTAAAGAAAGTCCTGCTTCAAATTTTTCTTCAATAAAATAATCGTGGCGTGCACGCTTGTTGAGTGCAATAGTGCCGCCGTTATTTTTTTTAACTACAATACTTGCTTTCGCCATAATCTGATACTTCCAAACTTAAGACTATTGTACCCGAACTTACATAGATATGAAGTTTTTAAATGATGGAGTTTCTTCACCCAAAAACAAGATTTTGCTAAAATATAGTCCTACAAAATAAACTGAGTACAAATGGATGTCTAAAACTCGCGTAATTTATCCGGGTACATTTGATCCCATTACCAATGGTCATATCGATTTAGTGACACGTGCAGCCCGCATGTTTGATGAAGTTGTGGTTGCAATTGCGATTGGGCATCATAAAAATCCGGTATTTAGTTTGGAAGAACGTGTCGAGTTGGCAAAGGATTCTTTGAGCCATTTGAACAATGTTGAATTTGTAGGATTTGATGGTTTGCTGGTGAATTTTTTTCATGAGCAAAATGCCACAGCGGTATTGCGCGGTTTACGCGCCGTATCGGATTTTGAGTATGAGTTTCAATTGGCCAACATGAACCGTCAATTAGACCCACACTTTGAAGCGGTGTTTTTAACACCATCTGAACAGTATTCATTTATTTCAAGTACTTTGGTACGTGAAATTGCTCGCTTACAAGGTGATGTAACGAAATTTGTTCCTGCAAATGTCGAAGCTGCCTTTAAGCGCAAACTTAAACAAGGCTGGTAGAGTGTCTTTATATATCACCGATGAATGCATCAATTGTGATGTTTGCGAACCTGTATGCCCCAATGAGGCAATATTTATGGGGGAAGTCATTTATGAAATTAACCCTAATTTATGTACAGAGTGCGTCGGGCATCATGATAAACCGCAATGCCAATTGTTTTGTCCTGTCGACTGTATTCCGCTTGATCCCAATCATGCGGAAACGCCGGATGAGCTATTTGCAAAGTATGAAAAACTGACTGCTCAAAAAACATCAAGCAATTAGTTCAAATTTTTGCTAAGATGCGCCTCGAAGTGAGCCAGACGATCGCTGCTGTGGAAATCTCCGTGATTGAAGCAGGGGAGGAAAGTCCGGGCTTCATAGGGCAAGGTGCCAGGTAACGCCTGGGCGGTGTAAACCGACGGCAAGTGCAGCAGAGAGAAGACCGCCTTCATTATGTTTTCGAGCAATCGGAATCGGAGGTAAGGGTGAAAGGGTGCGGTAAGAGCGCACCGCATGGCTGGTAACAGTTCATGGCGAGGTAAACCCCACCGGAAGCAAGACCAAATAGGGATCCAATAGGCATGGCCCATGCTGGATCCGGGTAGGTCGCTTGAGCGTATGAGTGATTGTGCGCCTAGAGGAATGATCGTTCTAGACAGAACCCGGCTTATCGGCTCACTTCAACAAATTTTGATCAATTAAGCGCATTAGGTACTTGACGTACCGTGGATAAAACCACATAATGCGCGCACAGTTTAAGGCTATGTAGCTCAGTTGGTTAGAGCACCGCACTCATAATGCGGGGGTCACAAGTTCAAGTCTCGTCATAGCCACCATATTCTGAAAAAACCCGCTCCGATTGAGCGGGTTTTTTTATGTTTAAAATAATGAGTGTGATTATAATAATTGAAATGTAAGAGAATGAATTCTAAAAAATGCCTAAACATGATGAAATTGGTAAATGGTTTAAAAAGAATATAGGGAGTTGTCTTTCGTGGGCAATAACTTTTGCATGGCTTATTTTTATTTATTTTAAAATTCATAATGGGATATTGCCTACAAACTTAAATGAATTCGGTGATTTTATTGCGGGAGCTTTTGCACCTTTGGCATTTTTTTGGTTGGTAAGAGGATTTTATCAACAGGGTAAAGGACTTGAGCAAAATTCTGAGGCTCTAAATATGCAAGCAATAGAACTAAAGAAAACAACTGAAGCTTTGGAATTGCAGGTGCAAGAAATGAAAGCTTCAGTTGAGCAACAGTCAAGATTAGCTAGGGTGTATGAAGAGGAGCTTCAGCAGAAGCATTTTCAGGTTCAACCATACTTTGAATACAGTTTTCAGTTAACAGATAACTTTCTTCATGATGAACCTATTTGTGATGACGATGGAAATGTAATCGATCATTATAAAGATAGAGTTATCAAGTTTACTTTGAATATTAAAAATATAGGTGGAACTTCTAGAAATTTATTTATAAAACATCGTAAGGACCAACCATATCTTCAACAAACACAATATAAATTGGAACACGCAGATATCATGACTATATTATTTGATGTTGACGGTCAAATGGCCCAGGAACTAAATGATGGAATAGAGGATTTAACAAGAACATTTAGAATTAGATATCAAGATATATATGGCAAGCAATACGAGAATTATATTGCTTGTGATGTAATTACCTATATTGATGACGAAACAGGCCAGGTTTATTTACAACCAAACCTAAAAATACTTAGTCAAAGCCAAGCTTTAAACCATACAGTTTAAAAAAGAATGAATAGCTAATAATCTAAAGTTAAAAAATCGGATAACTCCTTAATTTCAGCCGTCTGCAACTGCTCACGCATCTTTAAAAACTGCTTTTCATCGATATCATAAATTTTAAGGGAAAGCAGTTTTTCGATATCTTCTTGTGGGAAGCGGTATTTAATAATTTTGGCAGGTACACCACCGACAACAGCATAAGGTGGCACATCTTTGGTCACGACTGCACCTGTAGCAACGACAGCACCTTCACCGAGTGTCACGCCTTGCATAATCATGGCGCGCGAGCCAATCCAGCAACCATCGCCAATGATTGTATCGCCAGCAGGTACAAAACTACGCGTATCGAATGGAAAAGCTGAAATCCAGTCCGTACGGTGCAATTGATTGCCACCCATCATAATCACGCACTCTGCGCCAAAACAGACAAAATTACCGATATGTAGCTGATCAATTGGTTTATCTACAGTTGAAGGCTTGTCATGCAAATAACGCACGACACAGCGCTCAAAGCCCTGATCCCAGTAAGCTGAGTAATAGCTGTAATTGCCCTTAATATGAATATTGGGGTTTTTAACTGTTTTAGAGATAAACTCAAATTCACACCAATGATTCACAGGAGAATTAATCAATTTTTCAGACATACAATTTAAAAAGCTAAACAAGTGCAGTGCTATTTTATATCACTGGGTGCAAAAGTCTAAATAAACTGTAAACGGATTAAATGTGCTGCATCTGTATGACGCATTCCATTCTTACGCCATGCGAGATAACGCTCTGTAATATCTTTTCCAGATAAATCTTCTACAACAAGATAGCCCAAATCCCACATTAAGTCGTGCAGTTGTTGTGTATTAAAAAACCCAATGATTGGTTCATTGAGTAAGTGTGTCACTTGACTGAGTAACATGGTGCCAAGGCGTTCAATACCCTGTAAATTTTGATATGGCACCGAATAATCAAACACAAGTTCACTGTCAATGGCGGCGCAACTTGCCAGATCTTTTAAAGTACTGAGTGTTGTTTCTGGTTTAAGATAATGTGTTGTGCCTAGCCAAGAAAAATGTGCAATTTGATTGGCATCGTAGCTACTTTTTCCAAGTGCCTCACTGAGTTTTTCTTGTTCAAAATTAATGGGCACAAATTCGACATTCTCTGGAATTTTTCCATGTTCGCTTAAAATCTTAATTTTCAGTGCTTGAGTATCTGGATGATCAACTTCGTAAATTTTGACATCAGGGTATTTGGCTGCAGCACGTAAAGCAAAAGAATCTAGGCCAGCGTCAATCATCACATATTGTTTTACGCCACGATCGAGCGCTTCGAATAGCCAGTCCTCACTATAAGCCGAACGTAATGCAACTTGTGTGACCAGCAAATCCCATGCGTGTCGTACGGGCGATGTTTTTAATAGTCGCATGAGCGCCTTATTTGAAAGTATAAATCTCCATGCGGGACTGGTCATGTTGATAGCATAAGCATCATGAAATAACGGTCGCTGATTGCTAAGGTTGTCGTAAGCGCGAATAGCGGCTGCTGCTTGAGCGGTATTGCTGGCACGTCCAGTTTTCATAATGCATGCACACTTCAATTATTTTAATTCGATGTGATTACACTAATAGAATGCGCAAAATTTGCAATGACAATAATGATTTAAACATTTGAATGTTGTTGCAAGTTGGCAAGTAAGTATTTTCAAATGGCAATAAAAAACCCCTCTAAAGAGGGGCTTCAATGGTGAATCATTTCAATTAAGAAAGGTATTCAACTTTAACAACTTCATATTCAACTTCACCATTTGGTGTTTGAATTTTTGCTTCGTCGCCTTCATTTTTACCCAAAAGACCACGTGCAATCGGTGAGTTCACAGAGATTTTATTAATTTTAAAATCAGCTTCGTCATCACCAACAATACGGTAAGTTTTTTGTTCTTCAGTGTCTAGGTTTTCAATCGTCACTGTTACACCAAATACGACACGACCGTTTTGCTCAAGGTCTTTTACATCAACAACTTGGCATGCACCTAGTTTGCCTTCGATGTCTTGAATACGACCTTCACAGAAACCTTGTTGCTCACGGGCTGCATGATATTCTGCATTTTCTTTTAAGTCACCGTGTTCGCGTGCTTCAGCAATAGAAGCAGTAATACGTGGGCGATCCACAGTTTTAAGTTGGTGTAATTCTTTCTCTAAGGCAATTTTGCCTTCAGGAGTCATAGGATAACGTTGCATGGTTGTCCCTCAAAAAATTGTCAAAAAGACAAAGTATATAAATGAAAAAAGCCCGCCACCAAGAAGGTGACGGGACTTCTCGGTAGCTTAATTAACCTTTGGTAAGGTCTTGCAAGCGGTATACATCCATTGGCAATTTAATTGCTAGGGCTTGGCATACAGCATCTGCACCGTTTAATGTAGTGGTGTTGTACACTTTACCTTGGAGTGCTGAACGGCGGATAGAGAATGAATCCTCTTGTGCCTTTTTACCTTCAGTCGTGTTGATCACAAGGTGGATTTCGCCGTTTTTAATACGGTCCACAATGTTAGGACGACCTTCAGTGACTTTATTCACGCGCTCACATTCAAGACCAGCTTCACTGATAACGTTAAATGTACCATCAGTCGCAAGAATCTTGAAGCCTAAATCAATAAGTTGTTTCGCAATGCCTGCAGCACGTGGCTTGTCTGAATCACGCACTGAAATAAATGCATGTTTCACTTCACCTTCAGTTGGTAGGCCAGGTAAACGTTCGTTTGCACCTAAAACAGCTTTGTAGAATGCTTCACCAAATGTTTTACCCACACCCATTACTTCACCTGTAGATTTCATCTCAGGTCCAAGAATTGGGTCAACGCCAGGGAACTTGTTGAATGGGAACACTGCTTCTTTTACAGAGAAGTGCTCAGGGATAATCTCTGCAGTGAATCCTTGAGATTCTAGAGATTGACCTGCCATACAACGTGCAGCCACTTTCGCTAAAGATTCGCCGATGCACTTAGATACGAATGGAACAGTACGTGATGCACGTGGGTTCACTTCTAAGATGTAAACGTCATTACCTTTAACAGCAAACTGTACGTTCATCAAACCAATTACGCCAAGCTCTTTCGCCATTGCAATTGTTTGACGGCGCATTTCGTCCTGTACTTCTTTAGATAAAGAGTAAGGAGGGATAGAACATGCAGAGTCACCAGAGTGAATACCAGCTTGTTCGATGTGCTGCATGATACCGCCGATCACAACGTCTTTACCGTCAGATACGCAGTCTACGTCAACTTCGATTGCGTCATCTAGGAAACGGTCAAGAAGTACTGGCGCTTCGTTTGATGCTTGAACCGCATCACGTAAGTAGCGTTTTAATTCTTCGTCGTTGTAAACGATTTCCATTGCACGACCACCCAATACATAAGAAGGGCGTACTACAAGTGGATAACCAACTTTCGCAGCTTCAGCCATACCTTCTTCAGCAGATTTTACGATGCTGTTGTTTGGTTGGCGAAGTTGTAGACGTTGAATCATTTGTTGGAAACGTTCACGGTCTTCTGCACGGTCAATCGCGTCAGGTGAGGTACCAATAATTGGCGCACCAGCTTCTTCCAAAGCACGAGCCAATTTTAAAGGTGTTTGACCACCGTACTGTACGATAATGCCTTTAGGCTTCTCGATACGCACGATTTCAAGTACATCTTCAAGTGTAATTGGTTCGAAGTACAAACGATCTGATGTGTCGTAATCTGTAGAAACAGTTTCAGGGTTACAGTTCACCATGATTGTTTCATAGCCGTCATCACGCATAGCAAGCGCTGCGTGTACACAGCAGTAATCGAATTCGATACCTTGACCAATACGGTTAGGACCGCCACCAATTACCATGATCTTGTCACGAGTTGAAGGATTTGCTTCACATTCTTCATCGTAAGTTGAGTACATGTAAGCTGTGTCAGATTCGAATTCTGCAGCACATGTATCCACACGTTTGTAAACTGGCGTTACGCCCAAGTTCCAACGGTGTTTACGGAATTGTTTTTGTGAAATGCCCATCAAGTTCGCAATGCGAAGATCTGATAAACCTTTACGTTTGAATGAACGGATGTTGTCCGCGTTCAAATCACCAAAACCTAAAGTTTTGATTTGGTTTTCAGATTTGATGATGTCTTCGATTTGGATTAAGAACCAACGGTCGATATTGGTTGCAGCAAATACTTCGTCTAGTGTGAAACCATGACGGAATGCATCGCCTACATACCAAATACGCTCAGGACCTGGAACTTTAAGCTCTTGTAAGATTTTCTCACGCGCGCCCTCAGAACCCACTTCGATTTTTTCGTCAAAACCACAAGCGCCAACTTCAAGACCACGAAGGGCTTTTTGTACAGACTCTTGGAAGTTACGACCAATCGCCATCACTTCACCTACAGATTTCATCTGAGTTGTAAGCGTTGCGTCAGCTTGTGAGAATTTTTCGAAGTTGAAACGTGGAATCTTTGTTACAACGTAGTCGATCGCAGGTTCGAACGAAGCAGGAGTTGTACCGCCAGTGATGTCATTTTTCAATTCATCAAGGGTATAGCCAACAGCCAATTTCGCAGCGATTTTTGCAATTGGGAAGCCAGTTGCTTTAGATGCAAGGGCAGATGAACGAGAAACACGTGGGTTCATCTCGATCACAACCATACGGCCGTCTTTCGGGTTGATACCAAACTGAACGTTAGAACCGCCAGTTTCAACACCAATTTCACGAAGTACAGCTAAAGATGCATTACGGAGTAATTGGAATTCTTTGTCTGTTAATGTTTGTGCAGGAGCAACAGTGATTGAGTCACCTGTGTGCACGCCCATTGGGTCAAAGTTTTCAATGGTACATACAATGATACAGTTGTCGTTTTTGTCACGAACAACTTCCATTTCGTATTCTTTCCAACCAATTAACGATTCATCGATCAATAATTGTTTAGTCGGAGAAAGATCGAAACCGCGTTCACAGATTTCAATGAACTCTTCACGGTTGTAAGCGATACCACCACCTGAACCACCCATCGTGAATGATGGACGGATAATTACAGGGAAGCCGAAACGTGCTTGGATTTCCAAAGCGTGTTCCATGCTTTCTGCAACGTCAGCACGTGGGCATTCCAAACCGATTTTGCGCATTGCGATATCGAAAAGTTTACGGTCTTCCGCTTTTTCGATTGCTTCTTTGGTCGCGCCAATCAATTCAACATTGTATTTTTCTAAAATACCGTGCTCATCAAGTGCAAGCGCACAGTTCAATGCAGTTTGACCACCCATTGTAGGAAGAACAGCATCTGGGCGTTCTTTCTCAATGATTGCAGCTACAGTTTGCCAAGTGATTGGCTCGATGTAAGTGGCGTCTGCCATAGCAGGGTCAGTCATAATCGTAGCAGGGTTCGAGTTTACAAGAATAACTCGGTAACCTTCTTCACGAAGCGCTTTACACGCTTGAGCACCTGAGTAGTCAAACTCACATGCCTGACCGATGACAATCGGACCAGCACCAATAATTAAGATGCTTTTAATGTCAGTACGTTTAGCCATGATGCTTCCTTAATTACTTCTTAGATGCTTCGATAAGTTCGATGAAATGATCGAACAATGGTGCGCAGTCATGTGGACCAGGGCTTGCTTCAGGGTGACCTTGGAAACTGAACGCAGGTTTGTCTGTACGATGAATCCCTTGAAGAGTTTGGTCGAACAGTGATTTGTGCGTAGCTTTAAGGTTTGCAGGAAGAGTTTCTGCATCCACTGCGAAGCCGTGGTTTTGCGAAGTAATCATCACTGTGCCAGTTTCAATGTTCTGTACAGGATGGTTGGCACCGTGGTGACCGTGAGGCATTTTCACAGTCTTAGCACCGCTTGCAAGTGCAAGAATTTGGTGACCCAAGCAAATACCAAATACAGGTACGTTGCGAGCGTCTTCTACAATTGTTTTTACAGCTTCAATTGCGTAGTCACATGCAGCTGGATCGCCGGGGCCGTTCGATAAGAACACGCCATCTGGATTCAACGCAAGTACGTCAGCAGCAGGAGTTTGCGCAGGCACGACAGTCAATTTACAACCGCGGTCTGCGAGCATACGCAAGATGTTGGTTTTGACACCGTAATCGTATGCAACAACATGGAATTTAAGTTCAGGCTGAGAAAAGCCTTTGCCAAGTGTCCAAGAGCCTTCAGACCATTCAAAGCCTTCAGGGTCGCAACATTCTTTTGCGAGGTCTAAACCATTTAAACCACCAGAAGCGCGTGCTTTTTCTAATGCTTGTTCTTCAGTGATATTTTCACCAGCAAGAATACAGCCGTTTTGCGCGCCTTTGTCACGTAAGATACGTGTTAATCGTCGGGTATCGATATCCGCAATGGCAACAACATTATGTTCTTTTAAGTAGTCACCTAATGACTGCGTAGATCGGAAGTTGCTATGCAATAAAGGTAGGTCACGAATGATCAATCCGTTGGCCCATACTTTATGAATTCGACCTGACTCAGCGTCTTCATCATTACAACCTGTATTACCGATATGTGGGTAAGTTAGGGTTACAAGTTGTTGTGCATAACTTGGGTCAGTCAAAATTTCTTGATAGCCAGTCATGGCAGTGTTGAAAACGACTTCACCAGTCGTACTACCCGATGCACCAATAGAAGTACCTTTAAAGATAGTTCCGTCGGCAAGGGCTAAAATTGCTGGGGTGCTCAAACCAAAGCTCCTGAAATTTAGGCTGTAAAAAAGCGAGAAGACGAAAAAAAAGGAAGG
Source organism: Acinetobacter sp. SwsAc6 (assembly GCF_013391565.1). Taxonomy (NCBI): domain Bacteria; kingdom Pseudomonadati; phylum Pseudomonadota; class Gammaproteobacteria; order Moraxellales; family Moraxellaceae; genus Acinetobacter; species Acinetobacter sp. SwsAc6. Next base: position 88,626 of record NZ_JACAXE010000006.1, read on the forward strand.
TTACTTTAAAACCTACCCTCCCTATGTCTGCTCGCTTGAACTTAACACGGCATTATACGCAGGAACCCCTTGAAAGTCCATTCTAAAAGTCGTGAATATATGAGATAAAGCGCTTGCATTTCTTTAAAAAGTTTGTTTTTGCTGTTTGTCAAAAAATGTAAGCAATTAATTATTGTCTGACAAATCATAAATTAAAATTTATCAACAATCGCTAATATGTAGTTTCATGAATAACTATAGGTATAACAATCATGGCAACTCAAGAAAAAGCAAGTACAGAGAAAACGACCCTGAAGGCTATTGCAACAGAGGGTGCTGATAAGCTTGAAAAAGTGGCGAAAGAAGCAACTGAACAAGCTGTAGAGGCAGTTGTAGATAGTAAAGAAAAACTTCAGGAAGAAGCGAAAGTGCTGAGTGCAAATGTGCAAGGTCAACTACAGCAATTGAAACAAGACATTTTGCAAAAAATTGAATTGTTAAAAAGTCATTTTGGTACATCGCAAAAAGATTTCACTGAGTTGAAAACATTTGTCAAAACTGAATTTAATGCTGTATTAGATGATTTATCTAAATTAGGTAAAGAATTGAAAGCAGATGTCTCTGAAATTTCAGGTAAGCACAAAGAGCAAATTACGGAAACGTTTAAGCGCTCAAAAGAGCATACGCTAGAAGCATGGAAAAAAGTGAATCCAGTTAAAGCAGATGCTCAAGATTCAACGTTAAAAAACTAAATATTTCAGCTGAAGTTCACTTGAAAGGGAAATTTACTGAGTAATGAATATACATAAGTAAACTCAAGTGGGTGTTTAGTATAAAAAATGGGTAGGGCAGGGACTGCCCATTTTTTTTGTCTTAATTTGGATTTTTGAATTTAGCCCAGTTGTTGTGTTAGTTCTGAGTTTGGCTATGCGTGCAAAATTTAAGGTAAAACAAATAAAGAAATAAGTTGTCGTTGAATGACGATTAACATGAGTGAAGTATTTGTTATTAAAGCTAAGTTCTAGGCGAAAAAAATGAGGCTAATCGCCTCATTTTTTTGTGCTTTTGATGGACATCAAAATTGATGTAGCCAGTCGCGCTTGTTATGAAAATCTGCTTGTGGGCTACTATGTTGCATTGCGTAATACTGTTCACCTTGTGAGGTTTGGAGTACTGCGCTTAGACCAATATAAAGATTGCTCCACTTTAATTTATGAACCAGCATAAATTCGGTCAGATCAAGACTGACATTTAATCCGTAATGCGTGCGCTTTAATTGGTTCAGCTCAATATCATACGCTGCTTGCGGCGGCATATTTTCCGGATAGCGGTATTCTTCAAACTGATAGGCTTGCCATGCTTCGGAGGGAGAAAGATTGATTTCACGGTAATAGTCTTCACCGTGTACACCAATAAAAATCTCGAAGCAGGTCTGTTCCCATAGAAAGTCACGGCGCGGATTAGATGCAGCAGCTTCTGGCCATTGGATCAGTTGATTGGGGTCACGTATCCAAAAACCTGTGTTTAAGGTAAACGGACTTTGTTGTTCAATTGCACCAACTACAGAAATCGCTTGAAACCGGCGATCAAAGGCACTGAGTTCGAAACTAGCCATACAGGGAGATTAGTTTGACAAATGTGCGTGACGAACAAGATTTGAAAGTTTTGGATTTTGCTTTGGTGCTTTTTTGTAAAGCAATGCAATTTTACCAATTGTTTGTACAACTTCAGCACCAGACACTGCCGCCACTTCAGCAATAAGCGCAGCACGTGCTTCGCGGTCTTCAGCTACAATTTTAACTTTAATCAGTTCGTGGTCGTTAAGCGCGCGGTTTAATTCTTCAGTTACGCCTTCAGATAAGCCTTTGTCGCCAAGCATTACAACAGGATTTAATGCATGACCAATTTGACGTAAGCGTTTACGTTCTTGAATAGATAAAGCCGCCATAAGTATAACCTAAATTTTAAAACGGCTTAGTATAACAAAAGTGAGATTGAAACGCTGTAAATTCTATGCAATTTATCGATGTAATTTATTGGAAAAACATGTGTTGGATAATGATTTATATACACATGCATACTGCAAAAAGTGTGTTTTTCACGTACAATAAAATATTAGAAGTTATTTTTATTTAGAGAGTTATGGCGACGCGCATTACCAACCAAAAGTTATCTAAAAGTAGTCGTGATTGGATGCGAGAGCATTTAGATGATCCTTTTGTGAAAAAAGCACAAAAGGAAGGCTATCGTGCTCGTGCAGCTTACAAGCTTCTAGAAATGCAAGAAAAATATAAGCTTATTAAGCCGGGCATGGTCGTTGTAGACTTAGGTGCTGCACCAGGCAGTTGGTCGCAAATTGCGGGTAAATTGGTTGGTGAAAAAGGCTTAGTTATTGCTTCAGATATTTTGGAAATGGATGCATTGCCCGATGTTACTTTCTTGCAAGGTGACTTCCGTGAGCAAGAAGTGTTCGATAAATTGTTAAATATTTTAAATGGACGCAAAGTTGACGTTGTAATTTCTGATATGGCCCCCAATACATCAGGTAATAAGGCCGTAGATCAGCCACGTCAAATTTATCTTTGTGAGCTTGCGCTTGATTTTGCGAACAAAGTACTTGGTCCAAATGGTCAATTTGTTGTTAAGGTTTTCCAAGGCACAGGTTTTGATGAGTTTCGTAAGCAGATCGTAGACAGTTTTGATGTATTAAAAACTGCTAAACCTGCTGCATCGCGTGCTCGATCTAAAGAAGTATTTTTAGTCGGGCAGGGGCGTAAGAAAGCTTTGAAATAAAGTTTACTTGCCAATGCGTTAAAAATTGTGCATTTTGTACGGTTTACATTATTGCTTGCTGATCTGCAGCGTTAAATTAGGGTCACCCAGTATTGGGCATGATCAAATTAGATTGAAATGGGAATAAAGCTTTGAGCGATCTTTTTAAGAATGCCGTGTTGTGGCTTGTCATACTGGGTGTGCTGGTGCTTATCTTCAGCAACGTCAGTGACCGCAATCAGCCGACAGCGCTGAATTATTCAGAGTTTGTTGCAGCGGTGAATGCTGGTCAAATTAAACGCGTCACTATTGATGGTGAAAGAATCCGTGGTGAAAAATCAAACGGTTCTGAGTTTGAAAGCATTCGCCCAGCGGTTCAAGATCCTGAACTGATGCCGAATTTGATTAAAAATAACGTTGTTGTTGAAGGTACTGCACCTCAGCGTCAAGGTTTATTGATGCAACTTTTAATTGCAAGCTTCCCAGTATTGTTAATCATTTTGTTATTCATGTTCTTTATGCGGAATATGGGTGGCGGTGCTGGTGGCAAAAATGGTCCGATGAGCTTTGGTAAGTCTAAGGCCAAAATGCTGACAGAAGATCAAATTAAAGTAACATTTACCGATGTTGCTGGCTGTGATGAAGCGAAGCAAGAAGTTGTTGAAATTGTTGATTTCTTAAAAGATCCTGCAAAATTTAAACGCTTAGGTGCAACAATTCCTAAAGGCGTGTTGATGGTTGGTCCTCCAGGTACAGGTAAAACTTTACTTGCGAAAGCCATTGCGGGTGAAGCCAAAGTTCCATTCTTTAGTATTTCTGGTTCTGACTTTGTTGAAATGTTCGTGGGTGTGGGTGCGTCTCGTGTACGTGATATGTTCGAACAAGCAAAACGCCATGCACCATGTATCATCTTCATCGATGAGATTGATGCAGTCGGTCGTCATCGTGGTTCGGGTACAGGTGGTGGTCACGATGAGCGTGAACAAACACTGAACCAAATGTTGGTAGAAATGGACGGCTTTGAAGGTAATGAAGGTATTATCGTGATTGCTGCCACTAACCGTGCAGACGTTCTCGATAAAGCTTTACTGCGTCCAGGTCGTTTTGACCGTCAAGTGATGGTGGGCTTACCAGACATTAAAGGCCGTGAACAAATTTTAAATGTTCACTTGAAGAAATTGCCATCAACAACTGGTGTTGACGTTAAAGTATTAGCTCGTGGTACACCAGGATTCTCTGGTGCGCAATTGGCGAACCTTGTAAACGAAGCTGCATTATTTGCTGCTCGTCGTAATAAAAACACTGTCGATATGCATGATTTTGAAGATGCAAAAGACAAGCTTTATATGGGCCCTGAGCGTAAATCGATGGTACTTCGTGAAGAAGAGCGTCGTGCAACGGCTTATCATGAAGCAGGTCATGCAATTGTTGCGGAAATTTTACCAGGTACTGACCCTGTACATAAAGTAACGATCATGCCACGTGGTTGGGCATTGGGTGTGACTTGGCAGTTACCAGAGCATGACCAAACGAGCCATTACAAAGACAAAATGTTGAATGAACTTTCTATTTTGTTTGGTGGTCGTATTGCGGAAGAAGTCTTCATTAATCAAATGTCGACTGGTGCTTCAAATGACTTTGAGCGTGCAACTAAAATGGCACGTGCAATGGTAACGAAGTACGGTATGTCTGATAAATTAGGCGTTATGGTTTACGAAGATGATTCTCAACAGTCGTTTATGGGAAGCATTGGTAGCCGTACGATTTCTGAAGCAACGCAACAACAAGTAGATGCTGAAGTTCGTCGTATTATTGATGAGCAGTACCGTGTAGCTCGCAATATTCTTGAAAACAACATGGATATTGCACATGCAATGGTGAAAGCATTACTTGAGTGGGAAACGATTGATCGCGAACAAATTCGTGACATTATGGAAGGTCGTGAGCCTCAACCACCTAAAGTATATGTAGCAGAAAATCCTGTGATTGATGTTACGCCTACAGATGGTCCAGCTACGCCACCGCCGTTACCTGCAAATTAATGCATTAACTGCGTAAGTTTAAAAAAGAGTCTCAATGAGGCTCTTTTTTGTTTTTGGGTTAGCACAATTGCGCCTTCACATACACAAAATTGATAACATAGTTAGATTCATGTAGGAGATGTTGTATGCGCTTAATGCCTTTACCAAATAAAATCTTAAAGTGTGGCAAATTGACATTAGATCTGTCGACCCCACATGTGATGGGGATTTTAAATGTGACACCAGATTCATTTAGTGATGGCGGGCAACACAATGGTAAAGATGAAGCGGTAGCACGTGCAAAGCAAATGATTGCCGAAGGGGCAACAGTCATTGATGTAGGGGGTGAATCAACCCGACCAGGTGCATCTGTAGTTGCTATCGAAGAAGAAATCCGACGCGTGGTACCAGTAGTAGAGGAATTAGCAAAATTAGGTGTGGTGATCTCAATTGATACCTCTTCACCAGAAGTGATATCTGCAGCTGTAAACGCTGGAGCACATATTTGGAATGATGTACGTGCCTTAACTCGTCCACAAGCATTAGAAACTGCAGCTCGCTTAGACATACCCGTGATTATTATGCACATGCGTGGTGAACCAACCACGATGAATCATTTGGATCAATATAATGATGTGACTACGGATGTCATGGCGGAAATCTCACAGCGTGTACAAGATGCTCTAGATGCAGGTGTAAAAGCTGAAAATATCATGATTGATCCAGGCTTTGGTTTTGCTAAAAATGCCCAGCAGAATTTAAAATTATTAAAAGAGTTATATCAGCTGAATGCACTGGGTTATCCAATTTTGTCAGCGTTGTCGCGTAAACGTTTTATTGGTGAAGCTGTGGGGGCTGTGGATGCAAAAGAGCGTGCAGTTGGATCTGTAGCAGCACATTTGATGAGTATCCAGCAAGGTGCTTGTATGGTGCGCGCGCACGATGTAAAAGCCACTAAAGATGCAATTTTAGTGTGGAATGCTATGCGTTCGGCCGAAGACTAAACATAACATGACACAGGAGGTAAATCTTGTGGTATGAAATTTTAAGCGGTTTCATTTGGCGAAATTTAATCAATATGGTATATAAGCTCGCTTAATGTGTTTGTATTGAGAACCTGTATGTTTGCAGATCTTCTTCTCCCGATGTTTGACGATGATTATTACCCAGATATCTTGGTTGCTGAAGTTAAACAATTGATTGTCCTGTTTGCTAAAAAAGTCGCTAAAGCGAATCTTTCTGAAACTGATATTTATCAATTTGCCAATGAAACAATTTCACTGGTGAATAAGATGAAACCTCAGTTTGAAGATTTGGACTCTTCACTTGATGATACGGCTGCTGATTATATTGCTGAAGCAATGATGATGGCCGTACAAGAGGAAGGGTATATGGATATTGAAATGGAAGAGTTGGTTGCAAATAGAGAGTGGTAAGCCACTCTCTTGTTGTATCTGGCTATTGGATTTTTTAGTGATTGAGTCTTAGGAGTCGCTTAGTAAATTAATCAGTGGTTGGTTGAGGTGAGACGTTCAGAAATCTTTCTGCAATTTTAAGTACTGATAAGTTGTAGCGAACATTTTTATTTCAGTATATACACGTAAATCTAGCTAAAAATTTTATGTCCCAGCATGATTTTTATTAACTGTAATTTATCTGACTTAAGCTTAGAGCTGGGTGCGAATTTCGAGCTTTATTTTTTGATGAGATATTTTTATTAAATTTTAGACATAAAAAAAACCAGCTTAAAGCTGGGTTCTTTATTTGTACCATCGTTTCTATAGGAGAAGGATGGTGCCCGAGGCCAGACTCGAACTGGCACGACTTGAAGGTCGGGGGATTTTAAATCCCCTGTGTCTACCGATTTCACCACTCGGGCATGAGCGCAATAATAGAGGAGCAAATGTAACTTGGCAAGCATAAATAACATTAATTGCTTTATTTTCAAGCAAAACATGAGTTTATGTCTAAAAAAAATCCAAAAATAGCCATTAAGTATGAAAATTAATCAAATATTCATGTGTTTGAGATGAAATTGAAATACGGATTTCTTATTTTGCTTAAAAAAAGGAAATCTTTATGAAACCAATTTTAAATCGACGTGAATTGATTCAGCGTGCATTGGCTGGAGTGAGTGCGGTGTCATTGCCTATTGGTTTAACCGCCTGTGGCAGTGATGATGCATCTGACGCATCTAATACAATTGCATTACAATTTTTGCATGGGGTTGCAAGTGGGGATCCACTCCAAGATAGAGTCATCCTTTGGACGCGGGTAACGGTCGCTGATGTAAATTTACGTTTGGAACTAGATTGGGAAATTGCCACAGACTCCGAATTTAAAAATATACAAAATCGTGGTAAGGCCCAAACCAGCAGTGCAGATGACTTTACCGTGAAAGTAGATGCCGATAAATTAAAAGCCAATCAAAATTATTATTATCGTTTTAAATTTGGTGCTGTCATTTCAGCTGTGGGGCGTACCAAGACTTTAGCTGAGCCGTCTACAGCGCTCGAGCAAGTCCGTTTTGCTGTGTGCTCGTGCTCAAATTATCCAGCGGGTTATTTTCACGTGTATAAAGAAATGGCCACGCTTGATGTCGATGCAGTCTTACATCTAGGCGATTATATTTATGAATATGGCCAAGGTGGCTATGCGACAGAAGATGCTAAAGCATTAGGTCGTGAGTTTGCATCTGACAATAGTCAAGAAATTCTCAACCTCAATGACTACCGTAAACGCTATGCCTTGTATCGTTTAGATCCAGATTTACAAGCTTTACATCAGCGCCATCCTTTTGTTGTTATTTGGGACGATCATGAGCTAAGTAACGATACATGGTTAGATGGTGCAGAAAACCATCAAGCCAATGAAGGCAGTTTTGCCGAACGGAAAGCTGCCGCTTTGCAAGCCTATTTTGAATGGATGCCAATTCGAGCTAAAAGCGCTGAAGATCATTTACATATTTACCGTCAGTTTAATTATGGCAATTTAGTGCAACTAAATATGCTAGATACACGCATACTAGCGCGTAGCGAACAGCTTGATTATGCAAACTATATGACAGCAGTAGGTGGCTTAGAGAGTGCAAAATTTACCTCTGATTTGTATAACAATTCTCGTACTTTAATGGGTGCTGAACAATTCGCATGGTTAAACACGTCGCTTGCTAATTCTCAAGCAAAATGGAATGTACTAGGCCAGCAGGTTTTAATGGCTAAAATGCTGATACCCGCAGAAGTATTAACTATTTTAGCAAAAGTGCAAAGTGGTGTGGCTGGTGCTACAGAGCTAGCAGCAATTAAGCAGATGATTACAGAATTATCTGCAATTAAAATCCAGTATTTAACAGATCCATCTAAATTGACAACACAGCAATTGACACGGATTCAAACGGTATTGCCTTATAATTTAGATGCTTGGGATGGCTATGCCTATGAGCGTGAAGCGTTGTATGGCATGTTACAAAAGCTGAAAAAGCAAGTGGTGGTATTGGCTGGAGATACACACAATGCTTGGTATTCGACCTTGTATGCACAAAATGGCCAGCAAGCAGGTCTAGAGTTGGCAACCAGTTCTGTGTCATCTCCAGGGATGGAAAAATATTTGCAAATTAGCCCAACAGATTTACACAGCTTTGAGCAAGCATTTGCTTTATTGATTGATGAATTGCAATATTGTAATTTGAGTCAACGTGGTTATTTACTTGTAGAGTTTAAGCAAACTGCTGTAAATGCAAATTGGGTTTTTGTTGATACGGTAAAAAATAAAAACTACCAAATAGACTCAACAACAGCGAAAGCCGTATCTTTCGACTCAAACTTCAAAACTGTTGTGACGGTTGCAAATAGTGCTTAGACAGTTGTAAAGAGCACTTAGATGTTAAAACTAAAAACTGGGCATGTTGCCCAGTTTTTTATTTGCTCATTTCTTCTAAATAAGCATCGATATCAATATGTTTAATGCTTTTACATAGTTTATGTTCAAAATGTAGGGTTTCTAAATGTAAGTCCTGCATTTGTTTTAGTTGTTGTGTAAGGGTAGTGTACTGAGCAGATTGGCTTTTGCAAAAGCGCAAACGGAGTTTGGTTTTTAATATCTGCTTATAGGTCCAATAATTGACGCGACGTATTTCTTGTAAGCAAAAATAACCAGTAGTTTCACAATCTGAACGGAATAAATTTTCTTTGTAAAATTTAACAAAGCCAAAGCTTAGCGCAAAGAAAAACAGCAAAGCTTGTAAAAAAGAACTTTCGATATAAGCAATATTGATAGCTTGTATAATAATCAGCACAGTGAGCTTAATGGGGGTATGGCGCACTTGCTTATACAATGAAATTGAGCTGTGCTTCATTTGCTTAATAATCAGTGGGCATATCAGCATAAAAAAAAGCATGATAGCAAGTACAGCAAGGCCTTCAGCGCGAAACTCACTCCAATTGGGTAATGTCTTTTGCAAAAAATCTCCGAGTACCATGCTACTCGAAACAAAAATCATAGCTGCCAATAACCATGGCAAAAGCTCTTTGATTTCATCAATTAAGCCTTTGGTTTTAATGAGGCTATAAAATAGAAAATTACGCTTAAAGGCTGCAGGATACTGTGATTTTAATTGTTCTAGATACTGTAAAGCCTGTGGAATTTTAAGCATGGAAAGAATAAACGATTTAAAGACGCTTCAATATAAAACAATTTTTACACGGATGAGCAATTTTTTATTCGCCAATTGAATTATCTAGGCTAAAAAGCAAAATGCAATGAAAGATATTTCCCTTTTTATAAGCTGAATATGAGAAAATACTGCTTTAAGAATTTTTGTAAAGGCAGTGTATGGCTGGTCAATCTCCTGAATCTTTAAGCGATATCGAAATTTTAGATATTTTAACATCGATGAAAAGTGATGTTTTAAATACTGAGGCTGCGCAAATTATCCGTAATGGGGGTAAAGCAGGCCGTCAAGAATCGCATAAGCAGGCATTGGTCGCACTCAACCAGTCTTTTGAAGATAAATTTGTTGAAGCGGTAACTTTGGCTTTAAATCTTAATGAAGCACAAAGTAAAAAAATTCGTTATAAAAAAGACCGTATCCGTATTTTAAAAGTACGTGGTATTGATTATATGGCTGTAGATGGTGCTGAAACAGCTCAGGTGTTGTCACAAGTTGCTCAAGCTATTCTGCGTGAAGACGCAACAGTAACGCATGATTTGCATAATATTTTCCCATTCTGGAAAGAAGGCTGGCCAATGGTTCAGTTTGATAATGCCTATGCTATTTTAGAAGATGATATTTCAATTCATTATCAAGCACTTTTGGATGCGTTAATCAGTAAACACTGATATGTATGTAGCCACAAAAAAAGCGCCTTTTGGCGCTTTTTTTGTGGTTATTTTTGAATAATGTACAGAATATATCGCGTTTAGCTAATGGATGAATAAAACGGGAACATGCCAAAAACTAAGCCAGATACCAGCATAACCAAACAAGTGATAATGGCCCAAAGAATCGTAAAGCGTTGATGTTGACCAAATTCAATCCCTGCTAAGCCACAGAGTAAATAAGTTGAAGGAACCAGCGGCGAAAGTAGGTGTACGGGTTGCCCGACAATGGATGCACGTGCCATTTCGACAGGTTCAATACCATAGTGCATGGCAGCATCAGATAAAATTGACAGTACCCCATAATAAAATGCATCATTCGACATAAAAAAGGTCATAGGCATACTAATGACCGCTGTAATAGGTGCTAAGTAGGGGCCCATGCTGGTTGGAATAATGGCGACCAATTCTTTAGACATTGCTTCGACCATACCTGTACCAGCCAAAATGCCAGTAAAAATGCCTGCAGCAAAAATAATCCCTACGACATTAAGCGCACTTCCTGCATGGTGTGCGACCAATTGTTTTTGCATCTCAATTTGGCGGTAATTAACTACCAGTGCAATACATAATGCCACCATAAATAAAATAGGCATAGGTAGTACATTCATGACTAAACAAACCATGAGTGCAACAGTAAGCAAGCCATTAAACCAACGTAGATGTGCACGATTTGCTTCGGGATTTGTCGAAATTTGGATATTGTCGCCATGGCTAATATCGAGTTCTATAACGCCTAAGCGTTTACGTTCCATACGGCCATACATATAACCTAAGAAATACACCCAAGCTATTGCAAACAGCATGGGTAAAACCATCGGAATGAAGACATCGCTAGGATCAACATGTAAAGCACTGGCTGCACGTGCGGTAGGACCACCCCACGGTGTTAAGTTCATAATGCCACTCGAGAGCATCATCAGGCAGGCCATAATTAGTGGGCTCATATCGAGACGACGATACAAGGGAAGCATGGCTGCCACACAAATCATATAAGTTGTTGAGCCATCACCATCTAGCGACACAATAATAGTAAGGGTAATGGTACCTAAGACAACTTTGAGCGGATCACCTTTAACCAAACGTAAAATAAACTTAACTGAGGGATCAAATAATCCTGTATCAATCATAATGGCAAAATACAGAATCGCGAATAACAGCATAATCCCCGTTGGCGCTAATTTTTTAACGCCTTCAAGCATCATTTCGCCAATTTCATGAATTTGAATATGAGCAAGGCTGTCGAAATAAAAACCCATTAACCATGCAAGAAGTGCAAACAATAGGGGAATTAGGGTGAGTGCGACGAGTGGACTCATTCGGCGAGACATAATCAAATACATAAAGCAGATGATCATGCCAAGGCCAAGTAGCGTTAACATGGTTTTTCAATCCTTTGAGTTTTTATTCATGAGGGCTTTCAAAGCGTTCATGGAGGATATAAAAAAAACAACAGGGGCAAAACTATGTAATTAAAATGTGAATTTCATCATTATTTTTTGAAAAAATAAAATTAATAAAACAAAAGCTTAGTTGATTGAAAAATCATGTGATTGAGGCTGTGGAATTTTATAATGTAAGTCATTGTAATTTAAATAAACACAACCATAAGTGCTTTGATGTAGTTTGGTAACTAAGATGGATGATGTTGTGGCTACATAAAGCATCTTAATAGCTAATCATGCAGCCAAAAACGAAAGATAAAGCGAATAGGAAACATAAACAGACGCCACCAAAAGATGAGTGGATCAAAGAGCATTGAATCCCAGCCCATTTGCATCGTTTGGTCGTAATTTCTGCGCTTTCGACTGTTATGACTTGGAACGACTAACCAAGAACAAATAAATAGGATTACCGCAAAAATTAAATATAAGGGTTGGGGCTGAACCGCAAAAAAGCGGTAAATTAAATACACTGCAGAATAAAAACTAAAGCAGGCGATTAAAGCATGTATCGACATGAGGTAAATCCGTTATTTTTTATTGTTTTGTCTTTTATGGTTGAAGTTGTAGGGCACGCTTGTGCCCTACATTCAATCGTTTATTTAACTTGTTGCTTCTTCAGGTGGTACTTCAGATTGCTCTAATAAGCGCGTTACCAGTAATTGGTCAATTTTAAAATGATCGACATCGACCACTTCGAATTTATAACCACCATAAATGACTGCATCAGCAGGGCGTGGAATTTTGCGAAGCTTATACATCATAAAGCCCGCTAAGGTTTCATAATTGTCTGTATCTGGCATTTCATCAATCGCTAGCGCATGCATCATGTCTTCAATTGGTGTACTACCTTCAATCAGCCATGAATTATTATCACGTTTAATAATTTGCTGATCTTCCTCAATCGGCGTAACCCAATCACCCATTACAGTAATCATGATATCTGACAAGGTAATCACACCAACAACCAGTGCATATTCATTAATAACGACGGCAAATTTCTCTTTGGTCGAGCGGAAACGGTCGAGTAATTCAGACAGTGTGAGCGTGTCTGGAATGGTGAGTACATTACGAATGGTATTTTCGTTTAATTGTAAAAGTGATTGATTGTTGAGGATACGGACCAAAATATCTTTGGCATCCACATAACCAATTACGTCATCAATATTTTCGCTGCAGACTAAAAATTTAGAATAGGGATATTCCGCCAGCTTTTGACGAATACTGGCTTCAGATTCTTTTAGGGTGAAATACACCACGTTTTCACGTGTGGTCATACTTGAAGGGACATTACGTTCTTCAAGTTCAAATACATTTTCAATGAAATGATGTTCTTGTTTTTGCAGTACGCCTGCTTGTGCACCAGCATCCATCACCGCTGAAATATCGTCAAAGGTAATATTATCGTCGCGGGTGGTGTTCACTTTAAATAAGCGGAACAGCATATTGGCTATGGCATTGATAAACCATGCCAATGGTTTGCAGACCACAATAAACACTTGAATGGGATTAATGACCGACACCGCAATTTTTTCGGGTGCAATCATGGCCAAGCGTTTTGGCATGAGGTCTGCAAATAAAATAAATAAAGAAGTAACTAATGTGAAAGACAAGGCAAAGCTAATACTTTCCGTCCACGGGCCATGATAAAAGCGTGCAACCATGTCATAGAAATAAGGGCGAAATGCGCCTTCCCCCAAAATACCGCCGAGAATTGCGACTGCATTTAGGCCAATTTGCGAGGCAGCAAAGAAATCTGCTGAATTTTCTTGTAAATCGAGCACTTTCTGAGCACGTTCATCGCCAGATTCTGCCAAGATTTTTAATTTAACTTTACGTGCACCAGCAAGGGCGATTTCAGTTAAAGATAAAAAACCAGCTCCCGCAATAAGGATGACGATGATTAGGATGTTTTGGAAGAGGCTCACTGAGGCACCTGTGGATCATCATTATTTTGAATATTTTTAACATAAAAAAACTCAAGGAGATCAATTTAATGATTTCCTTGAGTTCTAGTATAAGCTTAAAAAAGAAGAATTTATGAAAATTTATGTTTAATAATGAGAAAATTGAGAGTTATTCATTAAAAATTCACGGTTTTCTTCTTCAATCATTTGGCGTGCAACATACAAAATAAGCTGACGTAACCAGCGATGTGCAGGGTGATGATGTAATAAAGGACACCAAGCCATTTTTAATTCAAATTCTGGAATATAAAATGGTGGGTCTTTAATCAGTAAGTTTTGGCTTTTTGCTTGAAGGCGCGCAATACGTGTCGGTAGGGTCGCAACTAAATCAACATTGGAAGCCAATAGCCCAGGCATTTGATAATGACGTGTAAATACAGAAATTTTACGCTTTTGGCCAATACGTTCTAAGGCTTGGTCAATCCAACCTAAGCCTGCTTGCTTTTCTGGATTGACACCAAAGCCAACGCCCATACCTGTTTTAGATACCCAGATATGTTGAGCATCTAAATAGCTTTTTAAATTGAGGTTATTGGCTGCGGGGTGTTTACCATTGAGTAGGCAAGAAAAACTGTCACGCCAAACCAGAACTTGGTGGAAACTTTGCGGTATTTCATTAAAACGGTTAATTGCAAGATCGACCTTACCTTGTTCCATATCACGATAAGACACATCACTTGGCGTTAAAAAGTCGAGTACGACATTTGGTGCTTCTGAGCGGAGTGCTTTGACTAAGCGAGGTACTAAAGTCGCTTCGGCATAGTCAGAGGTCATAATGCGAAAAACGCGATTAGAGGTATAAGGTCGGAATTCGGTACGCGGTTCCAAAATCATTGAGAGATCAGAAAGTGCATCGCGAATACGCGGTTGTAATTCTAAGGCACGTTCTGTCGGTGTCATACCTTCAGAAGAACGAATCAAAAGCGGATCATTAAATAAATTACGTAGACGACGTAAAATATTACTCATTGCAGGTTGGGTTACGCCTAATTGTTCTGCAGCACGCGTTACATTTTTTTCACGAAGTAGCACGTCAAGGTAAATGAGTAGATTAAGATCGACACGCTCCAGATTCATAAAATAAATACCGAAAATAAAATCATGAAATTATTTTGATTATGCCATAAGCCATCCGCCTTGTGTAATAAACTGATGAAAAAAAAGACGTCCAATTGCAGGCTAAAAAATACAGTTAGCCTAATAAATTCAACTGTTCCGCGAGGGCATGAGCGCTACATAGCGTCTTAAAGAAGATAAAAATTCGCATTCACATGTGAATATGAACAGGAATATTTAATACTTATTTTTACTGATGAAATTAGCATTTAAAAGCTAAAAACAAACCGCTCAGTTAAGTTAAAAAGTGTTGTGATATTGATCAGTTTTGCCAATTTTTAGTAAAAATTCACATTTTTAAAGTCTTTCAAGACTTAAGTCTAATGAATAAAAAGAAAACAACTTGGGTGAAAAATAAACTAAAAATAAATAACATAAATTATTTAAAAACAACAACTTATATAATTTTGGTTAAAATATATTTAGACTTTGATCTACCCATTTTTTAAATAAATATCGAAAATTAATACAGAATATTGGATTAATTTTATTGGCCAATCTAATCTAAGTTCATCGAAACGAAGCGCTCTAAATCTGAACAATAAATTGAGGGTATGATTTTAGCCATTCGTTTGGGAAATCCTAATATTATTACAGGAAAATATCATGACTACATATTTATCAGCGATTGATGCAATCCGCGAATTAAAAGCAAAATTCGGTGCAACATGGCGCGACATCAGCCCAGAAGATGCTGCACGCATGCAACTGCAAAACCGTTTCAAAACTGGTTTAGACATCGCGAAATACACAGCTGCAATTATGCGTCGTGATATGGCTGCATACGATGCAGACTCTAGCAAATACACTCAATCACTAGGTTGCTGGCACGGTTTCATCGCACAGCAAAAAATGATTGCGAACAAAAAATACTTCGGTACTACAGAACGTCGCTACATCTACCTTTCTGGTTGGATGATTGCTGCGCTTCGTTCAGAATTTGGTCCACTTCCTGACCAATCTATGCACGAAAAAACTTCAGTACCTGCATTGATCGAAGAAATCTACACTTTCCTTCGTCAAGCTGACGCTAAAGAATTAAACGACTTGTTCCGTGCGCTTAAAAAAGCAAACGAAGCTGGTGATACTGCTAAAGCTGCTGAAATCACTGCTCAAATCGACGGTTTCCAAACTCACGTTGTGCCAATTATTGCGGACATCGACGCTGGTTTCGGTAACGAAGAAGCAACTTACTTACTAGCTAAGAAAATGATCGAAGCGGGTGCTTGTGCACTTCAAATCGAAAACCAAGTATCTGATGCTAAACAATGTGGTCACCAAGCTGGTAAAGTAACAGTTCCACACGAAGACTTCATCGCGAAAATCCACGCTCTTCGCTATGCATTCTTAGAAATGGGTCTTGACGACGGTATCATCGTTGCACGTACTGACTCTGAAGGCGCTGACTTGACTCAAAAAATCCCAGTGGTTAAAGAGCCAGGCGACATCGCTTCTCAATACATCAGCTACTTAGATACTACTGAAATCGACATTTCAGAAGCTCAAGAAGACGAAATCCTAATCAAGCGTAACGGTAAACTTCACCGTCCAAAACGTCTTGCTTCTGGCTTGTACCAATTCCGTCCAGACACGCAAATCGACCGCGTTGTACTTGACTGTGTATCTAGCCTTCAAAACGGTGCTGACCTTCTTTGGATCGAAACTGCAACGCCAAACGTTGAAGAAATCGCTCACATGGTTAACCGTGTTAAAGAAACAGTTCCAAATGCTAAGCTTGTTTACAACAACTCGCCTTCATTCAACTGGACTTTAAACTTCCGTCAACAAGCTTACGACCGTTGGGTTGCTGAAGGTAAAGACGTTTCTGCTTACGACCGCGCTAAACTAATGAGCGCTGAGTACGATGCTACTGAATTAGCTGCTGATGCTGACGAAAAAGTACGTACATTCCAAGCAGATGCTTCTCGTGAAGCTGGTGTGTTCCATCACTTGATCACACTTCCGACTTACCACACAGCTGCTCTTTCTACTCACGAGCTTGCTCAAGGTTACTTCGGTTCTGAAGGTATGTTGGCTTATGTTGCTGGCGTACAGCGTAAAGAAATCCGTGGCGGTATCGCTTGTGTTAAACACCAAGCAATGGCTGGTTCGGACATCGGTGATGACCACAAAGAGATCTTCTCTGGTGACAACGCTCTTAAAGCGCACGATGATGCTAAAAACACAATGAACCAATTCGCTGCTCACTAAGCACTGAACTGATTCGAAAAAACCCAGCATAAGCTGGGTTTTTTTATTCCTATTACTTAGTTATTTAAGTCAAAAATATATACATAAAAAAAGCAGGCTTTGGCCCGCTTTTTATTGATTATTCGCATTAGTCTTGCACTATATTTATAGAGTATTTAGCTTTGATTTGGCCAAAGAATAATGAGCCAAGTAAAGAAAATAATGGCTAATGCGACAAATTGTGCAGCACTGCCCATATCTTTGGCATTTTTAGAAAGGGGGTGTTTATCTAAAGAAACCCGATCTACAACAGCTTCAATTGCAGAGTTAAATAACTCAACAATAAGTGCAAACAAGCAGACCGCAATCATCAGGGCATGTTCTATGCGACTCACCTGAAGAAAACAGCTGATTGGAATAAGGATCGCATTTATCAACACGATTTGTCGAAATGCGGCTTCATTTTGAAATGCGGCTTTAAAACCAGCGATAGAATATTGAGTTGCGTTTAAAATACGCTTAACGCCAGTTTTGCCTTTGTATGGGGAATAGCTACTCATGTGTCATGGTGAAAGTTTTATATTTCATTCATTTTATGAGGCATAACTTAAATGTGACTGAAAATTGAGTAAGACAATTACACTAAAACACATGCTTTTAGCAGTAAATTTAAAATTTAATGTGATTAAAGTCAGTTTAAGACTTAAAAAATGCATAAAAATCAGGCAAAATTGCCGCACAAAATTCCTATAACGACATTGAATAATAAGATTACTACTTCAGTTTAGATTGAGGTAGCGTTTTGATAAGGCAGTACCATGAAAAATAATATATTCCTCATCCTATTGGCTTGTTTGACTTTTCAGGCCAATGCCACCGAAGTGCAACCTACAACAGCGACAGTCGTCAATGAAGCACTGACTGAGCAAGGTTATTTTGCATTTAACTTTGGTGAATATAAAGTGATTGCGCTACGTGATGGCTCGATTGATCTAAAAGGAAGTTTGTTTAATAAAAATCTGAGCCCAGAAGAGGTACAACAAGTTTTTGCAAAAGCCAACTTGTCTCAATCCCAGTATTTGCCTACCAGTGTCAATGCGTTTTTAATTGATGATCGTCACGGTAATTTAACCCTTGTAGATAATGGTGCAGGGAGTTGTATGGGCGATAAACTCGGTGCGATGGCCACGAATATTCAGGCAGCAGGTTATAAACTATCGCATATTAATAGCATAATGCTGACGCATTTACATTTAGATCATGTATGTGGTTTGACGCAAAATAATGTCGCTGTTTTTCCACTCGCGACGGTATATGTGAGTGAGCCCGAGCTTGCTTTTTGGTCGGCAGAGCAAGTTCCGCAAAGTGTTGCAGAAGACAAGCGAGCAAATTATCAAGCTACAGCAGCGCAAATTAAGGCGGTATTGGCACCTTATCAGTTGTCTAAAAGTTTAAGGACATTTAAAGCAGGTTCAGATATTAATGGCATAGAGGTTATACAAAGCGCTGGACATACACCTGGGCATTATTCTTATTTGTTAAAGAGCCAAAATAAGGCATTGGTCTTTGTTGGTGATATTGTCCATTCGCATACTTTACAGTTTATTGAACCTAAACTTTCGGTTGATTTTGATACTGATCCTGTACAGGCCAGTCACACACGTGAGTCATTATTTGCACAGTATGCACAGGCTCATACTTGGATTGCTGCACCGCATTTGCCTTTTCCTGGGGTGGGTGAAATTGTAGAACTTAGTACTGGTCATTATGAGTGGAAGCCTTTAGGCTCACCTGCAACACCTGCAACACCTGCAACACCTGCAACACCTGCAACACCTGCAACACCTGCAACACCTGCAACACCTGCAACACCTGCAACACCTGCAACACCTGCAACACCTGCAACACCTGCAACACCTGCAACACCTGCAACAC